>NZ_DHXT01000163.1:19404-19867 GCF_002413825.1 Rhodoferax sp. UBA5149
TTGGGACCGTAGCGCTTGAGCCGCTCAGCTGCCTCGGCGCTGGTCAGGCCGTTCATTGGCCGTCCCCAACCGGAGAATGCAGCTGCCATGGGTCCGGCGCGGAATTACCAGTGGTGGCAGAGGAAAAAACAGTCATGATGCGAATAGCTTAGCCTCAATGAAACGCCCCAACCGTGCTCGAACGCACATATCGAAGTCCGTGCGCATTGTGTCGCGACACGTCGTGCCCGTATTGACGGCAGTCAAACAGCGGGTCATTCCACGGACTCAGGCCCTGGATTTGGGCCGACGGCTCGATAGCGGCCGTTGGACGGCGACAATCAATTTTTCCGTTCGCCCGCCGACTCTGGCTGCAATTGCAATCGCTCGATGCCGCTGTAGCACAGAAATCGCTTGTTGGTAGCGCGCCCGACGGTGCACAAGCCCAAGCGCTGCGCGACATCCAGACCCATCTGAGTGATGC
>NZ_DHXT01000010.1 GCF_002413825.1 Rhodoferax sp. UBA5149
CCCGACATGAAGAACCGGCTTCACTGCGCACGACACCCTTTGGTTCGCGAGTGGGTCAACAACTCGCGGCTGGATGGCTATTCCAAGATTGTTCGTGATATCGATCCCCTTGACACGGAGAAACAGGAGATTCTCAAGCGGATCAAGCGCGCAAGCATCGCGGCGTTCGAAAATTTACCCCGCTTATTGGGCCAGGCGGCCAGGAACGACCACTGACCGCTTGGCAAGACGCAGGCCAAAGAAAATACCCCAATTGCTAGCATTTAAATAGCTAGTCACGCATATTCGACGGGGGCCAGCGGCCGAAAATGTCACAAGGCTACGCCGAACTCTGCTGCAACGCCCGCTTCTGCGCATAACGCCCACTGGCCGCCAGCAAGATGTCAATGGCTTACCATGGCCGCTGCCCCTCCTTGCGTGGAACGAGCGACGGGGTCATCTTCGTCTCAGTGGGAAGTTTCAAACAGCCATGATCACAAAATGTCCCTGCTAATTATTGATGCGTTGAACATCATCAGGCGTATTCACGAGGCTATTCCTGAGCCAGACAGCGAGGAGAAGGTGGCTGACACCCTCAAATCAAGCCTGAGCTCGTTCAAGCGCGCACTCAATACCCACAGGCCGACCCACGCGGTTGCGGTTTTTGACCATGGCGGGCGCACCTGGAAACATGACCTCTATGAAGCCTATCAAGCCAACCGAAAACCCATGCCGCAACCCTTGCGAGATGGCTTGCTGACCATCAAGCATGAACTGCATGACCTGGGCTTGCACTGGATTACCATTGAGGGCATCGAAGCGGACGATGCCATTGCCGCGTTGGTCGAAAAATGGTGCAACGCCAGGTCGGAGCGAGCCATCATTTTGTCGACCGACAAGGACTTTTTGCAGTTGCTCAATGACCAGGTCTGCATTTACGACCACTTCAAAGACGTTTGGCGTGACTCTGCTTATGTGCAGGAGAAATTTGGCGTCAAACCATCGCAGATGGGCGATCTGCTGGCCCTCATGGGAGATGCGGTGGATGGCGTCCCTGGTGTGGACAAGGTAGGCAGAAAAACCGCAGCAACGCTGCTTCGAATCAATGGCAATCTTGACCGGCTGATCTCCAACGCCGACAAGGTAGCAGGCCAAGTTGGCGTGAATCTGCGCAAGGGAATTGAGATAGCCAGGCTGTCCCGACAACTGGTTTCATTCAAGACCGACATGCCGCTGGGGCTGACCTGGAAGATGCTGGCGCAGGTTCGGGTACAAACACTCCCTTCTCACACAATTTCCGAGAGTTCGCCATGAGCACACTGCCAGCGGAGTTGGACCGCCTCTATCTCTCTCACGAGCGAAACATCCAAAGCCCTGACGGTGCCGAGCCCGGCCTGATTGCGCCCGATGGGACGGTACGTGCCATGGTTCTGGAACTGGCCAGACCCGCCGACTGGACCCTGCTGTCGACCCTTTGGCGCGGGGTACAGACTGATCTTGAGTTGCCCGCGCCTGCGATCGCAGTATCCGGCATTGACGCTTACCAACTGTGGTTTTCACTCGCAGAGCCCGCATCCGTCGCTCAAGCGAGGGCGTTTCTTGAATCGTTGCGTTTGCGCTATTTGAGCTTGGTGGCACCTGGACGCCTTTCGATGATGCCTGCTGTTGACACTGCCAGCCCCGGCAAAATCCATCACGCCCTGCTGGTGCCCGCACTGCAGCCAGCAACGGGCCGATGGTCCGCGTTTGTGGCTCCGGACCTGGCCGCCATCTTCTCGGAAGAACCCTGGCTCGACCTGCCCCCCAACCCCGATGCGCAGGCCAAGGTACTGGCGCGTCTTGAATGCATCAAGCCCGCTGTTTTTCATGCCATCCTGGAACACTTTAGTCCCGTTGTCAGGCCAGCGACCGCACCCATGTCATCAGTGGCTGACGAGAGGGATGGCAGCCAAGCCAACCAGGAAGTGAAAGCATCAGCATCCCATGGAAACAGTCTCGATCCCAAGGGCTTTTTGCTCGGCGTTATGAACGACAAGACAATTGAACTTCATCTGCGGATCGAGGCGGCGAAAGCACTTTTGCCTTATTTCGAGGGTCGGTGCGGCAGCAGTTAAGTTGGTTGAGGATCGACAGTTAAATCCATTGCAAAACACAAGAACCACATCTGCACAGGCATTAATTGGAATCCAGCCCCCCCAATTCCTGGGCCTTGCTCGCTGGTATATTGCCAGATCAACAAAGCAACCGCAGGCACGTCGCACCTTATGTATCGCATCAACCACCAGACGAACCGCATCACAAAACTCAAAAAAATGAACTTCTCAGAACTGGGATTTTCGGAGCGGAACCATTTGCAGGAATGGCTGGCCAATCAGCCGGACTCACTGGGAGAAGAGCTGCTCATCATCCAGAAAGAGTTTGACGGTTTCGACGATACGAAGGAGCGCCTTGACCTTTTGGCGATCGACAAGCAAGGATCACTGGTCATCATCGAAAACAAGTTGGACGACTCCGGTCGCAATGTGGCGTGGCAATCCCTCAAGTACGCCTCCTACTGCTCAACTTTGTCACCAACAAAAATTGGGGAGATTTACCAAAAATACCTCGACAAGACCGCTCCTGGCAAAGACGCCAAATCCCTGATCTGTGAGTTCCTTGGAAAAGAGGATTTTGATGAAGTCGTGAACGTGATGAAGGGTAAGGATCAGCGCCTCATTATGGTTGCTGCAGAATTCCGGAAGGAAGTCACCTCGGCGGTTCTCTGGCTTCTGAAACATAAGGTGCTCGTCAAATGCTTCAAAGCGACACCATTCCAAGACGGCCCAGACCTATTCCTCACCGTCGAACAATTGATCCCCCTGCCAGAGGCAGAAGAACTGATGATTGGCATCTCTGAGAAAGAGGTTGAAGAGCAGTCTTTGGAACGCAGCCAAGCAACCCGTTACCAACTGCGCACCGATTTCTGGTATCAGACTTTAGAGGCTCTTAAAAAAGCCAATGTCGCTTTGTATAGCAACAAAACGTCCAGCCGGGACCATTGGCTGAGCACGGGTTCGGGGCTCGGTGGCGTTAACTATGTAATGATTTTCAACAAGGATGAGGCCCGTGTTCACCTTGAATTAAACCGCGCAGCAAAAGAGCAGAACAAGGCTCTCTTTGATATCCTGAATGCCCGCGCGACAGAATTTGACGAAGCGTTTGGTGCACCACTTGCATGGCGAAGAATGGACGATAATAAGGTGTCAATCGTGGGGTATGCAAAGCCCTTTGACGGCCACAACCGTGATAGTTGGCCAGCCATGATTGCCTGGCTGGTCGAGCACATTCAACGCATGGAGAAACTGTTCGGTCCAGAGATGCCATCATTGAGGGCAGAGCTGCGGCAGTTGCAGGGAGTCGCTGTCTAACCGATTTTCGGCCTTCGATACTCGACTGCATCCAGACGATTACCATTCATTCGCTATTATTTAAATAGCTGATCACGAATAATTCACGCGGGCTACAGCCCTAAACACCACAAGCCTACTCAGCCGTCGACTGCTGCAACGCCCACATCGACGCATACCGTCCGTTCGCCGCCAGCAACTCCGCATGCGTGCCGCGCTCCAGAATGCGCCCGGCCTCCATCACCAGAATCTCATGCGCATCCACCACCGTGGAGAGGCGGTGCGCAATCACCAGCGTGGTCTTGTTCCGCGCCACACTTTGCAGCTCGGCCTGAATGGCGCGTTCGTTGGCCGAGTCCAGCGCCGAGGTGGCTTCGTCGAAGATCAGCACCGGCGGGTTTTTCAGCAGGGTGCGGGCAATCGCCACGCGCTGCTTTTCGCCGCCGGATAGTTTGAGCCCGCGCTCGCCCACCATGGTGTCGTAGCCTTTGGGCGTGGCATTGATGAAATTGTGAATGTGCGCGGAGCGTGCAGCCTCTTCCACCTCAAGCCGCGTGGCGCCGGGTTTGCCATAGGCGATGTTGTATTCCACCGTGTCGTTGAACAGCACCGTGTCTTGCGGCACGATGCCAATCGCCTGGCGCACCGAAGCTTGCGTCACCTGTTTGATGTCCTGCCCGGCGATCAGAATCTGGCCTTGCTGCACATCGTAAAAACGGAACAAGAGCCGCGCCAGCGTCGACTTGCCCGAGCCCGAGGGGCCGACCACCGCCACCGTTTTACCGGCCGGGATCTCAAAACTGATGTCGTGCAGGATCGGCCGCGCCGCCTCATACGCAAAGCTGACGTGCTTGAACGTGACGTTGGCGCCGTCCACCTTGAGCGGCTGCGCACCCGGCACGTCGGCAATTTCGCGCTCGCGCTCCATCAGCGTGAACATCTTGTCCAGGTCGGTCAGGCTCTGCTTGATCTCGCGGTACAGCACCCCCAAAAAGCCCAGCGGAATATAGAGCTGGATCATGAAGGCGTTGACCATCACCAGGTCGCCCAGCGTCATGTGGCCATCGACCACGCCTTGCGTCGCGCGCCACAGCATGGCCACCAGACCGGCGGCGATGATCAACTGCTGGCCGGTGTTGAGCAAGCTTAAAGTGCTCTGGCTCTTGACGGCGGCGCGGCGGTAGCGCTCCAGGTTTTCGTCGTAGCGGTGGGCCTCGAACTCTTCGTTGTTGAAGTATTTGACGGTCTCGTAATTGAGCAGCGAGTCAATGGCCCGGCTGTGGGCTTTGGAGTCCAGCTCGTTCATCTCCTTGCGAAAGTGGGTGCGCCACTCGGTCACCAGCACCGTGAAGCTGATGTAGAACACCAGCGCGACGACGGTGATCCCGGCAAACCAGACGTCAAACTTGACGGCCAGGTAGGTCAACACCATGGCCACTTCGATCAGCGTGGGAAAGATGCTGTACAGCGAGTACGAGATCAGCGAATTCACGGCGCGCGTGCCGCGCTCGATGTCACGCGTCATGCCGCCGGTCTGGCGGTCCAGGTGAAAGCGCAGGCTCAAGGCGTGCAAATGGCGAAACACTTGCAGCGAAATGGTGCGCGACGCGCCTTCTGTGGCCTTGGCAAAAATGAGCTCGCGCAGCTCGGCAAACAAGGTGGTCGACAGGCGCAGCAAGCCGTACGAGAACAGCAAGGCCACCGGCACCACCAGCAGGGCACGGGCATCGATGCCGCCCTTGGGGTTCATGGTGTCCACCAGTTGCTTGAGCAGCAAGGGCACGCTGACGTTGGCCATTTTGGCGCCGATCATGAACGCGAGTGCGGCCACGACGCGCCATTTGTATTGCCATAAATAAGGAAACAGGCGTTTGAGCGTGGCCCAGTCAGACCGGGTGGTGGCGGCGGTGGACGCGGGCGCGTCGCCGTGGTGGGAGCGGGTATGTTCGCCAGAACGGCGCATGGGTGACAATCTCGAAGCTGAATTAACCTAGATTGTGCCCATGTCTAAAAATACAAGCGCGAACACCGCGCCCACCAGCCGTGCCGCCAACGTCCTGTTGCCCAGCGACCAGGAGCTGGTGCTCAAGGTCATTCCCATGCCCGGTGACTGCAACGCCAACGGCGACATTTTTGGCGGCTGGGTCATGGCCCACGTCGATCTGGCCGGCTCGGTGGTGCCGGCCCGCTATGCGGGTGGGCGCATGGCCACGGTGGCGGTGAATGAGTTCGTCTTCAAGCACCCGGTCCGGGTGGGCGATATTCTGTCGTTCTTCGCCAAGTTGACCCGCATTGGCCGCACCTCGATCACGGTCAAGGTGGAGGTCTTTGCCGAACATTTTGGCTCGCAAGGTGATTACACCAAGGTGACGGAGGCGTCCCTCACCTATGTGGCGATTGACGAGAATGG
>NZ_DHXT01000065.1:0-1298 GCF_002413825.1 Rhodoferax sp. UBA5149
GTGGTGGGCCTGGACACCATGGCCCATGTGATCAAGACCCTGCAGGACACGTTGACGCTGGAGACGGATCCGTTTTACGAGAGCTTTGCCACGCCGGAAGTGCTCAAGACCTTGCTGGACATGGGTAACCTGGGTCAGAAAACGAAGGCCGGTTTCTTCAAAAAGCAAGGCCGCGATATTCTGCGTTTTGATCTGGCCTCCAAAGGCTATGTGCCGGCTGGTGAAAAAGCCGATGAAGTCTACGCCCGCATGCTGAAGAAGCCAGCCGCCGAGCGGCTCAAACTGCTGCGCGACAGCGAAGGCGCGCAGGGTCAGTTCCTGTGGGCCATTCTGCGCAACAGCTTCCACTACGCGGCCGTGCATCTGGCCTCGATTGCCGACAACGCCCGTGATGTGGACTTTTGCATGCGCTGGGGCTTTGGCATGAAGCAGGGCCCGTTCGAGCTGTGGCAGGAAGCCGGTTGGCTGACGGTGGCCAACATGATCAAAGAGGATATTGATGCGGGCAAGGCCTTGTGCCAAGCGCCGCTGCCCGACTGGGTGTTCCAAGGCCCGGTGGCCGACGCGGGTGGTGTGCACACGCCGCAGGGCTCGTGGAACCCGACGCGGGAGAAGTTTGTGCTGCCGCGCAGCTTGCCGGTGTATGCCCGTCAGCACTTCCCCGAGAGCGTGCTCGGGGCCAACGCGCCCAAGGCCGAAACCGCCGGCAAGACATTGCATGAGGACGAAGCGATTCGCCTGTGGACACTGGACGCGGACCCCAACAGCCCCTTCGGTGGCGTGCTCATCGCCAGCATCAAGACCAAGATGCACGCCATCAGCCCCGGCGTGGTCGAAGGTCTGATGCAGGGCCTGGAAATGGCGGAGGGCGGCTACCAGGGGTTGGTGATCTGGTCGCCGGACGACATGTTCTCGGCGGGCGCCGATCTGCAGGCCATGCTGCCGGCCTTCATGATGGGCGGCGCCAAAGCGATTGACGGTGCGGAAGCCGAGATGCAGCAGGCCATGCTCAAGCTGCGCTACGCCAACGTGCCGGTCGTGTCTGCCGTGCGTGGTTTGGCGCTCGGTGGCGGCTGTGAACTGGCGGTGTACTCGGCCCGGCGCGTGGTCGCCATGGAAAGCTATATCGGCCTGGTGGAAGTGGGTGTCGGCTTGGTGCCCGGTGCCGGTGGCTTGACCTACATTGCGCGGCGTGCGGCAGAAAACGCAGCAAGCTCCACCGGCAAAGACATCCTTCCTTTCCTGACCGAAGGCTTCACCGCCGCGGCCATGGCCAAGGTCGGCACCAGTGCGCTGGA
>NZ_DHXT01000065.1:1495-22599 GCF_002413825.1 Rhodoferax sp. UBA5149
ATCAACGAAGCCAAGGCCCTATTCACCGGCGGCTACCGTGCACCGCACATGCGCCAGTTCGCGGTGGCGGGCCGCAGCGGGGTGGCCACGATCAAGGGTTCGCTGGTCAATATGCGCGACGGCGGCTTCATCAGCGCGCACGATTTCCATATCGCCAGCCTGATCGCCAATGTGGTGTGCGGCGGCGATGTGGACGCCGGCAGTCTGGTGAGCGAAGAGTATGTGATGACGCTGGAGCGCCAGGCCTTCTGCGAACTGCTCGTCCACCCCAAAACGCAAGAGCGAATCATGGGCATGATGTCCACCGGCAAGCCGGTTCGTAATTGATAAAGCTACTGCGCGGTCGCCATGCGTCGTTGGGCGGTGCTCGGAATCCTCACGTACAGGGAGTACGTTGCGGTTCCTGCGCTCCGTCCGCCTAGCCTGACGATCGCTCGCTACGCTTTCTCAATCACGAACAAAGCTCAATTGATGAATTGACCTGAAAGTTAAAATGAAACAAATTCAAGAAGCCTATATCGTTGCCGCCACGCGCACGCCTATTGGTCGTTCGCACCGGGGTTTTTTCCGCAACACCCGCCCCGACGATCTGCTGGTCAAGGCCTTGCATGCGGTGCTGGCGCAAGTGCCCAGTCTGGACCCGCAGTCGATTGAAGACCTGATCTGCGGCTGCGCCATTCCCGAAGGTCCTCAGGGGCTGAACATCGCGCGCATCGGCGCCGTGCTGGCCGGCCTGCCGACCAGCGTCGGCGGCATCACCGTCAATCGCTTTTGCGCCTCGGGCTTGAGCGCGGTGCAAATGGCGGCCGACCGCATTCGCGTCGGTGAGGCGGATGTGATGATCGCCGCCGGCGTGGAGAGCATGAGCATGGTGCCGATGATGGGCAACTCGCCCTCGCTGTCGCCCACCATGTTCAACAACGACGAGAACATTGGCATTGCGTACGGCATGGGTCTGACCGCCGAGAAGGTGGCGACGCAGTGGAAAATCAGCCGCGAAGCGCAGGACGAGTTTTCTGTTGCATCGCATAAAAAAGCGCTGGCTGCCATGGAAGCCGGTCACTTTGCCGATGAAATCACCCCAGTGGAAGTGATTGACCGCTCGCCCGATCTGCATAGCGGCGAAGTCATCGAGAAAAAGCGCCTGGTCAGCCTGGACGAAGGTGCGCGCTTTGACACCTCGATGGAAGGTCTGGCCAAGCTCAAGACGGTGTTTGCGGCGCGTGGCTCGGTCACGGCCGGCAACAGCTCGCAGACCTCGGACGGCGCCGGCGCCCTCATTTTGGCCAGCGAGAAAGCGGTCAAGCAATTCGGTCTGACCCCGCTGGCGCGCTTCGTCAGCTTTGCGGCCAAAGGCGTGCCACCGCGCATCATGGGCATTGGCCCGATCGAGGCCATTCCGGCGGCGCTGCGTTATGCCGGTTTGAAGCAGGACGACGTCGACTGGATTGAGCTCAACGAGGCGTTTGCCGCGCAGTCGCTGGCCGTCATCAACACGCTGGGGCTGGACCCGGCCAAGGTCAACCCCATGGGTGGCGCGATTGCATTGGGGCATCCGCTGGGCGCCACCGGCGCCATCCGCTCCGCCACCGCGATCCATGCGCTGCATCGCAACAAGCTGCGCTACAGCATGGTCTCCATGTGTGTCGGCATGGGGCAGGGCGCTGCCGGCATCTTCGAGCGCGTCTGAAACCCCACGCTCACCCTGAATCGAACACCGCGGCGATGCCGCGGCGCCCACCTGCTGGCGCCATCGTTTGACACGCATCATTCTTTCGTCACATTCTCGGTTGGCGGTGCCGGGTATCCATTGGGCTGGTGTTATGCTGATTTCATTGGAAATCGGAGCATGCCAAGGGTGTCATTTTTGGTCCTTCGCTTCGATTTG
The DNA here is from genome assembly GCF_002413825.1 of Rhodoferax sp. UBA5149. Taxonomy (GTDB): domain Bacteria; phylum Pseudomonadota; class Gammaproteobacteria; order Burkholderiales; family Burkholderiaceae_C; genus Rhodoferax. The sequence goes on from NZ_DHXT01000065.1 coordinate 3,384, forward strand.
ACGAGTTGCCCCGCAGTTGTGGAATTCGGATGTGCCTTGCAAGGGACGCCCGAGCATCGGGACTTCGTGCGAATCGGTTAGTTCCACTTGCTATTTCTGACGTGTGGTAACAATGAGATTTTCAGAGAGTCCGCTTAAGTTCAAGGTCGGCCTGTACTTGGCGCTTACCTTGACTGTGGCGATGACTCTATTCACGATGCTGGTCGTTCGGCACCAGCGCGATGAACTGCGCGAAGCGACGGTATCTCACCTCTCAAAAATATCTGAAGTCATCACCAAAAGCACGCGCTATGCGATGCTTCAAGATGAGCCCGAAAATATAGCGAGAATTATTCGGGATGTAGGAAAGCAGGAGAACATTGCCAAGGTTCGGGTCTGGAACAAGGACCGCAAGATCATCTACTCCTCCTATTTGCCTGAAGTCGGAAAAATGCTCGATCCGAACGCTGATGGCTGCACGCTTTGCTATCCGAATATTTCGCCCGGTCTTCCGATTCCCACAACCGCGATATCGCGGAACTTCATCAGTCCGGACGGCCGCAGGATGATAGGCAGCATGGAATTGCTGCACAACGAGATTTCCTGCTACTCGGCAAGTTGCCATGAACATAAAAAATCGGACTCGGTGCTAGGCGTGCTGGATATCGTTTATTCGGTCGACGATATCGATAAAAAAATGAACCGGAACAGCCTCATGATCGCCGAATTCTCACTGGGCTTCATCGTGATCGTCTCGATCTTCGTGAGCGGCTTCGTCAGCCGTTTGGTCTATAGGCCCCTGCGAGATCTGGAAGCCGGTTCGAATAGGCTATCGTCCGGCAATCTGGAACAACTGATTCCGGTAAGAAGTCATGACGAGTTCGGGCAAGTGGCCAAGTCGTTCAATGCCATGACGTTGTCCATGAAGAATTCCCAGCATGAATTGCAAGAGTGGGGGCATACCTTGCAGCAGAAGGTCGAGGAGAGGACCAAACAACTGCGCACAGCCGAAGCCGAGACGGTACGGACGGAAAAATTGGCTTCGGTCGGCCTGCTGGCGTCGGGTATCGCTCATGAATTGAATAACCCGCTGACCGGCGTTTTGACTTTCTCGCATCTGCTGCGAAAAAAAATGCCGGACGGCAGCCAGGATGCGGAAGACCTGGATTTGGTGATTCGCGAAACAAAGCGGTGCGCCGCGATCATCCGGCGCCTTCTCGATTTCGCACGCGAGAAGAATCCGGAAAAGAAATTTTCCGATCTCAACACAATTGTCCAAAATACCGAGCGCATCCTCGCGCAACCTGCATCGTTGAACAACATAAAGATCACTTTGGATCTCGGCCGGGACCTGCCGCCGATCTGGATCGACGCTGACCTGATCGAGCAGGTGGTCATGAATATGATCGTCAATGCGCAGCATGCCATCGAACATGGCGGAAGTATTACCGTCACAACCCGTCGCGTGGATCGGCCGAGAAACCTAACGCCAGGCGAACCGACCGCACCCATGCTGGAAATCGCGATTGCCGACAACGGCTGCGGAATTTCCGAGAAAAACCTGCAACGGATTTTCGATCCCTTTTTCACCACCAAAGAAGTGGGCAAGGGGACCGGACTGGGCTTGTCGGTCAGCCACGGGATCATCAAAACGCATGGTGGAACCATCGTGGTGGAAAGCCAAGTCGGGGTAGGGACCATTTTTCACGTTTATCTTCCTCTGGAGCCCCCGGGAAATATTGAAAATCATTAACGTAGGAGCAATTAATGAAAACCAGGATACTGGTCGTCGACGACGAGGAAATCGTCATTAAAAGTTGCATGCGAATTCTTGTCGACAATGCTTACGAAGTTGATTCCGCACCAAGCGGTCTGGCTGCTTTGAGGAAAATCGAAGAGAGTCCTTTCGATGTGATGATTCTTGACATCATGATGCCGCATATGGACGGACTGGAGGTGCTGCAGCGCGTCAAGGAAACGCATCCCGACATCGACGTCATCATGGTGACGGGGTTGGCGCAGATTGAAACCGCGGTGCGGTCCATGAAACTCGGCGCCTTCGATTATCTGCCCAAGCCGTTCGATCCAGATGAACTCAAGCTGGTGGTGGAGCGTGCACTGGAGCGGCGCCAACTCCTGCAGGAAAACCTCAGTCTCCGAACCGAACTTAGCTCCAAATACCGTTTCGAGAACATCGTCGGGTCCAGCCAGGCGATGCAGAATGTCTATCATCTGATCGCCAAGTGCGCGCCGACCAACAGCACGGTCTTGATCACTGGTGACAGCGGAACCGGCAAGGAGCTGATTGCCCGCGCCATCCATTTCAATAGCCTGCGCAAGGACAAGCTATTCGTCGCCGTTGACTGCAATGCGCTCAGCGAAACGTTGCTGGAAAGCGAACTGTTCGGGCATGTCAAGGGTGCTTTCACGGGCGCTGTGGCCAACAAGCGCGGCATGTTTGAAGCCGCCGATGGTGGAACGCTTTTCCTGGATGAGATATCGAACCTGTCGATGTCGATTCAGGCCAAGCTTCTCAGGGTCATTCAGGAGCGGGAGTTCAGGGCGGTCGGCGACACCCGAGTCCAGAGCACCAACATCCGGCTGGTCACCGCCACCAACAAGGACATCAAAACGATGGTGGCGGACGGCACATTCCGTGAGGATCTTTTCTACCGCATCAACATCTTTCCCATCCAGTTGCCTCCTCTGAGAGAGCGCCATGAAGACATACCGGCGTTGGCGTTCCATTTTCTCAAAGCCTTCGGCAAGGAGCTCGGGAAGGAATCGACCGAATTTTCCGAAGGCGCGTTGAGCGCACTCGTGAACTACAGCTGGCCGGGAAATGTTCGTGAACTTGAAAATACGGTGCATCGGGCAATGATCCTGAGCAGCGACAAAGTGATTCGGCAGGCTCACTTGACGAACATCATTGATGTGCTGCCGCGGCCTGAGCTTGATGTGCCCAGGACCAGCGATGAGCTGAAGCGACTCAAGAAGATGGCACGGGAAAAATCGGTTCAGGAGATCGAGAAAAACTTCATACTTGAGGCCCTCAAAAGAAACACCTGGAACGTCACCAACAGCGCGGAGGAAACCGGAATGCTTCGCGCGAATTTCCAGGCGCTCATGAAGAAATACGATATCAAAATCCGTGGCATGGACCCCGATGATCCCTCGTCGTTCCGCGTGGAGTTCACTTGAAATGGATGTAGGTTGAAGTTGCCCCTTCCATGTCACGGACGCCTGATCGTTCTGACGCCTCGCGCGGGGTACTTGGCTGGCGCTACGTGCCATGGATGCCTTGGTCGATCATCAGGAGGAACGCATGGGCACTGACCGCTAGTGCCCGGCGTCCTCTTCAACTTCCTCGTAGCCGGTAAACATCGCCTTGATGTGAGTGGTCGGCGTACGGCCAAGGGTTGCAAGGTAGGGGTGAATGAAAATGAAGAACGTCAAGAAAATGAACCCGAGCACGTGCACCGTGTCCACCACGCGAACGCCGCCAAAGAAATCCACCGCTGGTCGAAAACGCTCAACATCCCACAGTAGCACGCCCGTGTAAAACTGAATCGGAGCGACCAGCATCATGACGATTTGGTAGGTCATGCTTTGCATTGGATTGAACTTGTGATAGGCACTCGCATGATGCGGGTTGGGGTCCCCCCGGAAGATTCCGAAGCCGTAATATTTCATTTGTGCAAAGAACTCACGGAAATACTTCGTTGGACTCAACTCCGTGTGATAGGTCTTGATCTTGTCCGAGGATAAATAGAACAGCAGCCAGATAAAGAAATTGGCGATCAGGACAAAGCCGATCCAGTTATGCAAATCAACGGCGGTTTTGAACGCCATGACATTGATCAATCCGATGTATCGAATCTGAACACCGGTGAGTAGCATCGCGAGGATGCTTGACGCGTTTATCCAGTGCCAAATCCTGACCGGCAGTGGGTGAAGGTATAGTTTTTTCATTTTCGCCTCTCCTAAAGTTGGGTTGTACGGATGCCTATTGAGCAGTTTGCGGGCAATGATCGGCCGTTAGTCGAGCACGCCCGGATTTTCATTTGTCGCTGGTCTTCTTCCCATATTTCTTGAACAGCCACCTCAAGGTAAAGTGACCCAAAGGTACCGTGATGCCGATGGCCAACACGATGACGAACAAAACATCCAGCAGCTTGATTCTGGTGCCACCGATCGCGTAAAAGCCACTGACAGACTTCACGGAAATGGGGGAGGTCAGAACCTCTTTTTGCGCATCGTAGTGAATTGACCGGCCATCGGGACGAACGATCGAAATGGTAACGGTCTGGAAAATATCAGAGCCTTCTCGGTGGCACGTGCCGCAGTCCTTGATGGCCTGTTCTTTGCCAACCAATTGGTGCGCCTCCACGCCCGAGCTGACCTCCAGACGTCCACGCAAAACCGTCTTCTCGTCTGGGTCATCGCTGTTAAACACTTTCAGCAGGCTCTGCAAGGCATAGGCATCCAATCCCTGCCCTTTGGCATCGGCCGCTTGGGCACGGCTCTTGAATTGCGGCACGCCTTTTTTCTCGGTCACCGACTGGTTGGTGAGGCTGTCGTACAGCCTGAGATTGACTTGCCGTTTCGCCGTCGCCACATGACAGGCGGGGCATGAAATCGCTTCAAAATGCCGCTCGACGTTGGGCAGCCACACCTTGTGAAGGTGCAGCGCGTCCTTGTGGCAATTCAGGCAAGCATCTTTGATCCGGCTTCCGGTTGCGGCAGCCTTTATCTCGTGCGCCTTGTGGCAGTCAGCGCAGATCGGTGCCTTCTTTTCATTGGCTGCCAGTTTGCCGGTTTGTTTGGCGCGTGCGTGACCATGCACACTGGACGCATAGGCGGTGAAAACCTCACCGTGGCAGTTCCTGCATACGACGTCGTCCATGGGGCCAGATGCCGATTTGGCGCGGACCGCGTGCGGATCATGGCAATCCGAACAGATCGGCGCTTCGGAATTGCCGTCGCGAACGAGTGCGGCATGCAGGCTGCCCTCATAGAGCTTGACGTTGTCTTTGTGACAGTCCTCGCAGACTTTCAGCGCGGCAATTGAATATTCCCGCGAACCAATTTTTGGATTGCTTCCCTTCGTGTGTTTCTTGACATCAAATCCGGCATGGCAATCGGTGCACCCGTTTTCGTTATGAACCGACTCCGAAAAAGCTTTGTCTGAAACATGCAGGGAGGTCGATTCGCCATTGGCACTTACTTTGCCGAACTTGTTCTTTGCGTGGCAGTTGAGGCAGGCTTGATCCTCCGGTGCCAGAACGCCGTAAGCAGCATGCGCCGATAGGCTGCTTGCCAAGAAAAATACAGCTGCCACCACGACAGAAAAAAAAAGGTTCATGTAGACAGCGAATTTGGAGGCTTCTTTCATAGCGCTTGTCATTTTGTGTTCCTCTGACTTGTGATTCTCAACATCCGACCGAACGGCCGGGAGGGTTTTGTCTCCCGCCCGGCACCAAGTTTTCACATGTTTTCCACATGCGTAGAACAGATGCCTTCATTTGCGCTCAAGCAGTGCCTGGGCGCACATCCAAGTCAAAATGGCAAATCCGGCGAAAGGCAATGCGATGATGTAAGCGAGACCAATAAAAGGCGCCGCAAAGAACAGCGCAATGTTTTTGATTGTGCTTTCCGGCCGCTGCATCTCGGCGGGTGGCAAATTGATGGCTTCGGCTTCGGCGGGTGCCGCCAATATCGCATCCAATTCCTGCAATGCTTTATTCGTGCTGCCTTCAATCATTTCCGGCGACAGGGGCTTGCGCAGGAAGCCCGACACTCCGGCGGCTTCAGCGCGAACTTCATTGTCACTCGTTCCATAGCCGGTGATGACGACCACCGGCAGCCATGGTTGGCTCTTCTTCACCCGCTCGGCGACTTCAAGACCACTCATTCCTGGCATCTTGATATCGGTAAAAACAACGTCGTAGCGTTCGTTCTTGAGTTTGAGCAGCGCCTCTTCGCCGCTCTGCGCGGTGATCACCGCATAACCCTTGCTTTTGAGAACACGGTCAAAGCTTTTGCCGACCACAGCGTCATCATCGACGACTAGAATTTTGCGTAGAACACTCATCATATTCTCCTGGTTAAAGTTAATTCCGTACCTTCTGACCAAGTGATAAGCAACGACCGTGCCATGGTTTGCATGGGTGGAAATAGTGATTCAAATTCAATAGCTTGCGTCAATATCCGTGTCCAAATATGCCGCTGCGAAATCAACAACAACTGAAACTTGTACATATTTTTTATTCAGTTGAATCGACTCATTTTGTGAATTCTTTTTTAAATTCAACAAGTTACATGATTTTTCAGATGAACAAATATTTTATGCAGCGGGTGACGTGAATGCGGCGATAAGGCAAGTGAGGGCCAGCGCATATCGCACTGCGCATCGGATAGTTGTCCAGCGGCAAACCGCTACATCCATTTGAAAGAATCAATTTAATATTTGGTGACCGTTGATTCCTTGTGTACAAAAGTTATGTGCTGAGCGTGAATATTGACGCCAACGTACTAGGCAATCCTGTGTGATTGGCTGCATCACTCGCTGAAACAAGCGGATATGAGCAGGGCACGAACATTGCTAGAGAAAGATCAAGAGACCTGATCAAAGAAAGAAGGGGAAGACGAAATGAACGGCAAAATGAAAATCCTGATCGTGGACGATGAAGAAGTGGTACGGGCTAGCCATCTCAGGCTACTGAGCGGGCACTGTTGCTATGTCGAAGCCGCGTTGAATGGGGCCGACGCATTGCGTGAAATGGAGCGCGATTCATATGATTTGGTATTGCTCGATCTGCGCATGCCGGGGTTGGATGGGATGTCGGTTCTCAGGATGATCAAGCAGAGATGGCCGGAAAGCGAAGTGGTCGTCATCACCGGTTATCCGTCGGTCGACACCGCCAAGGAAGCCATCCGGCTGGGTGCTTACGACTACTTGGCCAAGCCGGTCGACCCTGATTGCGTCATCAAGGTGGCACATTGCGCCATCATGCAAAAGAAATGGACGCTGCACCGAGTCCCGACGCCAGATGCGGAGAAAATGCTTTATGCGTGAAAGCGGCCATGGATGCATTCAATGAAGCCACCATGGACTTTTATATTGCCGTGATAATGCCATGCCTGGTTGCCAATAGTTTCGGGCGTGCGTAGACAAAAAAAGCACGCTTCAGAGGCCTTTTTTTTAACGTCACCCAGATGACCGGCGGCTGGCCGGTGGGCTGCGACACTGCGACTCCATGAGTTCACATCCTTTTGATACAGCGCTTCATTTGACGCCGGACTTCGGTGCCACCCCCGATCAGTTTCTGGGCCTCACCAGCCCGGCCTGGTGGAACATGGTCGGGCCGTTCGGAGGAGTCAGTGCGGCCATTGTCCTGAACGCCGTCATGATGCATCCGTCCCGCCTGGGCGAGCCGGTGGCTTTGACGGTGAACTACGCCAGCGGCCTGATACAGGGTGCCTTCAAGGTCATGGCCACGCCAGTGCGCACCAATCGGTCTACGCAGCACTGGGTGCTGGCCTTGCGCCAAGCGGACGCCAGCGGTGTCGAGTTTGTGGTGCTCACCGGCACGGCCATCACCGCCGTGCGGCGGGAAACCTGGAGTGCCAACGACATGCCCATGCCCGAGGTGGCGCCGCCCGACTCCGTGGCCCGAATCACGCCATTTTCCAAGGCGGCGGCATGGCTCCAGCGCTATGACATGCGACCGGTGACGGGCGCCCTGCCCTCGACGTGGGACGGTGGTGCCAGCAGCGACGATCCGCAATTGGCCAGCCTGACGCAACTCTGGATTCGGGACGAACCGCCGCGCGCCCTGGACTTCGCGTCGCTGACGGCCATGGCCGACGTCTTTTTCCCGCGCATCTGGTTGCGTCGCTCGGTGCGGGTGCCGGTGGGAACCGTTTCACTGACCGTGTATTTTCATTCCGGCGTTGAGCAACTGGCCGAGTCCGGCACCGGTTACTTGTTGGGGCAGGCGCGTGGGCAGGCGTTTCGAAACGGTTTCTTCGACCAGGCGGGGCAGCTGTGGAGCACCGCCGGAACCCTGCTCGCCACAACGCATCAACTCGTTTACTACAAAGAGTGAACACATTGCCGATCAGTACGGGATGCTGCACAGCCAGTCGCTATGATGTGCCCTTTCAATTCAACCCGAATTTCCCGATCAATACCCTGCCTTGATGCGCGCGGCCGTGCTCACCAAGGCCGGCTTCGATCCGCAAGCGCTGCTGGGCTTGAGCCGCGAGCCGCTCGTCAGGGATGCGTTGACGGTCGCGACCGAAGCGGCCGTTCAGCGCGGCGTCTTTGGCGCCCCTACTTTTTTGTGGCCGACCAGATGTTCTGGAGCCAGGACCGATTGGACTTTGTGCGCGAAGCACTGGCCCATTAACTTGAGGAAACAGCATGACTGACATATTGACTGACATCGCCAACGGTGTCATGACCATCACTTTCAATCGGGTGGAAAAGAAGAATTCCATCACCAGCGCCATGTATGCGGCCATGGCCGATGCGCTGGCGCTGGCGCAAGCCGACGCCGCCGTGCATGTGGTCGTGTTCCAGGGGCACGAAACGATTTTCAGTGCCGGCAATGACATCGGGGACTTCCTCAATGCGCCCACCGCAACCCAGGACTCGCCGGTGTTTCGCTTCTTGCGCGGCATCAGCACCTTTCCCAAACCCGTTCTGGCGGCGGTTTGCGGTCCGGCGGTGGGTATCGGCACCACCATGCTGTTTCATTGCGACCTGGTGTATGCCGGTGACAACGCGGCCTTCTCCATGCCCTTCGTCAACCTGGGCCTGTGCCCCGAAGCCGCCTCCAGCTACCTGGCGCCGCAGCTGATGGGCTATTCCCGCGCCGCCGAGGCGCTGTTGCTGGGGGAGCCATTCATGGCCGAGTCGGCGCTGGAGATGGGACTCATCAGCCGCATCGTGCCGCCGTCCGAAGCCGCCGCACTGGCGCAAGGTCAGGCACAAAAGCTGGCCGCCAAGCCCTTGAACTCGCTGATCGAGACCAAGCGCCTGATGAAAAAAGGGCAGACCAGCATAGTGGCCGAGCGCATGGCGGAAGAAGGCGACAGTTTTGGGCGCCTGCTGCGCGAACCGGCGGCGCGCGAGGCGTTCACCGCATTCATGGAGAAGCGGAAACCGGATTTCTCAAAAACTTAAAGAAAACTGGTCTGTAGCCCCCGTCAAATAAGCGTGAGAAGCTATTATTTGTATAGCAAATACAGCGACAGGAGAATCGAGCATGACAGTCGTGAATCAGACCTTCAGCCTGACGGGTAAAACCCTGTTCATCACCGGTGCCTCGCGCGGCATTGGCCTGGCGATTGCCAAGCGGGCGGCGTTGGATGGCGCCAACATCGTCATCGTGGCCAAGACGACCGATCTCAACGCCAAACTGCCAGGCACGATTTACAGCGCGGCCAAAGAGGTAGAGGCGGCCGGTGGCCGGGCTCTGGCACTGGCGGTGGACATCCGCGATGACGCCGCCGTCTTCGCTGCCGTGGCCCAGGCGGCGCAGACCTTTGGCGGCATTGATATTCTGGTGAACAACGCCAGCGCCATCAGCCTGACCAACACCGAAGCGACGCCCATGAAGCGCTTCGACCTGATGAATGGTGTCAATGCGCGCGGCACCTACCTGTGCACCATGGCCTGTCTGCCCGAGCTCAAAAAATCAGCAACGGCCGGACGCAACCCGCAGGTGCTGACCATGTCGCCGCCCTTGTCGATGCAGACGCACTGGTTTCAGAACCACACGGCCTACAGCATGGCCAAGTACGGCATGAGCCTGTGCACGCTGGGCCATGCCGGCGAGTTCAAGAAGTACGGCATTGGCGTCAACAGCCTGTGGCCACGCACGGCCATTGCCACGGCCGCCATGCAGATGATTCCGGGCGTCGATGTGGCGCTGTGCCGCAAGCCGGAAATTTTGTCCGATGCGGCCTGGCTGATTCTGACCAATAGCAACGCCAACAGCGGCAACTTCTACATCGACGACACCTTGCTGGCCGCGCATGGCATCACCGATCTGGAAAAGTACGCGGTGACCCCTGGCACCCAACATTTCATTCCCGATTTCTTTGTGGATTGATGGCTTGCCGAGGCGGCGGGCGTGTTGGCGATCGGGATAGCGCCGACTGACGCCATGCCAGGGGCGGCCTGCGCGTGTGGCAGTGCCAGTGACCAGACCGTGTGTTGCATGTGCCGCGCGTCTTCCAGCGCCTCATCCCCATTTGTGTCCGGCAACAGGACGATGAATTCCTCACCCCGTGGCGTGCCACCAGTTCGCCCGCGCAGACAATCGTCACCGGCCCTCAGGTTCAACACTTCCTGAACGCAAGTGGTTGATTTCATTAGAAATGGGTTGTTAAACGCAGACTACAAAGCGGGCTTGACGAGGTCTGAAGGTGTCGGTGGTGTCAATTCCAAAGCTGCAAACAGCGACTTCTGAACTGGCGTCATCTCGGTCAATCCAGTCAGTCTCTTGCCGTCGCTGGTCTGAACAGTTTGCTGGTGAATACGCTTGAGTTGCTCAAGCAATGTGCTGGGTGACTCTGATCGATTGGCCGCCTTGAGCCGCATTCGCATCACCCGGGACTCGATCTGCGCCATGAAACACACCAAGGCGTGTGAGCGAATCCGTTTGGGCAGCTGGTGGTACACCGGACCGATCTCGATGTCGGATTTGAGTACCCTAAAGCCGCGCTCAATATCGGCCAAACTCTTGTGGCGCTGCACCACCTCCGCGGCCGGTACATTCGTATGTCCAGGGCACAAACCCGCATGGTTACTGACTTCTTGCCGAAACCGGGCTGCGTTCACCGGACACTACTGATGGGGTCAGCATGTCAATTTCAGATTGAGGTTGCAAGTCCGGGGTTCGTGGAGCACTTGCGAATGTGCAGGACAGCCGCAGGCGTAATTGGTTGCCTGCGCACAGGAATAGTCAGATTCAAGAGTTGCTGGCGCATCGGAGGCAGTTGATCTCACTGTAACTGCGGCGCCCATGCCATCGCGGCCCCCACTGCGTCAACGTGTGTTGGGCGTGCGCTTACGGAATGCCCACGTAGGCATGGGCCCGCACAGCCATGCGCCTATTTTCCGACGCGCAATTCGCGTCTAAGAACTTTTCCCACATTCGATTTTGGGAGATCCTCACGGAACTCAATGTATTTCGGTCGCTTGTACCCGGTCAGATGCTGCTGGCAATATCTTGAGATATCGTCCTCGGACAAGTGGGGATTGTCTTTGATGACGAAAACCTTGATAGCCTCGCCCTGTTTCTCATCCGGTACACCAATAACGGCGCATTCCACCACGCCATCGCAAAGTGAGATGACATTTTCCAGCTCGCTCGGGAAAACGTTGAAACCGCTGACCAGAATCATGTCTTTTTTCCGGTCCACAATTCTGGTGTAGCCCCGTTCGTCCATGATGCCGACATCGCCCGTACGCATGAAGCCATCTGCCGTGAACGCGTGCTTATTTTCTTCGGGTTGTCTGTAATAACCCGTCATCACGTTGGGGCCCTTGATGCAAATTTCACCGGCCTGACCCTGAGCCAGCGAGTTTCCCTCGTCATCCTTGATGGCAAGGTCAATGCCTGGCAGCGGCAATCCTATGGTTCCGGAAAACTCTTTTGACAGTACCGGGTTGTTGGTACCGATCGCACAGGTTTCACTCATCCCCCAGCCTTCCACCATGGGGCAGCCGGTGGTCTCAAGCCAGTGCTTGGCGGTTCCAGCCGATGCGGCCATGCCGCCTGCTTGCGACACACAAAGACTGGAGAAATCGACTGTCTTGAACTGCGGGTGCTGCAGCAACGCATTGAACAAGGTGTTTACCGCCGGCAGCAAATGAAAGGGTCGTTTCTTCAGCGTCGCGATGAAGCCGCCAAAATCACGGGGATTGGGAATCAGTGTCAGGTGCGAACCCCACCGGATCGACAGAAGCGAAAGGGAGAGTGCAAATATGTGATACAGCGGCAGGGCTGCAATGCTGTTGATCTTCTTGACGTCGCCCACGCGTTCAAGCGCTGGCGTGAACCAGGCTTCTGCCTGCAGGATGGCCGCTACGATATTTCGATGGGTAAGAACGGCCCCCTTGCTCAGTCCGGTCGTGCCGCCCGTGTACTGCAAAAATGCCACGGAGTCCAGGGTGCTTGCAGCCGATTTGAATGGCATCGCCGTACCATCAGCAATAACTTGCTTGAAAGATGTGACGGTTCGCCCTTCTTTGCGGGCCAGCTTGTAGGCGGGCACCAATTTGGCGAGATGTCGGACCGCAAAAGTGATCCACTGACCGTACCAAAAGCCCAATAAATCGCCCATGGAGGCCATCACCACGTGCTTGATCGACGTGTTGTCAATGACTTCAGCGAGGGTCGCTGCAAAGTTTTCAAGAACCACAATGACGGTCGCGCCAGAGTCTTTAAGCTGGTGTTCCAGTTCGCGCGCCGTGTACAGCGGGTTGACATTGACGCAGGTGTAGCCGGCACGCAATACGCCAGCCATGGTCACGGGGAATTGGGGAATGTTGGGCAGCATGATGGCAACCCGCGCATCCGGCTCCAGTCCCTTGCTTTGCAGCCAGGCGCCGAAGGCCGACGAAAGTTTGTCGAGCTGCCCATAGCTCATCCAGCTTTCCATGCAGACTGAAAAAGGATTTGACGCGTTTTTCTGGAAAGATTCTTCCAGCATCTGTGTCAATGAACGATATTGCTCGGGGTTGACGTCATGCGCGACGCCTTGCGGATAGCTCTTGAGCCATAATTTTTCCATGGGGTTCTCCTGTGCCGTCATTGTCCGCCAGGTCCGTCTGGCTCCGTTACCGGGGTTGCCCCAGTATCTGGGTGATTTCCGTCTCGCAGGCGACAGCGCTGGCGTCAAAAAGCCGGTCAATCAGTCCGGACTCGCGTGATCTGACCGTGTCCATGAAATACGCGGCGCCATCGCCCTTGCGACCCATCGCCGCAAAGGTATCAAAGCCCGACTCAAGAAATCGCTGCAAGGACCCCAGTCCCGCCAGATTTGCCGGTCCGCGCATCATCTTGAGCATCATGCGAAGGCCGATGGTGCGCGTCAGACGGTCCAGTTCATGACCGATGTTCAGCACCGTGGCTACCTGCGTGTTCCGGTCCGACCGTCGATCAACGGACCGCCAGGCCTTGACATAGCGCGCGACTTCGGGTGTGTCGACGCTGATCATCCAGTTCTGGGCCATGGCCAGATCAAGATCTTCCGTCAGGCGATGCAGTTGCGCCAGCGATACGGCGGTTTGTACCACCTGCTGGGGAAAGAGTCGTTCCAAGGCCCCGGCAATGCGTGCAAATTGAGAATCGCGTTCGGAGTAGTCCTTCGCGCTGTAAAGCTCCTGCAGAAAAAACAGGGCAGCGGGTTGGTACCGTTCTGAGTGAAGCAGATCATCGTAAGTCCCCGCAAACCGTCTGGCCTGAAAAAGCTTGATGTCACTGATGGCCTGCGCCAATCCAGGCGTGTCAGCGGCCGTTTGTCTCAGCAGCGTGACGTGTGAGACTGCTTCGCGAATGATGTTTGTAGCGTCCATATAAACCCCGAGTCTATCTAGGTGCACCGCCCTAGCGGCGGCGTGCCCTTGCATGCGATAGTCGAAAAATGCAAAGAAGAACGCTGCTCAAGTTAGGAATCGTATCGGCGGCCGTGCTGCTCGTGGCCGGTGGAGCTACAGTCTTGCTGCAACCCGGCCTGCAACAAGGCAAACTGACAGCTGCCGCGCAAGAGGTATTTTCAAGTGTGGCCGGCGCCATCCTAGATCGCACGCTCCCCGTGGCGCAGTTTGAGAAGCAAAAATCCCTGGCCGCTTTGCTCAATCGCATTGATGAGCTGGTGCAGGCTTTCCCACCGCATGTTCAGGCCGAGTTGTCGCAGTTGCTGGGATTGCTCTCTACCGGGGTGGGGCGACGGACGCTGGCCGGGCTCGAATCTGATTGGCGCGGCGCCAGCGTCAAAGAGGTGCAGGACGCTTTGCAGTCCATGCGGTTGTCGCGCCTGACCCTGCGCCAACAAAGCTATCTGGCCCTGCACGACATCGTGGGGGCGGCCTACTTTTCTGACCCCAGCACATGGGCCACGCTGGGCTACCCCGGCCCCCTCAACATCTAACCAACGAGGTAATCCCCATTCATGAGCAGTTTGCCTGACCCGATCCGTGAGGGATTGAAGCGTGGCTGGAAAGTCCATGGTGGCGCGCACGGCGTGTTACCCGAGAGAATTGTCTGTGATGTGGTCATTATTGGCTCCGGCGCAGGGGCGGGCATCAGCGCCGAGCTGCTCACCCGGTCCGGTTTGCAGGTGGTCATCGTCGAGGAAGGGCCGCTCAAAAGCAGCAGCGACTTCAACCAGAAGGAAGCCGAGGCCTATCCTTCCCTGTACCAGGAGAGTGCCGGGCGAAAAACCGAGGACAAAGCCATCACCATTCTGCAGGGGCGCTGCGTGGGCGGTTCCACCACCGTCAACTGGACCAGCTCCTTTCGGACCCCCACCGGCACCCTGACGTATTGGCAGCAGCATTTCGGCTTGAGCGACTACACCAACGACGCACTCGCGCCCTATTTCCAGCAGGCCGAGAGCCGGCTGAACATCGGCACTTGGCTGACGTCCCCGAACGAAAACAACGACCTGCTGCGGCGCGGCGCGGCCAAGCTCGGCATCCCGGCGGCCGCCATTGCCCGCAACGTCAAGGGTTGCTGGAACCTGGGCTCTTGCGGCATGGGCTGCCCCACCAATGCCAAGCAGTCGATGTTGGTGACCACCATCCCTGCGGCGCTGGACCTGGGCGCCACCCTGCTGGTGGAGACCCGCGCCCAACACTTTGAGCTGGCCGATGGCCGGGTTCAGTCGGTTCAATGTATTTCGGTAAAACCGAATGGAGCCCCCGTCGAATATTCATCAAGCGCTACAGTAATCATAGCAAAGCACTTTGTCTTGTCAGCCGGTGCGATCAACTCGGCCGCCCTGCTGTTGCGTTCGCGGGCGCCCGATCCACATGGGCGGCTGGGCGCGCGCACCTTTTTGCATCCGGTGGTGATGTCCGCGGCCGTCATGCAGCAGAAGGTTGAGGCCTGGGCCGGTGCACCGCAAACCATTTACACCGACCACTTCATGGACACCCAGCCGATTGACGGGCCGATCGGCTTCAAGCTCGAAGCGCCGCCGCTGCACCCGGTGATCTTTGCCTCCACGGTGACCGGCTATGGTCAGCAGCAGGCCGATCTGCTGGCGCAGTTCCCCCACACCCATGTGCTGCTCGCCCTCTTGCGTGACGGTTTTCATGCGCAGGCCGCTGGCGGTCAGGTCAGGCTGCGCGCAGACGGCTCCGCCCTGCTGGACTATGCGCTGACAGACTTTGTCATGGACGGCGCCCGGCGCGGCCTGCTGGCCATGATGGAAATCCAGTTTGCGGCCGGTGCCCGCCAGGTCTTGCCGATGCACGAAATGGCCCGGCCCTACACGACGTGGACCGAGGCCAAACAGGCGGTCGCGGCGCTGCCCATGAAGCCGCTGCTAACCAAGGTCGTCAGCGCGCATGTGATGGGTGGTTGCGCCATGGCCGGCAGCGAAAAGCTGGGTGTCACGCGTCCCGACGGCCTGCACTGGCAGCTGGAGAATCTGTCCATTCACGACGGCTCGATCTTTCCGACCAGCATTGGCGCCAACCCCCAGCTTTCCATCTACGGCATGGTGAATCGCCTGGCGCAAGGGCTGGCCAAGCGCCTGTCGGGCAAGGACGTGGCGCTGGCCTGAAGTCTCACAACTGAATTTGTCGGTCTTCGGGCCGTGTGGCAATGGGTTCAATCGCCATGCAATTTGTGGTGTTGGATTTGCATCCAACGCAATAAATCTGCAAAATATTCCAAATGGAAACACTAGACAAGCTGGACAGGCTTATTTTGAGCCGCCTGCAGGCGAATGGACGCGCCACCTATGACCAGATCGCGGAGTCGGTGAGCCTGTCGCCCAGCGCCGTGTTGCGGCGCGTGAAGCGGCTGGAAGAAAACGGTGTGATCGATCGCTACGTCGCTTTGGTCAAACCGGAGGCGGTCGGGCTGGGGCTGATGGCGCATATCAACGTGCGGCTGGAAAAAAACACCGAAAACCACAAGCGCAATCCCAGGGATCTGTTCCGGGCCGGCGTTCAAACCTGGCCTGAAGTAGTGGAGTGCGATGCCTTGAGTGGTGAAATGGACTATTTTTTAAGGGTGTTGGTTCGAGACATGAGTGCGTACTCACATTTCGTTATGGAGACGCTGCTCAAGCATCCCAGTGTGCAAGATTGCCGAACCAGCTTTGTGCTGGACCGTGTCAAGGCGACGACGGCGCTGCCTTTGTAGGGCGATTGGTCCTTTGGGCGGAGCAGTCTAGGGAAAACCCTTATAGTTCATTCATGGTTGAAACAAACGCCGACGTCACTACATCTCCGCAAGCGGGTGCGGAGCGGGTGAACTCACCGCTGGAGGGGTGGTTGCGGTCGCCTGCATCCGAGAAGTCGCATGCGCTGGTGCCGATCCGTTCCCTGGGGGCCAATCATCGCGAGCGAATCGCCCATCATTTGCTGGCGCTTGATCAGCATGACCGTTATCTGCGCTTCGGGTTTTCGGCCAATGACGAACAGATCCAACGCTATGCGGACAGTCTGAATTTTGAGCGTGACGAGATCTTCGGCATTTACAACCGGCGTCTTCACCTGCTTGCCATGGCGCATCTGGCGTTCTCCGCCGATAGCAGTCTGCACGCCTGCGCCGAGTTTGGCGTGTCGGTTTCAAAGTCGGCTCGCGGGCGCGGCTACGGTGCGCGCCTGTTTGATCGGGCCGCCATGCACGCGCGCAATGACGGCGTGAGCCGCATGTTCATTCACGCCCTGAGCGAAAACACCACCATGCTCAAAATCGCCCGCAATGCCGGCGCCATCGTCGAGCGGGATGGGTCTGAATCCGAGGCCCATTTGTATTTGCCACCCGCCACGCTGGACACCCGTTTGACCGAGCTGGTGGCCGAGCAGTTTGCCCAGGCCGACTACGGCTTCAAGGTGCAGGTCAAACAGTTCTGGGACGTGCTGGCCGAGCTGCAGACGCTGCGCCGCGACGTGCAGGACGCGCAGCGCACCCCCCTGAAGTAAGGCGGCACCGGAGCCCGCCGCAGTGCGGTCATGACAATCCGCTATCCTTGAGGGTCTTCAACAACCGCATGTCCTGCTCTCCTGGCTGTGTCAGACCCCCACCCCGCGCGATATCCTGACAAGGAAGACAAGCGCACTTTCCTGCAAAAGTTGGCCGAGTTCATTCACCCGGGGCCGGACTCCACCGCCGAGCTGATCGAAACGCTGGCCGAAGCGCAAGAAAACAACATCATTGGCGCCGAGTCACGCGTGATGCTCGAAGGCGTGATCCGCATGGCGGACATGACGGCCGGTGATGTGATGGTGCCCGCCACCCGGATGGACCTGGTCAATATCGCAGACGATCACGATGTGCTGATGCATGGCGTGATCGACACCGCGCACTCGCGTTTTCCGGTGTACGAGGGTGAACGCGAAAACATCATCGGCATCCTGATGGCCAAGGACCTGCTCAAGCTGCAACGCGCGCCCGAGCTCAATATCCGGGCTCTGTTGCGACCGGTCGTCTTTGTGCCGGAAAGCAAGGGGCTGAACGATTTATTGCGCGACTTTCAGGGCAACCGCAACCATCAGGCGATCGTGATCGACGAGTTTGGCCGGGTCGCCGGTCTCGTCACGATTGAGGATGTGCTGGAGCAAATCGTCGGCGAGATCGAAGACGAATTCGACATTGCCGAAGACGAGGGCGATATTTATGGCCTGCCGGACCGCACTTACCGCGTCAGCGGCGACACCACCATCGAGCGGGTTGACGATGCCTTTGGCGTCAAGCTGACCAGCACCGATCCGGACGACCAGTTCGACACCATTGGGGGGCTGATTGCCCATGAAATGGGCCACGTGCCCAAGCGCGGCGAAATCCATACCCTGGCGGGCCTGGATTTCGTGGTGCTGCACACCAAAGGCGGCGCCGTGAAATGGTTCAAGGTGTCACCGGTTGCCGATGAATCTGCCTAGGGTGCAGACCCGGTGGCGCGCCGAGTCGGCGTCGCGACCGCCCCGTTTCACGTGGTTTCAAGTGGCGATCGCCTTGATCGCTGGCGCCGCCCAGGCGGCCAGCATGGCATGGCCTTGGGGTCAGGCCACTATGTCCATGCTGTTGGGTTTGCGCCATGGCCAGCCGGTCTGGTGGCTCCAGTTGCTGGCTTTGGGGCTGCTGGCTTGGCTGCTGGAGAGCAGCCGACGTGGGGGACACGGGGTCTGGCGGCTGGCCGCCCTGTGGGGCTGGTTATTCAGCACGGCCTGGCTGGCTGGCACCTTCTGGTGGACCTTTGTCGCCATGCACACCTATGGCGGCTTGCCCGCCTTCCTGGCGGCGCTGGCGGTGCTCGCGCTGGCCGGGCTGCTGGCTTTGTATTACGCCGGAGTTTGTGGACTATTTGTGGCGCTAGCCACCGTCAACAGGACGTGGGCAGCTATTATTTTTGCAGCGCTCTGGTTGCTGGCCGAGTTGGCGCGCGGTATCTGGCTGACCGGTTTTGGCTGGGGTGCGGCCGGCTATGCCCATGTGGACGGGCCGCTGGCCGGCTATGCGCCGTGGCTGGGTGTCTACGGCTTGTGCGCCATCGCCGCGTGGCTGGCCATGACCGTGGTGGGTCTGGTTCGCACCGGGCCGGGGTACTCTTGGCGCCACCGGGTGGCGACCCTGGCCGTCGCGCTGCTGGTACTGGCCTTGCCAACGATTTACCAGATGAGCGAGCCTGCCCTGTCGACGTCCACCGGACGTCTGGGCGTGACGCTGCTGCAGGGCAACATACCCCAGGACGAGAAATTCGAGGCCGGCTCCGGTGTGCCGCTGGCCTTACAGTGGTATGCCGAGCAATTGCAGATGAGCCGCAGTTCGCTCGTGATCGCGCCTGAAACGGCGATTCCGGTATTGCCGCAGCAGTTGCCGCCTGCCTATTGGGAGGCGCTGCAGCGCCGTTTCGCTTCGGGCGAGCAGGCGGCCCTGATCGGCACGCCCCTGGGCAACTACCAGCAGGGTTACACCAACTCGGTGTTGGGGCTCAAGCCCGGACCGGCGCAGCCCTGGCGCTACGACAAACACCACCT
>NZ_DHXT01000065.1:22906-33377 GCF_002413825.1 Rhodoferax sp. UBA5149
CCCTTTGAATGGCAGGGGCAAAAACTGGCGCCCAATATCTGTGTTGAGGATCTGTACGGCGAAGAGCTCGGCCAGCTCTTTACCGACCCGGCGCAGGCCCCCACCATCTTCGTCAACATCAGCAACCTGGCGTGGTTCGGCAACAGCCTGGCGATGGACCAGCACCTGCAGATTGCGCGCATGCGCGCGCTGGAGTTCGCGCGCCCCTTCGTGCTGGCGACCAACACCGGCGCGAGTGCGATCGTGGACCATCGCGCGCGCGTTGTCGCCGCCTTGGTGCGCGATACCCGGGCGGTGCTGGTGAGCGAGGTGGAGGGCAGAACCGGCGTCACACCCTATGCCGGGTGGCTTGCGCGTTGGGGCTTGTGGCCGTTTTGGCTGGGGGCCCTGGGCCTGGTCTTGTTGGCGGCGCGCACGCGATGGCGAAAACGCCAGCCGGTCGCTGTTGTCGGGTACTGATCCGCCAGCCTCGAACCCCCGTAAAATCTCCGCTTTACACGCGAAGCCCGTGTCTGTTTCCAAACCCCAGGGCGAAGCCCGTCCAAGCACCCACGCCATGTTGACCTTCCAGCAAATCATTTTGAAACTGCAGTCCTACTGGGATGCCCAGGGCTGCGCCTTGTTGCAGCCCTATGACATGGAAGTCGGTGCCGGTACCTCGCACACGGCGACATTTTTGAGAGCGCTCGGGCCCGAGCCCTGGAAGGCGGCCTATGTGCAGCCGAGCCGCCGCCCGAAAGACGGCCGCTACGGCGAGAACCCGAATCGCCTGCAGCACTATTACCAGTACCAGGTGGTGCTCA
Organism: Rhodoferax sp. UBA5149; assembly: GCF_002413825.1. GTDB lineage: Bacteria > Pseudomonadota > Gammaproteobacteria > Burkholderiales > Burkholderiaceae_C > Rhodoferax. The sequence goes on from NZ_DHXT01000065.1 coordinate 23,710, forward strand.
AACCCGCGCCGGCCAACATCCTGGAGCTCTACCTCGGCTCGCTCGAAGCACTGGGCTTTGATCTGAAGAAGAACGACATCCGCTTTGTCGAAGACGACTGGGAAAACCCCACGCTGGGCGCCTGGGGTCTGGGCTGGGAGGTCTGGCTCAACGGCATGGAGGTCACGCAGTTCACTTACTTCCAGCAGGTCGGCGGCATCGACTGCAAGCCCATCACGGGCGAAATCACCTACGGCCTGGAGCGCCTCGCCATGTATTTGCAGGGGGTGGACAGCGTCTACAACCTGCAATGGACCGACACCCTGAGCTATGGCGACGTCTACCTGCAAAACGAAAAAGAGCAGTCGGCCTACAACTTCGAACACAGCGACGTCGACTTCCTGTTCGCGGCCTTCACGGCGCACGAAAAACAGGCCAAACATCTGATTGAGGTGCAACTGGCATTGCCGGCCTATGAGCAGGTGCTCAAGTGCGCGCACAGCTTCAACCTGCTGGACGCGCGCGGTGCCATCAGCGTCACCGAGCGCGCCGCCTACATGGGGCGCATCCGCAACCTGGCACGCAGCGTCGCCCAGAGCTATCTGGAAAGCCGCGAGCGCCTGGGCTTCCCGATGGCGCCGCGCGAGTGGGTCGCGCAAATGACGAAGAAGGCAGCATAAAAAATGACGACCAAAAACCTTCTCGTTGAATTGTTTGTGGAAGAGCTGCCGCCCAAGGCGCTCAAGAAGCTGGGCGAGGCGTTTGCGACGCAACTGGCGGAGCAGCTGCGCACGCAGGGCCTGGCCAGCGCCGAATCCGTCGTGACGGCTTATGCCTCGCCGCGCCGCTTGGCGGCCCACGTCACCCACGTCTGGCTGAAAGCGGCTGACAAGGCGGTGCAACAAAAGCTCATGCCGGTGAGCGTCGGGCTGGATGCCGCTGGCCACGCGACGCCCGCGCTGCTCAAGAAACTGCAGGCGCTGGGCGCCGATGTGGCCGACCCGGCGGCGGTAGTGGCAGCGCTCAGAAAAGCTCCCGACGGCAAGGCCGAAGCCTTGTTCTATGACAGCCTGGTTTCCGGCGCCACGCTCGACACCGGCCTGCAAAAAGCGCTGGAAGAAGCGATTGCCAAATTGCCGATCCCCAAGGTCATGAGCTACCAGCTGGAAACCGATTGCGAGCTGCCCGGCTGGAGCAGCGTGCACTTTGTGCGCCCGGCGCACGGCCTGGTGGCGCTGCACGGCAGCACCGTGGTGCCCGTGAAGGTGCTGGGGCTCACGGCGGGCAACCGCACGCAAGGCCACCGCTTTGAGGCCAAAGTGTCGCCGGTGCTGATCGCGGACGCGGACAGCTATGCCGCCACGCTGGCCCAGGACGGTGCGGTGATTGCATCGTTCGCCGAGCGCCGCGCCGAGATCGTGCGCCAGCTGGCCGCCGCTGCCGCCCAGGCGGGCCGCGGCAAAGATGGTCAGTCGCACGTGGCGCTCCGGCCCATCGAAGACGAGGCCTTACTCGACGAGGTAACCGGTCTGGTGGAGCGTCCCAACGTGCTGGTCTGCGAGTTCGAGGCCCAGTTCCTCGACGTGCCGCAGGAATGCCTGATCCTCACGATGAAGGCCAACCAGAAGTACTTTCCGCTGCTTGATGCCGCGGGCAAGTTGACCAACCAGTTTCTGGTGGTGAGCAACATCAGCCCGGAGGATGCGAGCGCCGTGATCGGCGGCAACGAGCGCGTGGTGCGCCCGCGCCTGGCCGACGCCAAGTTCTTCTTCGATCAGGATCGCAAGAAGACGCTGGCATCGCGTGTCGAAGGACTGGACAAGGTGGTTTACCACAACAAATTGGGTTCACAGGGCGAACGTACGGAGCGCGTGCGCGCAATTGCGAAAGCCATCGGCCAGCAACTCGGTGGCGACACCCTGGCGCAAGCGGCCGATACCGCCGCGCGTCTGGCCAAGACCGATTTGCTGACCGACATGGTAGGCGAGTTCCCCGAGTTGCAAGGCATCATGGGCGGCTACTACGCCCGCCATGATGGCTTGAGCGAAGACATTGCCTTCGCCATTGAAGACCATTACAAACCCCGCTTTGCCGGCGATGAGTTGCCGCGTAATCAGGTGGGCGTGGTGGTGGCGTTGGCTGACAAGCTGGAAACGCTGGTGGGCATGTTCGGTGTCGGCAACGTGCCGACGGGGGACAAGGATCCCTATGCGCTGCGACGCCATGCTTTGGGGGTGATCCGCATGTTGGTGGAGGGGGACATTCAATTGTCTTTGACCGAGCTCATTCGCGATGTCGAGATCACTTTCAAGGTGCTTGACGTTGGGTCTGACGCGAAGTTGATCGATTTCATCTACGACCGCCTAGCCGGCTCCCTGCGCGAGCAGGGCTATAGCGCGCAAGAGGTCGATGCGGTGGTATCGCAACGCCCACAGCGCCTGGGCGACGTCCCCAAGCGTCTCGCCGCCGTGCGTGCTTTCGCGGCCCTGCCCGAAGCCGCCGCCCTCGCCGCCGCCAACAAGCGCATCAGCAACATTCTTAAAAAAGCGCAGGACGTTGATCCCCATGTCAGCGAACTGCTGCTCAGGGAGCCCGCCGAGATCGCCCTGTACGCGGCGATGCAAGACGTGACGCCGAAGGCGAAAGCCCAATTTGACGCCGGCGACTACACCGCCTCGCTGCAAACCCTGGCCGCCCTGCGTGCGCCGGTGGACGCCTTCTTCGACGGCGTCATGGTCAATGCCGAGGAAGTCGACCTGCGCCTGAACCGCCAGGGCCTGCTGAAAAGCCTGCACGACGCCATGAACCGGGTGGCTGATCTGTCCCGGCTCGTTGCCTGAGCCGATACGCCATGAAACTCGTCATCCTCGACCGCGACGGCACCATCAACCTAGACAGTGCCGACTATGTCAAATCTCCAGAGGAATGGGCGCCTTTGCCGGGCGCGCTGGAGGCCATTGCCCGGCTCAACCACGCCGGCTGGCATGTCGTGATCGCGTCCAACCAGTCGGGCTTGGGGCGGGGCCTGTTTGACGTGTCCACCCTCAACGCCATGCACACCAAGATGCACAAGCTGCTGGCGGCGGTGGGCGGGCGAATCGATGCCGTGTTTTATTGCCCGCATGCGCCCGATGAGGGCTGCCGCTGCCGCAAGCCGGAGCCCGGCCTGTTCGAGCAGATCGGCGAGCGTTACGGGCTGGACCTGGCCGGCGTGCCGGCGGTGGGCGACACGGCGCGCGATGTGCTGGCCAGTGTCGCCGCCGGATGCGAGCCGCATCTGGTGTTGACCGGCAAGGGCGCGACCTACCGCGGGCGCAGCTTGCCCGAAACCTTTCCCAAAGCGCTGCGGGTCCATGATGACCTCGCCGCATTTGCCGATTTTCTGATTGCGCGGGAAACTGCCGCCGCGTGATTCGACAACTTCTTTGCTATTAAAATAATAGCGTTCTGTGCACTATCAACGGGGGCTAGAGCCCTGAATTACCTTACATGTCCTTGATTCGATCAATACTGCACATGGCGTGGATACTGATCACGGTGATTCCGTGGGGACTCACGCTGGTGGTGATTTCCGTGTGGGTGCGCCGCACGCCGCTGTGGTGGTTCGCCGTCAACTGGTTTCGTCTGGTCATTTGGGGCACACGCGTGATTCTGGGCATTCAGGTGCGGGTCAGCGGCATGGACAACCTGCCGCAAGGGGCGAGCAGCCCGGCGATTTTGCTGTCCAAACACCAGTCCACGCTGGAGACCCTGCTGCTGCCGACCCTGATGCCGCATCCGCTGGCCTTTGTCTTCAAGCGCGAGCTCTTGCGCCTTCCTTTCTTTGGCTGGTCGATGGCGCGGCTGGACATGATTCACATCAACCGCGAATCGCGGGCCGCCGCCCTCAAGCACGTGGTGGCACAGGGCAAGCGCTTGCTGGCCCAGGGCACCTGGATCATCATGTTCCCCGAGGGCACGCGAATTGCCCGTGGCGAAAAAGGCACTTACCAGACGGCCGGCACCCGGCTCGCGGTTGAAACCGGGGCGCCGGTGATCCCGATTGCGGTGTCGTCGGGTAAATGCTGGCCGCGCAAAGGCTTTATCAAGGTCCCCGGTGTGGTGGATGTCTCGATTGGGCCGCCGATTCCCAGCGTTGGACGCGAGCCCAAGGAGCTGATGCGCGAGGTTGAGGCCTGGATCGAAGCCGAGATGCGCCGGATTGACCCCGAGGCTTACGTTTAAGCGCAACGCCATGCACCCGCTGCTACGCTTCACGCTCGATCTTTTTGAGTCAAATCAGGCGCCAGCGCCCGTCAACAATGCGCAACCAGCTATTGAATTAATAGCGGCTGGCGCTGGCGAGCCCGCCAGTCGGCTGCAGGATCTGATCGCCCCCGCCACCTTTCGCCATCCCCGCGCCAACCGCGAAGCGCGTTTGGCGGATGCCCTCGTGGCCTATGAGTTCAAACGCGGCAAGCGGCGCACGATTGGTTTTTCGGTCGGGCCGCAAGGTCTGGTGGTGCGCGCCCCGAAGTGGGTGCCGCTGTATGAAGTGGACGCCGCCTTGCAGGAGAAATCGATGTGGATCATCCGCAAGCTGGGCGAGACCGCGGAACGTCACGAACGGCTGGTGTCCCAGCGCATCGAGTGGCGGGACGGCACCACGATTCCTTTCCTGGGCCAGCCGGTGACGGTGGTGCTGGACCCGCGCCATGGCTTTGGTGCCGCCGGCGCCGAGCTCCAGACCGGCACGCCGGGCCTGACGCTGCAGGTCGCGCTGCCGCACGCGGCTACTGCGGAGCAGATCCGGGACGCGGTGCAGGCCTGGCTGATGCGCCAGGCCAAACGCGTTTTCATCGAGCGGCTGGACCACTTTGCGCCGCAGTTGCAGGTGCAGTGGCGCAAGCTCTCGCTCAGCAATGCCGCGACGCGCTGGGGCAGCGCCCGTGTTGACGGCGCCATCCGGCTCAACTGGCGCCTGATTCATTTCCGCCAGCCCGTCATTGACTACGTGGTGGCGCATGAGCTCAGCCACTTGCGGGTGATGGACCACAGCCCGCGTTTCTGGGACACCGTGCGTTCGGTGGTGCCCGACTACGCCGCACTGCGCGGGCAGCTCAAGGATGAAGCGGCGCCGCGCTGGCAATAGCGCCTGCGCACCGCGCCATCCGCCAACACCGTTGCCCTCATGGATCTGAGCTATGACACCCTCACCACGCTGGCGCTGGCCTTGGGGCTGGGCCTGCTGATCGGCATCGACCGCGAGCGCCGCAAAGGCAGCGGCCCGACGCGGCATTTTGCCGGCATCCGCACCTTCTCCCTGGTGTCGCTGGCGGGTGCGGTGGCGCAGTCCCTGAATCAGCCCTGGATCACGCTGGTGGCCGCCGTGCTGGTGGCCACGCTGGCCGTGATCTCGCACATGAAAGACCGCTCCCGCGATCCCGGCGTTACCACCGAAATGGCCTTGTTCGTGACCTTTCTGCTGGGCGTGCTGGCGGTGGAGCAGCAGGCGGTGGCGGCGGCGGTCGGTGTGGTGGTGGCCGGCCTGCTGGCGGCGCGTGTGCCGCTGCAACGTTTTTCCACCCGCACCCTGTCGGAGCAGGAGCTGCGCGACGCGCTGGTGCTGGCCGCCTCGGCCCTCATCATCCTGCCGCTGGCGCCGAACCAGCCGGTGGCCTGGCTGGGCGGCGTCAACCCGCGCACGGTCTGGCTGCTGGTGGTGATGATCATGAGCGTGCAGGCGGTCGGGCATGTGGCCTTGCGCTTGTTTGGCGCCAAGCTCGGGCTGCCGCTGTCGGGGCTGGTGGCGGGTTTCGTCTCCAGCACGGCCACCGTGGCCGCCATGGGCGCGCGCGCGCGCAAGCGACCCGAGCTGCGCATGGCCTGTGTCGCCGCTGCCTGGTTTTCCACCGTGTCCACGGCCTTGCTGCTGGCGTTGATGGCGCTGGTGCTGCAGCCGACCGCGCTGCGCAGCCTCGGCCCGTCCCTGGCGTGTGCGCTGGCCACGGCCCTGGTGCTGGGTCTGGCCGCCCTGAGACGCAGCGACACGCTGGCGGACGATGGTCAAGAGATGGGGCGCGCCTTCAGCCCGGTCCAGTCGATCGGCCTGGCGCTGCTGCTCTCGGCCATCACGGCGGTCGTGGCCTGGGTGCAGGGGGTATTCGGTACCTTGGCTATTTATGCGACCACGGCGCTGGCCGGTTTTGCCGACCTGCACTCACCGGCGGCGGCCGTCATCACCCTGTCAGCCCAGGGCGGCATCGAGCCCGCCACTGTGTTGACGGCGGTGTTGCTGGCCTTCTCCACCAACACGATCAGCAAGATCATCGCCGCCTATGCGGCCGGCGGCGCGCGCTTCGGCACCCCGGTCTCGCTCGGTCTGGTGGCCGTGGCCGTGGCGGCGTGGCTGCCTTGGGGGCTGACCCTGGTTTGGTGATTTGTCACATTTGTCACAGCAGGCAAGGGTTCTGGCTGGCACCACTTGAAAATGGTAGAAATAGTCCGTGTTAAGCGCGCCGGCGCACTGACGCGGCAAGACGTTATCAGTACTATTCGTGGATGAACATGAAACCACCCGCACCCCATGAAGAATCCGCGGACGAGAGCGGCGGGGGAAAACTCACCTGCGCGCTGTGTGGCGGAAACTTGATCCGGATTCCGCGTCGCGCCTCTGACCGCTTGTTGAACCTGTTTGTGCCGGTTCACCGCTATCGCTGCAGCCGATTCACCTGCCAATGGACTGGTAATCTGCGAATCGACAGCCGCACTGCAAAGTCGCTTGAAACGTAAAGTCGGCTAATGCCAAAATCGCGGCATGCCAATTTCTCCCACGCCCCTCAAGCAAACCGCTAATCCCCTGCACGGCCTGACGCTGGAAGCCATCGTCACGGCCCTGGTCGCGCACTACGGCTGGGTCGGCTTGAGCGAGCGCGTACCGGTGCGCTGCTTCAGCAGCGACCCCAGCGTCGCATCGAGCCTGAAATTTCTGCGCAAGACGCCGTGGGCCCGTGACAAGGTGGAAGGGCTGTACCTCTTCATGCTGCGCGACATCCGCCGCGCGGGCGGCGCTGGCCCTGGCGCCAGCCCGCCTTCCCCGCCTTGACGCCTTTCGCTCAGAGCAGCGGGCTATCGGGCGGCGGCGCCTCTGCCATGTCGGGCGTGTTGACCAGATTTTCATAGTAGCGAAATTCGTGGCAGCTCTTGGCCCAATGCCGGTTGGTCGACTTGCGCGCGCCCACCCCAATCAGCGTTCGGCCGGCCGCCTTGATCTTTTGTGCAACCGGCATGAAGTCGCTATCGCCGCCGACGATCACGACGGTGCCGATATGGCCAAAGCGGCCGAGGTCCTCGACCGCATCCAGACAGAGCCGGATGTCCGCCCCGTTCTTGGCCGAGGCACCGGGCGAGAACAGTTGAATGAGTTCAACCGCACCCTCCAGCAAGGCATCCCGGTAACGCCCAAAATACTGCCAGTTGCAGTAGGCGCGATTGATCGCCAGGGGTCCGAAAGACGCGGCCAGCTCAATGATGGCCGGCACGTCGATCAGGGGCTCCTGGGACTTGAAGCGCCCATCCGGCTTGTTGTAGGCGCCTTCGCCCAGCCGGGCGTCTGTCAGACTGGCGTGAAGATTTTCGAAATCCCAGTACAGAGCGACCGACTTGTTGCTTGCGCGGTCCATGCTAACGCGCGGCAGGCACATGGAAACGGTAGACGCCGTCTTCACCGCGGGTGCGCTGCAAGCGGCCCTCATACCACAGCAGGTGCAGGTGGGCAATCGACTCGCCCATGGCAAAGGTGGTCTGGTGCAGGTCCAGCGCGCGCTTGAACAGCACCGGCAACATCTCGGCGGCACTGCTGGGCTTGGCGCTGCAGGCCTCCATCACCTCGGCCAGGCGGTCGCGGTGGTGGTCCTGCAACTGTTGAATGCGTTGATACAGGCCGGTGAACGGCTTGCCATGCGCGGGCAGGGTGAGCGTCTGGGCGTCCAGCGCCTTGAATTTGTCAATCGAGTCCAAAAACTGCTTGAGCGCGTTCGATTCGGGCTCCTGGTCGTACACGCTGACGTTGGTGGAGATGCGCGGCAGCATCATGTCGCCACCGATCAGCACCCGCAGTTCTTCGCAATACAGCGAGATGTGCTCCGGCGCATGGCCGTAGCCGCTGATGCAGGTCCACTGTTGCCCGCCAATGGTGAGCACGTCGCCGTCCATCATGCGCCGGTACTGGCGTGGCACCGAGGGCACCAGGGTCGGGAAGTAGCTGGAACGCCCTTTTATTTTTTCGACGGTGTCCGGGTCATTCAGGCCGTGCGAGGCAAAGTAAGCGGCCGCCGAATCACCGCCGAAACCGGTCGGGCCTTCGGTGCCGATGCGCGCCAACGCGTAGTCGGTGGCGCTGATCCACAGGCGCACATTCCAGCGCTCGCACAGCCAGTGGGCCAGGCCGATGTGATCCGGGTGCATGTGGGTCACGATCACGCGCAGGATCGGAAGGCCTTCGAGTTCGCCCGCGAATATCTGTTCCCACTGGGCTTTGGCCTCGTCACGGCTGATGCAGCAGTCCACCACGCTCCAGCCGGGCTGGCCGTCGATCTCGTCGCGCAGCAGCCACAGGTTGATGTGATTCAGCGCAAACGGCAGCGTCATGCGCAGCCATTTCACGCCCGGCGCCACCGTCACCGTGGCGCCGGGGGCGGGCAGCGTATCGCCTAGCGGGTAGTGCAGCTGTTTTTCGAGTTCATCGGCGAGCCGGTTGACGGGTTTGTTGGCGGCTGTGTTCAAGGGCGTTCCTAATTTGCGACATAATTGACGTTTACGTAAACGTCAATTGAAAAATCGCATTGTAGGTGGGGACGCCGTTTGGCGCAGTCACCTTTGCCCAACACAACTTATGGCTATCACCTACAGCATCAGCGATCTGGCCCGTGAGTTCGACCTGACCACGCGGGCCATGCGGTTTTATGAAGACATGGGCCTGCTGCAGCCCGAGCGGTCCGGCCCCGGCGGGCGCAATCGCGTTTACAGCGGGCGTGACCGGACCCGCTTGAAGCTGACGCTGCGCGCCAAGCGGCTGGGCTTGAGCCTGACCGAGGCCAAGGAAATCATCGAGATGTACGACAGCCCGCGCGACACCGGGCCGCAGCTGCAGAAATTTCTGCTGGTGCTCGCGCAACACCAGAAACAGCTTGAAGCGCAGATGGCCGACCTGCAGGCCAATCTGGATGAGCTCAAGGTGCACCAGCGCGAGGCGAAGGCCCTGCTGACCAAAAGCCTCAGGAAAAAAGAGATTGAAACCAAGATAAAGGAGCAAGCATGAACCTGCCAGGACTTAACTTTCAACTGGGCGAAGAGATTGACGCCCTGCGCGACGCGGTACGCGAATTTGCGCAGGCCGAAATCGCGCCGCGCGCCGCCGAGATCGATAAAAACGACCAGTTCCCGATGGACTTGTGGCGCAAGATGGGGAGCTTGGGCGTGCTCGGCATCACGGTCGGCGAGGAGTACGGCGGCGCCAACATGGGCTACCTGGCGCACATGATTGCGATGGAGGAAATCTCGCGCGCCTCAGCCTCGGTCGGCCTCTCCTATGGCGCCCACAGCAATTTGTGCGTGAACCAGATCAAGCGCAACGGCAGCGACGAACAGCGCCAGAAATACCTGCCCAAGCTGATCTCGGGCGAGCATGTGGGCGCGCTGGCCATGAGCGA
>NZ_DHXT01000065.1:33732-33879 GCF_002413825.1 Rhodoferax sp. UBA5149
CTGGTGGTCTATGCCAAGAGCGAACCGGAAACTGACCCCCACGCTTCGCCGCTGCGCGGGTCGCTGCCCCCCGAGGGGGCTGGCTTGCCTAGGGGCGGCCCGTCGGCAAGCCGCGGTGCCCACAGCGTCACCGCCTTCCTGATCGAA
>NZ_DHXT01000155.1 GCF_002413825.1 Rhodoferax sp. UBA5149
TAGCCCCATTTCCACTGCATGCCGGTCGCCTTGATGGTGAGGTCGGCGTTGGTCGTGTCCTTCATCGCCACCACCACTTTGGTGGCCGGCAGCGCCATCAGAATCACAATGATGAAAGGCACCACGGTCCAGACGATTTCCACCGTCACCGATTCATGGAAATTGGCCGCCTTGTGACCCACCGACTTGCGGTGCTTCCAGATGGAATAAAACATCACGGCAAACACGGCCACAAAGATCACCGTGCAAAGAATCAGCATGAACCAGTGAAGCCAGGCCTGCTCTTCGGCAATTTTGGTGACCGGCGGGTGCATATTCAGCTGGTGAACCGCCGGTCCGCCCGGCAAATCGTTCACGGCATACGCCGCAGTGAAAACCACCGTGCCGGCCCAAGCACTGGCCGCCAGCAGCATGCCCGCCAATTTATTGAAAATGCTCTTCATCATGCTCACTTTTTCATTGCCTCAAATTAACCAAATCTGACCCGACATCTCAATCAACAATCGGTCGCCCCATCTCGGCGCCACACGAATCCATTCGCGACGGACCCCGGCACGCCACAGCTTGCCAGCGTTTTCAAGCGCCGCCACGAGGCATTCAGCCCGAAAGTAAATTCGCTCGCCATCCGTGGCACGCCGGGCGTATGGAAAAAAACCAGAACCGACGGCCAGCAATACCAGCCACGCAGACAACAGAACGAGTGCAATTGCGTCGCAAGAACCAGCGAATGCTCTTGCCTTGCGCTGCCACAAAGCGAAAGACCATGCCGGTCATGCGTTACACCTGCTGAACACCATTCCGAACAAGTTCCGAACGCAAAAGTCAGAGACGCCCCCAACCGTTGCGCCCATTATTGTAGCCCACGCGTTTTGGAGCTTTTGCGGTGTCAAGCCCTTTTCTCAAGGATTCCGCGGATAACTTTTGCGCTGGTTCAAAGTTTCACGCATTTGCGCCAGCGAAAACGTGGTTTCAGGGCGCACATCGAGACGGGGCTGGGGCTTGAAGGCATGGCCGTAGATGACCTCGAAGGTCAGCTGGAGCGGCGCGCTGGCCAGCGCCTGGTGCAATTGATCGCGCCATCGCCGTCCGCGCAAAGCGGGGAAACGCTGCGGATGCAAATTGCGTCCCAGGCCGCGCAGCTCTTCGAGCAGCCGCTGCGGCGTCTCGAATGTCAGGGTGATACGCTCCATGTCCATCACCGGTTCGGCAAAACCGGCGGCGGCCAGCATGTCGCCCCAATCGTGCATGTCGGTGAACTCATGCGAGGGCGCCGGCCAGCCCAATGATTGATAACGCCCGCGCAGCTCTTGCAAGGTGTCCGGCCCCAGGCAGGAAAACATCACAAAACCATCCACCGCCAGCGCGCGATGCCACTGCGCCATCATGGCTTGCGGATCGTCCGTCATGTGCAGCGCCATATTGGCCCACAGCATTTGCACGGCGCCATCGGTCGGCGGCGCAAAACGTGTGGACTTGGCCGTCCATCGGGCCGGATGCCACCAGGATTTGGCGATTGTTTTTGCGGCGTACTCTTCCTTGGCTTCGTGGGCCTCCATCACAAAACACTGCGCCTGCGGATAACGCCGTGCCAACAAGGCATGCGCCTGCAGGCCGCCGCGCACGGGCTCCCAGTGCACCCAGCTTTGGGGTTGGCACTTGATCCATTCGAGTCGCTCTTCCATGCGCCGGGCCACCTCCTCATGCAGCCACGGGGACGGCCCGGCAGGCATGTGTTGCCAGCGCCGGGCAGCTTGGGGGTCGATGGTGGGGGGACGCTCGGTAGACATGGTGTGGGCTGGGGTGTAGTCGCCAGAGTATATTGACTCGATGTTTCCTGGACTGCTCAAAGGGATGTTGGATGCGCTGCCCAGCCAGTGCATGGTGTGCCACGCCTGGCCGACGCAGCCGGTTTGCGAGGCCTGCGTGAACCGTTTCGCCCAGCCGCAGCCGCGCTGTTCGACCTGCGCCCTGCCGGTGCCTTTGGGCCTCAGACAATGCGGCGCCTGCGTCAAGACCCCGCCGCCGCTGGACGCCTGCCTGGCCGCCGTGTCTTACACCTACCCCTGGTCCGATTTGATTGTGGGCTACAAATTCCACCAACATCCGGGCCACGCGAGCGCCTTTGCCTTGTTGCTGCGCAGCGCCCCATGGGTGGAACCGGCCCTGGACGCCGCCGACGCCGTGCTGCCCATGCCGCTGTCAAGAACCCGTCTGCAGACGCGCGGCTTCAACCAGGCGCTGACACTGGCCAGGCAGCTCGCGTCCGAAAAAACAGACAGTCGCCTGCTGCTTCGCATCAAGGACACGCCGCCCCAGAGCTCGCTCCAGCGCAGCGAGCGGCTGGCCAGCGTGCGGGATGCGTTTGCGGTGGAACCCCTGCTGCTCAAGCGGCTCAAGGGGGCACGACTGGTGCTGGTGGACGATGTCATGACCAGCGGCGCCTCGCTCTTTGCCGCCGCACGGGTGTTGCGCGCGGCCGGTGCGGCGCATATCACCGGGCTGGTCATCGCGCGCACCGAATAACATTGCCCCATGTTTCATATCGTCCTGGTCGAACCCGAAATCCCGCCCAACACCGGCAACATCATCCGCCTGTCGGCCAACACCGGCTGCACCCTGCACCTGATTGAGCCGCTTGGATTTTCAATGGACGACAAGCACATGCGCCGCGCCGGGCTGGACTACCACGAGTACGCTGAACTCAAACGCCATGCCAGCTGGCAGGCCTTTCTGGACACCGAACAGCCGACATCTGAGCGCATGTTCGCCCTGTCAACGCGCGCCACCCGAGGCGTGCATGACGCGCAGTTTGCCGCGGGCGACTGGCTGGTGTTTGGTTCGGAAACACACGGACTGTCCGAAGCGGTGCGCCAATCGTTTGCCCCGTCCCAGGGCCTGAAGCTGCCCATGGTGGCGGGCCAGCGCAGCCTGAATTTGTCCAACGCCGTCGCCGTCACGGTGTTTGAGGCGTGGCGGCAAAACGGGTTTGGTTCAGCCAGCGGTACGCCCATCGGCCTCTAGGCCAAAGCGCAGCGCCATCAAGCGCTTGTCGGGCGCCGCAATAGCGACGGCGCCCACTCGCTGACGAAGTCCAGAAAAGCACGGGTACGGGCCGGTATCAGTTTGCGCGAGGGCACCGCCGCGTAGACTGTCAATCGCCCAAAAATCCAATCTGGCAGCAGATGCACCAGCTCGCCCGTTTCCAGTTGCCGGGACACCAGCAGGCGTGACAGGACCGCGATTCCGGCACCGTCGAGCGCTGCGCGGTACAGAACGTCAAAACTGACCGACTGCAAAGCCACCTGCATCTCCACGTCCACCGGCTCCAATGTCCCCGGCAAGTGCGACAGGCGCAGACGCCGACTGGTGGATCCACCCCCCTGTTGCCAGGGAAACTTCAGGTAGTCACGTTGCGCCAGATCCTGCGGCGTGAGCGGTGTTCCGGTACGCTTCAAATAGTCGGGCGAGGCGCAGACGATCCATTCTGTAGTGGCCAGAGGCCTCGCCACCACGTTGGCGTCGTAGCCCTCGTCCACGGCCATGAAAGTCATGTCGAACTCATCCACCCGCGATTGGGGAAAGGGGTCGATCGCGATCTCCAACGAGACTTTGGGATAACGCTCGCGCCATTTGGCGATCAAGGGCGCCAGGTAATAGGATGCCAGCACGGAGGACGTCACGACACGAATCGTGCCTTGCAACTCTTGCGTGCTAGAGCCCACAGCCGCCTCGGCATCGTCAATTTCGTTCAAAATGCCGCGCACGCGCAGCAAATAGGCCTCACCCACTTCGGTCAGCGCCAGTTTACGGGTGGTACGGTGCATCAGCCGTGCGCCCAGATGCTGCTCCAGATCGCCAAACAGACGGGTCACGCCTGCGGGCGACATGTCCATGGCACGGGCTGCGGCGGCAAAGCCCCCTTCATCGACCACACGCTGAAACACCCGCATTGATAAAAGACGGTCCATGGCTAAAACAAATAGATTTGGAGTTGCTGGATTATTGCAGTTTTAGCAATGGTTAATTACTGACCATATGGTTTTTAAAACACCTCTCCCCGCCTAAACTTCAGTCCATCGATGAGCCGAAACCACATAGACGACTCACCGAGGCTGGACAAGACGAGAGCTTTTTGATGCCCGCCCTGCCTGGAAATGTCTATCAACTTTTGAAGGAAACCATCATGAAAACCAAGTTCGCCGCAACCGCTTTGATCCTCGCCACCGGCCTGATCGCAGGTACCAGCTTCGCTGCCACCTCCCCCAACAGCGACGCGTCCTTCTATGACTTCGCAGCAATTCCGAGCACTCTGACCCGCGAAGCCGTTCAGTCTGAGTACCTGGCGGCACGGAAAAACGGCACATTGCCCAAGCAAAGCGCGACAGCTGCGGTTGCTTTGATGTCTGGACACAGCGACGCGGCAACTCCGAGCACCGTGACCCGTGAAGCCGTTCAGTCCGAGTACCTGGCGGCACGGAAAAATGGCGCATTGCCCAAGCAAAGCGTGACAGCTGCAGTTGCTTTCATGTCTGGACGCAGTGTGTAAAGCCAAGCCTCTGCGCTTCTCTGAAAACCCGCCATGATGGCGGGTTTTTTTCGTCTCAAAGAAACGTGGTTACGGGTAATGCCGCGCCATGGACTCGGCGACGCACACCGGTTTGACAGCGCCTTCACGCTCGATCGCCACTTCCCAGCTCATTTGTGAGCCGCCGTTGTCTATGGGCTCGCTTTTGAGCAGCTTCATGCGGGCGCGCAGGCGGCTGCCCACCGGCACCGGCGCCATGAAGCGCACCTTGTTCAGGCCGTAATTGACGCCCATGCGGGTTTCCACAATTTTCATGGACGACTCAAAAAACCTGGGAATCAGCGACAGCGTCAAAAAACCGTGCGCAATCGGGCCACCAAAGGGCCCGGCTTTGGCTCTCTCAACGTCGACATGAATCCACTGGTGGTCGCCAGTGGCTTGCGCAAACTGGTTGACCTGCTCTTGCGTGATGGTGATCCAGTCGGAGACGGTGACTTCCTGTCCGGCAAGGCTTGACAGTTCGGCGAGGGTTTGGAATGTTTTCATGAGCCCACTGTAGCGATGTGCGGTTGAATCGTTTGTCAGCTGCGTGACAAAGTGGCGGCAGCGACATCAAACGAGCTGGCGCCGTCCTCCACCCATCAAGTCTCCAGCCACTCACAGATCGCCTGCCACTGCGCCAGGTCTTTTTCGACCCGGGCCGGCGCCACATCAAACAAGGTCAGGCCGCGGGCCGCCAGATGAATGTAGTTTTGCGTGTCGCGCAGGTAGCCCAACACCGGCAAACCCAGGGTGTCGACAAATTCATGCAGTTTGTCGGCGGCGATGGTGCGCGCATCCACCCGCATGCCGACCACACCAATTTGCAGTTTGTCGTAGTGCTTGTTCTGCAGCAACTGATCGAGAAACGCCCGCGTGGCAAAAATATCGAAAATACTGGGCTGCAGGGGCACGATCACCTTGTTCGCGATTTTCATCACGTCATTGAAGCGCCAGCCGTGCAGGCCCGCCGGGGTGTCCAGCACCACATGGCTCGCGCCTTTGGGTGGTTTGGCGACCAGGTCGGCACTCACGTCCCAAGTGGCGATGGGGCGCGCGGCGGCCGGGCGCAGCCCCAGCCACAGGCGCGAGGACTGCTGGCGGTCGGCGTCGCCCAGCATCACGGCCCGGCCCCGCGCCGCGTAATAGCCCGCAATATTGGTGGCTAGGGTGGACTTGCCCACACCGCCTTTTGGATTGGCAACCACGACCACTGGCATAAAGCGCTCCTTGATATTGAACTTTGCGCTATGTTAGCGGTATGGATGAACCCACCCCAAAACCCCCAGCCCCCGCAACAAGTCCGGGCATTTACCTCATCGCGGCCCACCCCAACTGGCGCGAATCCCGCGTCAACCGGCGCCTGCTGGAGAGCGCCCGCGCCCTGGCCGAGGTCGACACCAACGACTTGTACACCCGCTACCCGGACTATTACATTGACGTCGCCGCCGAGCAGGCGCGCCTGGCGGCCGCGCAATTGATTGTGTTGCTGCACCCGATTCACTGGTATTCCATGCCCGCGCTGCAGAAGCTCTGGCTGGACGACGTGCTGAGCTACGGCTGGGCTTATGGCGTTGGCGGTGAGGCGCTGCGCGGCAAAGACCTGTGGCTGGTGGCCACCACCGGCGGGCCGGCCAGCTCGTATCACCCGCAGGGCTACAACCGCTATTTCTTCGATGCCTTCTTGCCGCCTTATGAGCAAACGGCGGTGCTGTGCGGCATGCGCTTCCTGCCGCCGCTGATCCTGCACGGCGCCCACAGCGCGACTGAGGGGGAAGTCGCCGACCATCTGGCGCTATTCCGGCAACGCCTGCAAAGCTACCCGCGCTGGCCCGAAATGGACGAGATCGACGCCTGCCCCGCCTGCGACGTGCCGCTGGCCGATCGACCTGAGAGCGACTAGGGACTGACATGGAACACGCCCCCACCTGGCTGGTCAACAGCTTCATCTACCTCAGCGCGGCCGTCATCGCCGTGCCCTTGAGCAAGGCCCTGGGCCTCGGGTCCATCATCGGTTACCTGGCGGCCGGCATCGCCATCGGCCCGTGGGGACTGGGGCTGGTCACCAACGTGGAAGACATCCTGCACTTTGCCGAATTCGGCGTCGTTCTGATGCTGTTTTTGGTCGGGCTGGAGCTGGAACCCAAACGCCTGTGGAGCTTGCGGCGTCCGATTTTTGGCTGGGGCAGTGCTCAGGTGCTGGGCTGCGCCCTGCTGCTGACCCTGCTTGCCGTCGGCTTGGGCGTGGGCTGGCGAGTTGCCTTGGTGGGCGGCCTGGGACTGGCGCTGTCCAGCAC
>NZ_DHXT01000135.1:0-9633 GCF_002413825.1 Rhodoferax sp. UBA5149
ATGCTGCTGTACATCATCACCAACGCCGTGTTGTTCTCCTTCATCTTGACCAACGAGAACATCCCGCAGGCGCTGGCCGACTGGATGCTGGGCCATGGCCTGGGCATGATCACGTTCTTGCTCGCGGTCAACGTCATTCTGCTGCTGGCGGGCAACTTCATGGAGCCGTCCAGCATCGTGCTGATCTTCGCGCCGATCCTGTTCCCGGTGGCCATGAAGCTGGGCATCGACCCGGTGCACTTCGGCATCATCATGGTGGTGAACATGGAAGTCGGCATGTGCCACCCGCCGGTGGGCTTGAACCTTTACGTCGCCTCGGGCATCACCAAGATGGGCATCACCGAGCTGACGGTGGCGGTCTGGCCCTGGTTGCTGGGCATGCTGGGCTTCCTGATGCTGGTCACCTACTGGCCCGGCCTGTCGACCTGGTTTCCGAGAATGCTGGGGATGATGTAGCGCTGAAGGGCGGCACCATGACGGTGGGCACACCCGACTTGAGTTGGGTGGGTATCGGCAACATCAGACTGTGGCAAGAAGGCAAGCCAGCGCGTCGACGGATTCGGGTCGCCGCGACAGTTGAGACAAAAATTATCTCAAAAAGAAGTATTGCTATTGCATCTTTTAATAGATGCACATAGAATGCATCTATAGTGGCGTTTGCTTCAAACCAGCACCCACTCGCATTTCAACTTCACCACTAAGGAATATTTGCCATGCACGCTACGCGCAAACTCTGGACCTGGCTCGCCGTCATCTGTGTTCTCTCCTTCGCCGTTTTAGGCTGGGTCGGAACAGAGATTTATCTGACAGCGCCGCCCATCCCCAAACAAGTCATCAGCACCAAGGGAACGGTGCTATTTTCGGAAGGACAGGTGCAACGCGGTCAGGAAGCCTGGCTTTCGGCCGGCGGTCAGCAGTTGGGATCGGTCTGGGGTCATGGCAGTTACGTCGCACCGGACTGGTCGGCCGACTGGCTGCACCGCGAAGCGCTGGCGCTGCGCGCCATATGGTCGCAACGTGATTTCGGCAAGCCCTTTGAGCAACTGAGTGTCGGCCAGCAAGGCGAACTCAACGGCCGGCTCAAGAGCGAGATGCGAAGCAACACGTTTGACGCGAAAACCGACACCATCACGCTCTCGCCGGAACGCGCCGAGGCGGTGCAGCAGGTCGCACGGCATTACGTCAGCCTGTTCGGCAATGACCCGGCACTGGACAAGTTGCGCGAACAATATGCGATGAATGCCGGGTCATTGCCCGACCCACTGGATCTGCAAGCGCTACCGGCCTTCATGTTCTGGTCGGCCTGGTCGGCCGCCACCGACAGGCCCAATGAGACGGACCTGAGCTACACCAGCAATTGGCCGCACGAGCCGCTGGTCGACAACAGCCCGACCGCCGGGGCCGGTATCTGGTCGATTGCCAGTGTTATTTTCATGATCGCCGCCATCGTGGCCATGCTGTTCTACCATTCGACGGCCAAGGAGGAGGGCGACCCGACGCCGCCCAAAACCGATCCGCTGTTCGACCTGAAGCCAACGCCGTCCATGAAGGCGACGCGAAAATACTTCTATGTGGTGATCGGCCTGATCCTGGCGCAAGTGGCCATGGGGGTCATCACCGCCCACTATGCGGTCGAGGGCCAGAGCTTCTTTGGTTTCCCGCTGGCGCAGATACTGCCCTTTACGGTGAGCCGCACCATCCATACCCAGTTCGCGGTCTTGTGGAT
Organism: Rhodoferax sp. UBA5149; assembly: GCF_002413825.1. Taxonomy (GTDB): domain Bacteria; phylum Pseudomonadota; class Gammaproteobacteria; order Burkholderiales; family Burkholderiaceae_C; genus Rhodoferax. Next base: position 1,727 of record NZ_DHXT01000135.1, read on the forward strand.
TGCCACCGCCTGGCTGGCGACCGGCCTGTACATCGCCCCGGCGATCTCGGGCCATGAGCCCAAATACCAGAAACTCGGGGTTGACGTGTTGTTCTATGCCTTGCTGTTCATCGTGGTCGGCTCCACCGCCTTCGGCTGGCTCGGTTCATTGCAGCACCTGGGCAATGATTTCAGCTTCTGGATCGGCAACCAGGGCCTGGAATTCACCAGCATGGGCCGCGTCTGGCAAGTGCTCTTGTTTATCGGCTTGCTGTTCTGGGTCACCCTGCTGGGACGCGGGCTGATGCCGGCCTTGAAGAAGCCGTCGGAGAGCCGCGGCTTGATTGCGATGGTGTTCCTGTCGGCCCTGTGCATCGGCGGCTTCTATGCGACCTCGTTGACCTGGGGTCCGCACACGCATTACTCGATGATCGAGTACTGGCGCTGGTGGTTGGTCCACCTGTGGGTGGAAGGCTTCTTTGAAGTGTTCGCCACGGCTGTCATTGCCCTGTTGTTCACCCGTCTGGGCCTGATTCGCGCCGCCACCGCCAACAGCGCGATCGTGCTGGAAACCATTGTGTTCCTGTTCGGCGGCATTCTGGGCACCTTGCATCATCTGTACTTCACCGGCACGCCGACCTTCGTGATCGCCATCGGCGCCATGTTCTCGGCGCTCGAAGTGGTGCCCTTGGCCATGATCGGGGTCGAGGCCTATCGCAACTACCAACGCTCCAAGGCCGCGCCCTGGGTGCAATCCTACAAGTGGTCGATCCTGTGCTTCATCGCGGTCGGCTTCTGGAACGTCGTCGGTGCCGGCTTGCTGGGCTTCTCGATCAACACACCGATCGCGCTGTACTACATGCAGGGGCTCAACATGACCGCGGCCCATGGTCATGCCGCGCTGTTCGGTGTCTATGGCATGCTGGGCATCGGTCTGCTGCTGTTTTGCCTGCGCGGCCTGTCGGATCGATTAGCCTGGTCTGACAAGCTGCTGGCCCCGATGTTCTGGTCACTCAATATCGGCCTGGCCATGATGGTGTTCATCTCGCTGGTGCCAGCCGGCATCTACCAGGCCTGGGCCAGTGTCACCAAGGGCATGTGGTTTGCCCGTTCACCGGAAGTCGTTCATTCACACTTCATGGAAACGATGGTGTGGATGCGGGTACCGGGCGATGTCGTCTTCGCCATCGGCACCTTGTTCCTGGCCTGGTTCGCGGTGCGGTTGCTGACAGCTGGCAAACGCAAGCAGTCGACACCGATGCCCGTGATCGCAGCCAAAAGAGCTTGAGCGAATAGGCTTGGATGACGCAAGCGCCCGATGTGCACACATCGCGGCGCTTGACCTGTTTCAGCCCTCATCAACAGGGTTTGAGCGGGGCCGGCGACCGCACTAGGTGTACCGGAAATAAACTGTTTGTGGCTCAGTCCCGGTGCGGGTCATCCGCCTGCTTGATCTCGTTGAAATATCTGAGATTGCCATGGCGGCTGTTTTTGGCGGCGTACATGGCTCTGTCGGCGTATCTGAGCAGCACTTCGTCATCTTCGTGATCATCCGGATAAACACTGATGCCGATACTGGGCGTCGCCAGCACGGACGTGCCGCGAATATCGTAAGCGGGCATCAGGGCATCGCGGATCTTGCGAGCCACCTCAGTAATGTCATCGATCTCCTGGACGTCCGGCACCAGCACGACGAACTCGTCGCCGCCCAGACGCGCCACCGTGTCCACCGCGCGCACGCTGTCCGTCATGCGCCGGGCGACGGCCTTCAGCAGCGCGTCGCCAGCGTCATGGCCCCAGGTGTCGTTGACCTGCTTGAAGTGGTCGAGATCGAGATACAGCAAGCCGATGCGCGTGCCTTCGCGTTTCGCGTATTCGATCGCCTGCTTCAGGCGATCATGCAACAGCGAACGGTTGGGCAAACCGGTCAGCATGTCGTAATGCGCCAGAAAATCAAGGCGTTCCTCGATCGCCTTGCGCTCGGTTATTTTGTAGAAAATACCCGAATAATTCGTGACTTTTCCGTTCTCATCCTGGATCACACTGATCGACAGGTACTTGGGATACTCGACGCCGTTCTTGTCGCGATCCCAGATGTCACCGCGCCAGTGGCCGGTTTCGCGAATGCTTTTCCACATCTGCTCGTAGAAAGCCCGGTCCTGGCGGCCGGACTGGAAGATGCGCGGGTTCTTGCCCAGCACCTCCTCCCGGTCATAACCCGTCATCTGGGTAAAGGCCTGGTTGACCATGATGATGTCACCCTTGGCGTCGGTAATGAGCATGGCCTGATTGGTCGACTCAAAGACCTTGGCGGTCAGCTTCAGGCGATCTTCCATCCGCCGTGCTTCCGTGATGTCGTCGCCGATCAGGATCGTGCTGTTCGCGTGCCCTGCGTACTCCGGCAAGCCCAGGGCATGCCAGTGCACATGGCGCGTCTCACCGTGACGGGTCAGCAATTCAGATTCAAATTCAACCGAGAACTCGGCGCGATCCTGTCCATCGGGGTAAATCATCCCAGGCAGTGGACTGTCGCCGGGGGCCAGAGGGGACTCGAAGAGTCGACGGTTGATCAGCTCGGCGCCCTCGTACGCCAGCAGCCGACACAAATTGCCATTGGAAAAGAGGACGCGTCCTTGCGTATCGAGCACGGCGGCAATCAGGCGCGTCTGCCGCAAGAGGGAAATCATGCGCTGCGCGGAGAGCTCCATTTCCAACTCACCCGCCTGATAGGCCGTGACATCGAAACACTGACCGATAAAACCGGAAAACTCGCCCGCTGCCGTCGTGCGTTGCATGCCCTGGCTGACAAACCAGCGGTAGACACCGTCGGCACGCTGATAGCGATAGAGAAGCCGGAACGGCTGTTGCTCGCGCACCGCCGTGTCCAGTTGATGTTGCAGGGCACTCAGCTCATCGGGATGGACGCGGTCGAGCCAACCGCGGGCCAATTCCTGCTTGGCCTCCCGGCCGGTGAAACTGAGCCAGGACGGACTGACGAAGTCGCACAAACCCTGTATGTCGCACATCCAGAGCAGCGTGTGTGCGGGATAGGCCAGGAAATGGAAATTCTCGTCCAGCGTCCACGACGAAGACAAACTGGGCGAAGCATTGGTTGGATTCATGCGGGATGCGCGGTGCCCGACCCGTCGTCAAGCCGACGCTTGGGGTAGCTGCGGACCACAATACTGGACACCGTTGCGCCCTTTGCCCTTGGCGGCGTACAAGGCAAGGTCGGCGGCCTCCAACAGCGCTTGCGCGCTGCAAGTCTGGCCCGACTCCATGGTGGAAACACCCAGACTGATAGTGATCTGGTCCGACATGCCCGACTTTCGGTGCGGCAGCTTGAGCGCCAGCACGGCGGTTCGCAGGTGTTCGGCGATGGCCAGCGCTTTGTTCTGGGCACAGTCGGGAAGGATCACGACGAACTCTTCACCGCCATAGCGGGCCAACTTGTCGGTTGCGCGTAACAGCCCGGCTTTGAGGGCCTGCACCAAGGTCACGAGGACCTTGTCGCCAGCGGGGTGGCCATACTCGTCGTTGTAGCCCTTGAAGTAGTCCACGTCCACCAGGATGAGCGACAACTTGGTCCCTTGGCGGCGCGCCAGTGCGAACTCCTGCTGGTAAAACTGGTCAAAAAAACCGCGACTGAAGGCACGCGTCAGACTGTCGGTCATGACCTCCTGGCTGAGCCGGTCCGATTGCTTCTGAAGGACTTTTTCGCGGGAAATCGCCCGGCTGGAATCGGCGATCTGAATCAGACAACAGGGTCCCCAGGGGGCGACGGCCAATGGCGTCATGGTGATGGCGTGCGGCATACGGTCGGCCGACTCGCTCATCGGCAGTTGCGCATACAGGGGCAAGGGACAGCGGTGCAGCACGTTGGACAACACGACCGGGAGTTTGTAGTGCAAGGCGTTGTGCAAAGCGGCGACAAAGGAGGCCGACGGCGCCGCGCCAAACACGGCCGCCAGGGGCTGCCCGAAAGCGTCCTGTGCGTCCACCCCGCTGTGCCGGGTCAGCCACCCGTTCCAAAGCAAAACATGGGCATCGGCGTCAACCAGCACCAGACCGAACCCCACCGCATCAAAAATCGTCGACCACGGCGGGCTGGCATCGAATTTATCGAGTTTCATGTTGTCAGTGGCACTAAATCCGGGTAAGAAATCGGTCAAGGTGAAGAATCAGATCCTGCAGTGACGAGGAACTCAGCCAGAAGATCAGGGTGCCCTGGCTGCGTCGCTTCTCGATAATCATGTTCATGTGCAGAATCAACATCAAAGGATTGTCGATATCGGAGACGATGCGCTCAATGACAACGTCGGGCGCATCGCTTGAATACTCCGGCAGCGTGCTTTCAAAAGAAATGCCCAGCATGTCCGCCATGGCCGACAGACAGGCGTTCAAAATGATGTTGCCGACTTCGCACATGGCCTCTTGTTCGTACTCAACCAGGTCCTCCTTCTGCACTTGCGAGCCAATCATCTCCTGCACGATTTCAAGCGCCCGTTCCTCCGTGAACAACAGGGAGGCCGCCATGTTGAACGGCCCCTTGAACTTTTGTTGAACCGAACCGAGTCGCGCCGAGGTGAGCGACAACACATTGGCGTTGATCTCGCTGGCACGGTAGAACTCGACTCTGGGCACGGACAGCAGGACTTCGTCGCCCACGATGTCACTCAAGCTCGATGCCGCGCGACCGGCACCGACGTTGAAAATTTCGGTAAGCGCGTCCAGCTGGGTGACCGATAAAACCATCAGTGTTACCCCTGAAAATGGGCCAGCACCAGCGCGACGGATTTTTCGGTCACGGGTTTTGCCACGAAGGGCACACCAATTTGCGCGGCGCGGGCTTGCTGGGTTTCCTGAATGTTGGCGGAGAACAGGACGATGCGCAAGACGGGCTGAATCTTCAGCAACTGTTCCGCGGTCTCGGTGCCCTGCAGTCCGGGCATGTTGATGTCCATGGTGCAGCAGTCGAAGGACTGCGCCTTGGCCAGGGCCAGCGCTTCATCACCGCTGCTGGCTTCGGTGATCGTCCATTGCGGGCACCGGGCCAATAGCAGGGACTTGATCAGCATGCGCGAGACGCGGCTGTCGTCGACGACGAGTACGGACTTGGTAGTGGGGTCGGCCATGGTGGTGTTGCTCTCGCGTTGATATGCCAGCGACGTCAGTGATCAGTGTACCGTCGGGCGGCGTTCGCTGGCGTCACTGGACCGTCGCCATGATTGTAGGCGCCACCGCAACGCTGTTCATTTCATATTGCCGCGTACTTCGCATCGGATTTCCCGCGCTTGGCCGACTTGCCCCATTTCTTGGCGCGGCCTTCCGCGCCGGGCGCCTGTCGGCCGTCCAGCTCGGCTTCCATGCGCTCGCACAGTGTGCGCAGAATCTTGACCCGCGCGTAGTTCTTGTCGTTGGCTTCGACCAGCGTCCAGGGTGCATTGCCGGTGCTGGTGCGCTCCACCATGTCGCATACCGCCTGCTGGTACGCACCCCATTTCTCGCGGTTGCGCCAGTCTTCCTGGGTGATCTTGAAACGTTTGAATTCAATCTCTTCTCGCTCCTTGAAGCGCCTGAGCTGCTCTTCTTGGGTAATCTGCAACCAGAACTTGACCACGATCACGCCGGCGTCGGCCAGTTCATGCTCGAAGTCATTGATCTCGGTGTAGGCCCGCAGCCAGTCGTTTTCACTGCAATACCCCTCCACCCGCTCGACCAGTACCCGGCCGTACCAGGTGCGGTCAAAAATGGCCACGTGCCCTAGGCGCGGCACATGGCGCCAGAAACGCCACAGATAAGGCTGTGCCCGCTCTTCTTCCGTGGGCGCGGCCACCGGAAACACCTGGTATTGCCGCGCATCCAACGCCGCGCCCATGCGCCGGATGGCGCCGCCCTTGCCAGCGGCGTCCGCGCCTTCAAAAGCACACACCAGCGAGCGGCCCTTGAAGCGCGCATCACGCACCAGCTCCGACAGGCGCCCCTGCCATTGGGCCAGCTCGCGCTCATAGGGCTTGTCCGTCAGTTTGAGTTTGAGGTCGAGCTCGGACAGCACGTTGCGGCCATCGGTGTCGACCCGCACCATGGGCGCCACCGGGGACTCCTGCTTGTCGGTGCTGGCCAGCTTCTCCTTCAAGGCCTCCAGCACGATCTGCCCGACCGTCAGCGAGCGGTAGCGGTCGTCCGTGCCTTCCACCACCACCCAGGGCGCCCAGGGTGTGTTGGTCATGCGCAGCAAGTGGCCGGCCACGTCTTGCAGCTGGTCGTAAGTTTTGAGCCGGTCCCAGTTCCACTTGGTCACACGCCAGGCGGTACGGGGGTCACTTTCGAGCGCCTTGAGCCGTTTTTTCTGCCCCTCTTTGGTCAAATGAAACCAGAACTTCAAGACCAGAGCGCCCTCGTTCACCAGCATCGCCTCAAAGCGGTTGATCTGGTCGGCCCGGGCATCGAGCTCCTTCATCGAGATCTCGCTCAGAATGCGCTGGCGAATCGGGTCCGAATACCAGGAGCCGGCGAAAATCCCGACACGCCCCTTGGCTGGCAAGGATCGCCAATAACGCCACACGGGCGGGCGCTCCCGTTCCTCGTCGGTCGGCTCGGCAAAAGCGAGCGTGGAAATAAAGCGGGGGTCCATCCACTCATACAGCACATTGATGGTTTCGCCCTTGCCCGCACCATCCTGGCCGCTAATCAGCACCACCACGGGGATTTTCCCGCTCTCCTGCAAGCCAGCCTGTGCCTCCAGCAGCGCAGCACGTAGCGCAGGCACCGCCTCACGGTAGGCGGTCTTGCTGATTTTGTGACCAATTTCTGCCGATTCAAACATCCATGCCCTCCAGTTGCCGTCTTGTTGCCAAGCGGCGAGGAGAATCATTCTAGGTCACGCCCTACCTTCGCCCGTCTGAAAATGGCATGTCGCACCGAACGCCATGGCAGACATGGCGCCGGGCCGCGCCAAAGCGCTTAGAAGCGGTAGCGCATACCTAAGGTGGTGATGCTGATGCGCTCACGGCTGCCGCCAATAAAATTCAGATCATGCGCGTCGTATTGCAGTACCGCCGACCACTGCGGATTGAACATATATTCGGCACCCACGCCAAGAGACAAGCCGAAACCGCTTTCGTCACCTGCGACGATGCCTGAGCCGGCTTGTGACGCCACGTTGGTGCGGCCATAAATCGTGCCGATCCTGCCCAGCAGATTGAACGCATCGCCCAGCGGCAGTTTGCCGACCAGGCTCATGCCGATACCATCCGCCCGGGTGCTGCCGCCAGCGCGGTTAACCCGGCCGAAATCGGTATAGCCAAACTCCAGACCGAAGTTGTTGTTGAAGTAGTTACCGGCGTAAAGGCTGTAAGCCGTGTCGCGACTGTCGGAACCAAAAAGACCCGTGCCGTCGCCCAGCGAGAAGTTCGACTGTCCAGCATTCAGGCCGATGTAGCTTTTGCCAGCGCCGTACATGCCGGAGCGGCTGCTGGCGCCGGACCTATTGTCTTGCGCCTGCGCGCCGACGACCGAGCCCAGCGATGCTGCGACCACGAACAAGCTGGAAATGATGCGATGTGACTTTTTCACGATGAATCCTTTGGGGGCTGAGGAACATCCCGGACCGCGCCAGCGTCTCAGCCAAGTTGAAGATTCAATCACTTTAGCGATTGCAGGCCGGCCACGATGTAGGCCATCTCCGGCACGTTTTGTAGGACGATCGCGCGGGCCTGCGCTACCTTGTCCGGTACCCCAACTGCTGCGCCACAAAGCCGTCAAACGCCCTCAGCAAGGGCGCAAACTGCTCGACGCCGCCCTCCAATTGCATCAGCGCGGCGCAAGTCGCCTCCAGCGTGGAGAGCTGATCGGGCCGATGCGCTTTGCGGATCAGGTAGTGGGACGCCGGCAGGTCGCGCAATGACAGGCGCGGCAATTGTTGCAGC
>NZ_DHXT01000135.1:9897-12160 GCF_002413825.1 Rhodoferax sp. UBA5149
GGCGGCGGCAAGCTCAGCGCTTGCTCCTGCGGCGTGTCCGGATACAGCAGGATGGCGTGCTTCGGGCGGTGCGCCCCAGCCTGCGGCTGGAATGGCGCCGTCAGCAAGGCCTGCAACGCGGGCTCGGTAAACACTTCGCCCGTCACCAGCCGGCTATGCGGCAGACTCAAATGCAACAACCGCGCGCTGCCTTTGGCGTTGGCCACTTCCAGCGGATGCTGCAGCACCAGCACCTCGACCCCATGGGCCGTTGGCGTAATCCACTGGCAGATGCAAGTGCTTTGCGCGCGCAGGCAAGTCGCGCAGACGAGGCGTTTGGCAGGGGCGGCGGGTGTCATGGGAGGATTTTAGGAAGATGCCGCTGACTGCCCGCAAAAGCTTGGCCCCCGGCTGGTCTGGGCTTTCGGTGGATCGCTTCAAAACAGCGCAGCCCATGGCGCGACAACCCTGTGTTGCCCAGCGCACAGACGAGGACGCGGGCCACCGCTAGCGTGGCGCCTGGAACCCGTCCCCGCACGGAACTGATTTTCAGGCACGCGGGTTGAATCGTGGCCTGCTGCAATCCGGCCAAGTCCTGTTAACTCGCAACGCTCAAGGAACCCGACGACATGAATACCCAACCCAAGGCCTATCTCGTGGGCGGCGGCATCGGCTCCCTGGCTGCCGCTGCCTTCATGATCCGCGACGGCGGCATGCCGGGCGAAAACATTTCAATCCTCGAAGCGACCGCCCTCCTGGGCGGCAGCCTGGACGGTGCCGGAGATGCCGCGGCTGGGTATTCATTGCGCGGCGGACGCATGCTGACGACCGACAACTACGAATGCACCTGGGACCTTTACAAATCGATTCCCTCGCTGAGCAACAAAGGCAAGACGGTGTTCGAAGAAACCGTCGATTTCAATGCGATGCACCAGGCGAATTCGATGGCCAGGCTGGTCGACTGCCGCCGCGCGAAGGTCCCGGTGAGCTCCATGGGGTTCTCCATGCAGGACCGCATGGAATTGCTGAAACTCAGCAATGCCGATGAAAACGAATTGGGTGCAAGCTGCATCTCCGACTGGCTCTCGCCCGCGTTCTTCGAGACCGAGTTCTGGTACATGTGGGTCACCACATTCGCCTTCCAGCCTTGGCACAGCGCGGTTGAACTCAAGCGCTACCTGCACCGCTTCATGCTTGAGTTTTCCCGCATTGAAACGCTCGGCGGCGTCAAGCGAACCGTCTACAACCAGTACGACTCCCTGGTTCTGCCCTTGCAGACCTGGCTCGCAGCGCAAGGCGTCCGCCTGGTCACGAATTGCAAGGTCACCGACCTTGCGCACAAGATCGAAGACGGCAAGTTCGTCGTGACCGGCATCCATTGCTTGCGACAGGGCCAAAGTGAAGTGCTTGCCGTGAACGACGGCGACCTGGTCTTCATGCAAAACGGCTCGATGACCGATGCCTCCAGCCTGGGTTCGATGACCCGCGCGCCAGCCCAGCGGACCAAGGTCGACAGCGGCGGCTGGACGCTCTGGGAAAGGCTGGCGCAGGGCCGACCGGAGTTCGGCAATCCGGCGGCCTTCAACCGCTGCATCGCGCAGTCGTGCTGGGAATCGTTCACGGTCACGCTGCCGAACCCGGCCTTCTTCGATCAGATTCAGCAGTTCAGCGGCAATGAGGCGGGCACCGGCGGACTGGTGACGTTCAAGGACTCCAACTGGCTGATGTCCATCGTGCTGGCGCATCAACCTCACTTCGCAAACCAGCCGGCCGATGTACAGGTGTTCTGGGGCTACGCGCTGTTCCCGGACCGGATCGGCAATTTCGTTGCCAAGCCGATGGCCGAGTGCCATGGCGCGGAGATCCTGCGCGAACTCTGTGGTCACCTGCGATTCGATCTGGAGACCGTTCAAGCGGCCAACTGCATTCCTTGCCGGATGCCTTACATCACCAGCATGTTCATGCCCCGCCTGTCCAGTGATCGGCCGCCGCCGGTGCCTCGCAACTCGAAGAACTTCGCCTTCATCAGCCAGTTTGTCGAAATTCCGGGCGATGTCGTCTTCACGGTGGAGTACTCGGTGCGCGCCGCGCAAATGGCCGTCTACGAGTTGCTGGGCGTTGCCCGCAAGGTGCCACCCATCACGCCGCACGACCAATCGTTTCGAACCCGGTTCGAGGCCTTGATCAAAGCCTTCAAGTAAGCCGACCCCGCATCGGTGCATTCCAGCAACGCCGTGCAAGGTGGCGAAAAGTGGGTGGCAACGAAGTGGATGCGCTCGCAGCC
>NZ_DHXT01000014.1:0-1159 GCF_002413825.1 Rhodoferax sp. UBA5149
GGGATCAGCGCGGTGGTGATGATGATGTCTACGTCCTTGGCCTGCTTGGCGTACATCTCACGCTGGGCCTGCTGGAATCCCTCGCTCATGACCTTGGCGTAGCCGCCGCCGCCAGAGCCCTCCTCTACATAATCGACCTTGACGAATTCACCACCTAGCGACACGACCTGGTCGGCCACTTCGGCACGGGTGTCATTGGCACGAACGATGGCCCCCAGGCTGGCGGCGGTGCCAATTGCCGCCAATCCGGCCACGCCAGCACCAGCAATAAAGACCTTGGCCGGCGGCACCTTGCCCGCAGCCGTGATCTGACCGCTGAAGAAGCGGCCAAAAGCGTTGGCCGCCTCAATGACGGCGCGGTAACCGGCGACACCGGCTTGGGAGGTCAGCGCGTCCATTTTCTGGGCGCGGCTCAACGTGCGCGGCAGGGCGTCGATGGCCAGCACGGTCGCCTTCTTGGCGGCGAGTTGCTGCATCAATTCGGGGTTCTGCGCCGGCCAGATGAAACTGACCAGCGTGCCGCCTTCGCGCATCAGCCCAACTTCTTCCGTGGTGGGTCCACGCACCTTGAACACGATATCTGACGCCGCCCAGAGTGCAGCGGCCCCTGTGATGACTTCTGCGCCGACGGCACGGTAAGCCTCGTCGCTGAAATTGGCGGCGTCGCCCGCACCGGACTCGACGACGACCTTGAAGCCCAGTTTGATGAGCTTTTCAACCACTTCGGGCACTGTCGCCACGCGCTTTTCGCCGGGGAAAACCTCGCGCGGCACGCCAATGCGCTGCGCGGTTCTGGATGTTTCGGGGGCAACGGCAACCGGGGTGATTCCCGATGCCGTTTGACTAGGTACGCCGGTCTGCATGTAGCGACTCCTCAATTGATTTTTGCAACAGCTAATGCGAAGCCTCTCCGCTGACAAGCATTGCGGGAGACACTGCGACGCAGAGCTTAACTGAAATTGCCCCCCTTACCGGCCGGGTCAAGCATGACGTGGGTCAATGAAGTGGCGATCTCCGGCCATCGCGCTGGCGCACACGCTGAAAACCCAAGGTCACCGTCGTGACAGTCATTGAGCCGGATGCCGGATGCCCGCTGCCTGTTGCCCGAAGCGCACAAACGACCGACGGCCGCGCGTGAACAGCTCAACCGGTCACCTGG
>NZ_DHXT01000014.1:1431-14648 GCF_002413825.1 Rhodoferax sp. UBA5149
AGTTCCATGGCAGGGATAATCTCCCCCCTATGGACAAGCAACACATTGGGCAGCGCGTGGTGGTCGGTTTGAGCGGTGGCGTGGACTCGGCGGTGACCGCCTGGCTGCTGAAACAGCAGGGCTATGAGGTGATCGGCATCTTCATGAAGAACTGGGAGGAGGATGACGACTCGGAGTTCTGCTCCTCCAATATCGACTTCGTGGACGCCGCTGCGGTGGCGGACGTGATCGGCATCGAGATTGAACACGTCAACTTTGCCGCCGAATACAAGGACCGGGTGTTTGCCGAATTTCTGCGCGAGTACCAGGCCGGACGCACACCGAATCCGGACATTCTGTGCAATGCCGAGATCAAGTTCAAGGCTTTTCTGGACCATGCCCTGCGGCTCGGCGCCGAAAAGATCGCGACCGGGCATTACGCGCGAGTGCGCCTGAATGCCGCCACCGGCCAACACGAGTTGCTCAAAGGCCTGGACCCGTCCAAGGACCAGAGCTACTTCCTGCACCGGCTCAATCAGGCGCAGCTGTCCAAAACGCTGTTCCCGGTCGGCGAACTGCACAAGACCGAGGTGCGCCGCATTGCCCTGGAGATCGGCCTGCCGAACGCCAAGAAGAAGGACTCGACCGGCATCTGCTTCATTGGCGAGCGGCCGTTTCGCGACTTCCTGAACCGTTACATCGCCAAGGAACCTGGCCCGATCAAGGATGAAAAAGGCCGCACCATCGGCCAGCACGTGGGCCTGAGTTTTTACACCCTGGGCCAGCGCCAGGGCTTGGGTATTGGCGGCATCAAGGCCAAAGGCGCGCAAAAGGGCGGCGGCGAGCACGCCCCCTGGTTTGTGGCCCGCAAGGACATGGAAAAAAACACGCTGTGGGTGGTGCAGGGCCACGAGCACCCATGGCTCCAGTCCCATACTTTGACCGCGCAGGACGCCAGCTGGGTCGCCGGCACGGCGCCAGCCCCCGGCCAGTTCACCGCCAAAACCCGCTATCGCCAGCTTGACGCGCCGTGCACGCTGGCCGCCGGGGCGGGCGAGGCGTTCAGCCTGACCTTTCCCGACCCGCAATGGGCCGTCACCCCTGGCCAATCCGCGGTGCTGTACGACGGCGACCTGTGCCTGGGCGGCGGCGTGATCGCGACTTGAGCTTCACGCTTGAGTTGCTATTGTTTTAATAGCTGTCTACGCACGATTGACGGGGGCTAGAGGCGTATTTTCTATAAATGTTGCTAGCCCATGCGCGCCAGCAGGGCCTCCATGTCTTTGAGCATGTGGTCCAGCCCGGCTTTCTGCGACTCGTCCGGTTGCAGGCAGGCTTCGAGCTCCTGCTCCATGAAGCACATCGTCATCCGCACATAAGTGCTGTCCAGCGCTTTGCGCACAGCCGAAAACTGTTGTCCGATCTTGAGACAACTCTCGCCCTCTTCGATCATGCGCTGCACACCGCGAATCTGCCCCTCGGCGCGGCGCAGGCGGTTGAGGACATCGGTCCGGGCCGCAACGTCAGTCAATTTGGTCATTGATATTTCCTTAGATACAGGCGCTCAAAGGCGCGCTTGGCCCAATGAAACAAGCGGGATGAGGGCAATATGATGTTGCGCTGGGCCGTACGCCAGACCAGCGTACCCTGGCCCAGGGCGTCAATAATGCAGATCAGCTCGACCTTGAACGTGACGCTGGCGGCCTCGCCCCGCAAGCCGGCCAGCAGGTTTTTTGCCGCCGCGGCGGCCTGCAGGTCCGCCATATGGGCTTGCTTGGGCATCCAGTCCGGCCCCGGGAAACTGCCTGAATCGCCCACCACGTAAACATGCTCGGAGCCTTCCACGCGACACTGCGCATCGGCCTTGAGCAGCCCGCCGGGCGAACGCGCCAGATCGGTCTGGTCAAACCACAGGTTACCCGTCATGCCCGGCATGAACAGAATCAGGTCGGCTTTGAATTCACCGCCTTCGGTGACTATTTTGTCGGCTTCAAAGCGCTTGAGCTTGTGACCCAGCTGCGTGCGGATGTTGCGCCGTGCCATCTCATCCAGCAAATGGCGCACCGCCTTGGGACCGAGACGGTTGCCCGGCTCCATGGAGGGATTGAAGAACACCAGTTCAAATTTGTCGCGTCGTCCTTCACGTTTGAGCTGCTCGTCAATACCCAACAGAAACTCAAACATGGGCCCGCCGCGCACGGCACTGGGCTCGTTCGGGTTGCCGGCGAAACCGCAGGCAATCGTGCCACCCGCCATGTGTTGCAGCCGGTCGCGGATTTGCTCCGCCGCCGCAATACCTTCACACGGCGTGATGGCATGCTCGATGCCGGGCAGCTTCTTGATAAAACGCCCGCCCGAGGCAATCACCAGCGCGTCGTTGCGCACTTCGCTGACAGCGCCACCGTGGGCGACATCGACCACGCGTCCGCCCTCACGCAGGCCGGTGACGTCACCCGCCACATACTTGACACGCATGCGGCGAAAGAAGTTCGCCAGCGGCACCACCAGCTGCTCACGCGTGCGCAAACCACTGGGAATCCAGACGATGCCGGGCAGATAATGAAGCTCGGCACGCGGCGCAATCAAGGTGATGTCAATCCTGGCATCCCCTTGACGCAGCGCTCGTACCACCGACAGCGCGCCAAAACCGGCACCGATCACGGTGACTGCGTGGGACGCGGAATGGGCTTGTGTCATGTCCGGACTCACTTCAGCCGCGCACCCAGCGCGTCGACCACCTCAGTGCTGACCGCAATACCCTGGCCCACACTCTGCGTCACCGTGCAATACGACTCGAACTGCCCGAGCACGCGATCCAGGTGCTCTAGCGAAGCAGCGGGCACGCCCAAGGTCAGCACCGCCTTGATCGCCAGCACGCGCAGACGCCCCTCCGCATTGCGGCCCACTTCGGCATGCACATCGCAAGCAATGGGTTCCGGCGCCTGCTTGAATTTGCGCAAGGCGAACAGCAGGGAATCCGACAGGCAATTCCCCACCGCTGCAGCCAGTAGCTGCACCGGCGACGGACCCTGGCCCGCGCCCAGCGGGGCCGGCTCGTCGCCCATCACGACGGGAATGTCACCGCCGAAATGAACGTCAAATTGGTAGTCCTGCTTTTGCCGCAGCTGAACGTGGACACTGGTTTCACTCATGGTAGCTCCTGAATAGAAATGAAGGCCTGGCGCCGGTTTCCGGGCTCAGTTGGCACATCCGATCTTCGACTCGGGCACGCCGAGCTTCTTCAAGATGATGCCCAGCGGGCAAAAATTGGTGAAACCGGACTGAAACAGATTGACCCCCACAAAAGCGGTGAAGGCCAGCGCCCATTTGCTGACGAACAAGGGGCTTCCCTCCACGCCCAACGCCAGTGAGATCATGATGAAGAGGCCTGCAAAAATAACGATGTAACGCTGAACGGTCATGGTGATACTCCTAAAAAAACAAACGAAAGGGTGAAATTTAATGCTTGGTTTTTTCAACCAAGCGCACGACGCCTAAGAGCTTGAGGACATATTTTTCGAATACAGGCTCCGAGTTCCCGGTTTTGATCTTGCGCATGAAGTACTTCTCAAACGCGATCTTGGCCAGATGTACCCACTTGCCTTTCTTGAACCAGTTCACGTTGCGCGGCGGGATCTGCGGCAGCGCCACAAAGGCGGCGCCGGTGTCGCCCATGTCGGCTAGACAGATGGCATTCCAGGTGCCTTTGGCGTGCGGTGATTTACCGGCCAGCTCGTCCGCGATGTTGTGCACGATGGCTCCCACCATGCTTTCAATCATGTAACCGGTTTTAGGGGTGCCGGTGGCCACCGGTGTCACTTCCACCGGGGGAATGGCCACGCATACGCCCGCCGAAAAGATGTTGCGATAGGCTTTGCTGCGCTGGAACTCGTCAATCAGCACAAAGCCACGCGGGTTGCACAGATTGGGCACGGCCGCGACGGCATCCACGCCCTTGAAGGCCGGCAGCATCATGGACAACTTGAAGCCAAGCTCATGCTCCTTGTAAACGTTGCCCAGATCATCCAATTGCGTAACAAACATCTTGCCTTCTTCCACCCGGGTGGTCTTGGCATTGGTAATCCATTTCATGTCGCGGCTGCGCATCTCGGACTCCATCATGGACTTGCTGTCGCCCACGCCACCCAAGCCCAAATGCCCAATATAGGGCTCGCTAGTCACATAGGTAATCGGCACCTTGTTGCGCAGTTTGCGCTTGCGCAGGTCGGTGTCCAGAATGAAAGCAAACTCATAAGCGGGGCCAAAGCAGCTCGCGCCTGGCATCGCGCCAATCACGACGGGGCCGGGATTGTCCAAGAATTTCTGATAGTCGGCGAAGAACTCTTGAGCATGATCCACACTGCACACCGAGTGGGTAAACCCACCCCCACCCGAGGTGAGTGGGCCGGCACCAGGCACCTCGCTGAAAGACAGCTTCGGGCCAGTGGTAATCACCAGGTAGTCGTAGTCCAGCAAGTCGCCACCCTCCAGTGTCAGGCGATTGACCGGCGCATCGATATGGGTAACCGCCTTGGCGATGAATCCAATGCCCTTGCGCTCAAGACAGGGGGCAATTGGCAGCGTGATCTGCTCGCGCTCGCGCCAGCCTACGGCGAGCCAAGGATTACTGGGTACAAACTGGAAATAGTTGGTTGAATTGACGACCGTGATGCGGTGCGCTTTGTCCAGCAACTCGCGTAATTCGTAAGCGGCGGGCAGGCCACCAATGCCAGCCCCCATGATGACGATATGAGCCATGATTTGTCTCCTGCAAGTTCTAGTTGATTGAGCTCGGATGTACCTCGGGAACATTCGCGTCTGCGCGCGATTCCATACGACGCCGGTACAAGGCGTAATAGAGGACGGGAATGACCACCAGCGTGAGCAGAGTCGACACCAGAATGCCAAAAATCAGGGACACGGCAAGCCCGTTAAAAATCGGGTCATCGAGAATAAAGAACGCGCCAATCATGGCCGCCAGGCCGGTCAGCGCGATGGGCTGGGCCCGCACTGCGGCGGACCGCACCACCGCGTCCTTGAACGGCAAGCCCTGTCTGACTTGCAGCTCAATAAAGTCCACCAGCAAAATCGAATTGCGCACGATGATGCCCGCCAAGGCAATCATGCCAATCATGGAGGTGGCGGTGAACTGGGCCCCCATCAGGGCATGGCCGGGCATTACGCCAATGAGGGTGAGCGGGATCGGCGCCATGATGACCAGCGGCGTCAGGTAGCTGCGGAATTGCGCCACCACCAGCAGGTAGATCAAGATCAAGCCCACGCCATAGGCCGCGCCCATGTCGCGAAAAGTCTCGTAGGTGATCTGCCACTCGCCATCCCACTTGATGGCGTACTGGCGATACGGGTCTGCCGGCTGGCGGATCCAGTACTCGCCCAGCTCGCCCGCCCCCGGCAGGGCCGCGTCTGTGAGTTTGCTACGAATGGCGAAAAGACCGTACAAAGGCGAGTCCAGCTTGCCCGCCATGTCGCCGAACACATAGCTCACGCCCTGCAGGTCTTTGGTAAACAAGGGCTTGTCAATCACACCGCGCTCGACCTGGACCAGTTCGCTTAAGGGCACCATCTGGCCGTTGGCGGCACGCAGGGGAATGGCCAGCAAGGCGTCCAGCCCCACTTGCGATTCTTGCGGCAGCTGCAGGCGCACCGGAACCGGGTATTTGGACTGGCCATCGTGCAGGTAGGCGGCGTCGGTCCCCGACAACGCCATGGCGGCACTCTGCGCCACCACCGCGACGGGAATGCCCAGCGACTCGGCTTGCTGGCGGCGCACGCGCAGATAGACCCGGGGAGCATCTTCCTTGAGCGAGCTGTCGACGCCGACGATGTCCGGCGTCTGCGCAAATGCCTTGGCCAAGCGACGGGCCACGTTCTGACGCCCCGCCTCATCCGGGCCATAGACCTCGGCCACCAAGGGCGACATCACGGGAGGACCGGGCGGGACCTCGACCACCTTGATGCGGGCGTTGTGGCGCAGGCCGATCTTTTCCAGATCCGGGCGCAGGCGCTGGGCAATCACATGGCTTTTCTCACTGCGATGGTGCTTGTCCACCAAGTTCACTTGCAGGTCGCCCTGGTCCGCGTCAGCCCGCAAATAGTATTGCCGCACCAATCCATTGAACGTGATCGGGGACGCCGTTCCGGCATAGGCTTGCAGGTTCAAGACCTCTGGCTGTTGCGCCAAAAATGCGCCCAGTTCATGCAGCGTGGCCGCCGTGTTTTCCAGCGGTGTTCCGGCCGGCATCTCCACGACCACCTGGAATTCGCTTTTGTTGTCGAACGGCAGCATCTTCATGACGACCCATTGAACCAGCGTCAGGCCCACCGACAGCAGGAGGGCCACCAAAATACCCGCCAGCAACAGCCAGCGTTTGCGCGCGCTCGTCAGAAACGGGGTCAGGACGCGGGTGAACAGAGTTTGCAGTTTGGGGCCAAGCCCTTTGGCACGGCCCTGTTCAGAAGCGGCGTGCCCGTGCGGCTTCATCAACTTGAGCGCCAGCCAGGGCGTGACGGTGAACGCGATCGCCAGGGAGAGCGCCATGCCCAAACTGGAGTTGATCGGGATCGGGCTCATGTAGGGCCCCATCAAACCGGACACGAAGGCCATCGGCAGCAAAGCGGCAATCACCGTCAGCGTGGCGAGAATGGTGGGGCCACCGACCTCATCCACGGCGCGCGGAATGATGTCCTTGAGCGTGGCATCCGGCGTCAACTGCTGATGGCGGTGAATGTTTTCGACCACCACAATGGCGTCGTCCACCAGGATGCCGATGGAGAAAATCAGCGCGAACAAAGACACCCGATTGAGCGTGAAACCCCAGGCCCAGGAGGCGAACAAGGTGGCGGTCAGCGTCAGAATAACGGCGGCGCCCACAATCACCGCTTCGCGCCGGCCCAGGGCAAAGCCGACCAGCAGAATGACGGACCCGGTGGCAAAAGCCAGCTTCTGGATCAGCTTGTTGGCCTTTTCCGCCGCCGTCTCACCGTAGTCGCGGGTGATGGTGGTCTCCATGTTGGCAGGAATTACCGTGTTGCTCAGGGCTTTGACGCGTTCGCGCACGGCCTGCGCCACATCCACCGCGTTTTCGCCGGGCTTTTTGGTTACGGAAATCGTCAGCGCCGGGTACACGCTACCCGCTTGGGCGGATGCCGCCCCAGGGGTAAACCAGACATAACGTTGCGGCAATTGCGCACCGTCCTCAACCCGTGCCACCTCGCGCAAGTAGACCGGCAGACCCTTGTTCACACCGACCACCAGCTCGGCCACGTCTTGCGCGGAGCGCAGAAACTCGCCGGTCTCGACGCTGAGCATCTGCGCCGAGGGGGTCGTCGTATCCAGCACGGCACCCGACGGCATGCCAAAGTTGGACGCCGCCAGCGACTGCTTGAGTGCCGCGATGTCAACGCCCCGCTCCCGCAGACGGGCCGGATCCAGCCAGACGTGCACGGCACGACCCGGGCCGCCAATAGTCTGGACCTCACGGGTGCCGGGAACGCCCTTGAGTTCGGTCTCCACCGCATGGGCCACGCGCTCCAGCTCATAGGCCGGCAGCGCCTCATGGCTCCATAAGGTCACGGCCAGTACCGGGACATCGTCAATGCCCTTGGGTTTCACAATCGGGCTCAGCGTGCCGAGTTCGCGCGGCAACCAGTCCTGGTTGGCGTTGAGCACGTCATACAAACGCACCAGTGCCTCCGTGCGCGGAACGCCCACCTTGAATTGCACGGTCAACACGGCCAAGCCGGGCCGCGCCACCGAATAGGTGTGTTCGATACCGGCAATCTGGCTCAGCACCTGCTCGGCGGGCCGGGCCACCATGTTCTGCACGTCGGCACTGCTGGCGCCGGGAAATGGAATCAGCACGTTGGCCATCGTCACATTGATCTGCGGCTCTTCCTCGCGCGGCGTCACCAACACCGCGAACAGACCCAATAGCAGGGCGACCAGCGCCAGCAAGGGCGTCAGCGCATTGGTTTGAAACGCCGCCGCGATGCGGCCAGAGACGCCTAGGGAGGCTTTGTCTTTCATAGCCATCTCACTTGACCGCCGCAGGCTGTGCCGCTGGCACGGCCTGCGCGCCCGCCAAGCCTGCTTTGACCGGGTCCAGGGCCACGCGGTCGCCCATCATCAGGCCCGCCACCACCTCCACACCCTCGGCGCCGTGGTCAGCCCCGAGGCGGATGGCCTTGAGCGCAAAGCCCTTGCCCGTGACCACATAGACCGCCGTCAGCTCACCGCGCCGCAGCACGGCAGCCCCCGGCACCACCATGCGATCGGCCTGCCCGCCGGCAAAACGCACGCGCACCTGCTGACCCGGCAACACGGCCTGCACGGCATTGGCCGGCAATTCAAGACGCCACTCAATGGTTTGGGAAACCGGATCGGCCGTCGGCACGGTCGTGACGGACACCGGACGAACCCACTGGGCACCACCCTCCGCGGTTTGCAGCAAGACCCCGGCCACCCCCGCACGCGCCACGCCCGAGCGCGATACCGGCAGCTGGACGACCGCCCGTAGCGGCAACGGGGCGTAGAGCGTGAGAAGCGGTTTGCCGGGCACCGCCAAGTCGCCCGCTTCGACATGCGTCTGCAGCACCCAACCGTCAAAAGGCGCCGTCACGCGAGTAAAACCCTGCGCCAATGACGACTGCCGCGCCCCGGCACCCGCCTGATCCCGTCCGGCCAGCGCGCCCTTGAGTTGGGAATCAGCCGTATCCAGCGCCGCCGAGCTTACGAAGCCCTTGCTCTGCAAATCACGCGTACGGTCGAAATTGGCCTGCGCGTTGCGCAACTCGGCTTGCGCCTGCGCCACCTGCGCCTGGCTGCGCTGAACCCCGGTCTGAGCCTCGCGGTCGTCAATGGACGCCAGCAATTGACCGGCCCGCACCTTATCACCGGCCTTGACCAGCAGCGTGGCAATGCGCCCCCCCGCTTGGGCCGAAATCGTACTTTGCTTGACCGGCTGAATCACACCCTCCAGCTCGAACCCGGTTCCCACAGACTTGAGTTGCGCGGGCACCGTCGGCACCTGAATGCCTCCCTGCGCTAGGGCGACAGACACGACCAAGGCACCGAACACGGGTACTGCGCGGCGAACGAATCGGAAAAAGTCAGGAAATGCAAGTGAACTCATGGCGCCCCTTAAATACTACATGGAGTATATCAACATACCCCCCACAGTACAAGAACCGATGTAAAAAGCCCTCGCAGCGTGCGCGCTGCGAGGGCTTGAGTGACAGACCGAATGGTCGTTTTCAGAACGGAATATCGTCATCCATATCGTCAAAGCCGCTCGACGGCTTGGGCGGCGGGGCTTGACGCGGCGCGGGCGCCGGGGCCGACGGGCGCGACGCGGGCGCGGCACGCGAATAGCCACCGCCACCGCCACCGCCTTCATCGCCGCTCGGCCCCCCCATGCCTTCGCGCTTGCCCAGCAACTGCATCTCGGTGGCAATGATGTCCACAGTGTTCTTTTCGACACCGGCCTGGTCGGTGTATTTGCCGTATTTCAAGCGACCTTCGACGTAAATGGGCTGGCCTTTCTTGACATACTCGCCGGCAATTTCAGCCAGCCGGTCGTAAAACGTCACGCGGTGCCACTGGGTGTCTTCAATGCTTTCCCCCGTGTTTTTGTCTTTGCGGCGCGAGGAGGTCGCCACGCTGACATTGGCGACCGCCTGGCCCGAAGGCAAATAGCGAATTTCAGGGTCTCGGCCACAATTGCCGACCAAAATGACTTTGTTAACGGATGCCATGGGGTTTCCTTTTTGATTTGATCGATTATCCCGCCTTGGGCGCCAACGCAGGCGCGCTCACAACCGGGGCCCGCATCGGCCAGGCCACCAGCAGCCACAACAGCATGAGCCCGCCGCAGGCAGCAAACAGGCCTTGCGCGCCCATATGTTTCACCAGCCAGCCGCCCATCACGCCACCGACAAAGAAACCGAGCGACTGCAGCGTGTTGTAAACCCCCATGGCCGCACCGCGCGCATGCGCTGGCGCCACGCGCGACGCCATGCTCGGCTGACTGGCCTCCAGCACGTTAAAGCCACAAAAGAACACGAACAGCAAAGCCGCCAGCGGCCCCACGCCGGGTGCGCCCGAGGCCACCAGCCAAAAGCCCACCTGAACCAGCGCGACCAAACCCACGGCGGTCAAGAACACCGCCCGCAGGTAGCCCCGCTTCTCCAAGGGGAACATGCCCCCCATCACAAGAAACGATGCCAGCACGGCTGGCAGGTAAATCCACCAGTGGTGCTCACGCGGCACCCCCGCCTGCACCAGCATGGCGGGCACAGCCATCCACATGGCCAGTTGCACCGCGTGCAGCACCAACACGCCAAAGTTCAGGCGCAACAATGCAGGCAGGCGCAAGACCTCCAGCAGGCGGCCGCGCGGCATGTTTTTGTGCTGCCGTGGTTCACTCGGCACCCACCAGATCACCACCGCCACACCGGCCAGGGCCAGGCCGCCGGTCATGCCAAACAAGCCAGCCAACCCGATATGCGCCACCAGCAAGGGCGCCGCGACCAGGGACAGCGCAAACATCAGCCCGATGCTGGCACCCACCAGCGCCATGGACTTGGTGCGCACCTCATCCCGCGTCTGGTCCGCCAGCAAGGCGGTCACGGCTGCCGAAACGGCGCCCGCCCCCTGCACCGCGCGGCCAATGGCCAGCCAAGTGAGGCTGGGCGCCAGGGCCGCCACAAAACTGCCGATGGCGAATACAACCAGGCCAAACACAATGACCCGCTTGCGCCCCAGCCGGTCCGACGCCATGCCATAAAGGAATTGCAGCAAAGCCTGCGTCAAGCCATAAAGACCCATGGCCAGGCCAATCAGGGCCGGATCGTCGCCACCCGGGTATTTAGCGGCTTCGATCGCAAAAACCGGCAAAATCAGGAACAGTCCGAGCATGCGAAGGGCAAAGATAGTGGCCAAGGAAAAGCTGGCCCGCCGCTCTACCGGCGTCATCGAGCTGCCAACAACAGCGTTTTTCCTCTCAAGCGGGGCATCAACTTTAGACAAAACAGGGGTCTCCCACACAAAATACCGCGAACGGCCACGGCAATAAAACGGTGAATTGTCCCCGATCTGCCCCCGTCACACCATAAAGGCGTGTCAAAGCGGCGATCTTTAACTATCATGGCCCGTTTTCCCGAGCACATTTCACATTGAACTCCCCGACCGAAGGCACTTCCCTCGAACACCATCCGGATGGCAAGTACCTTGCCATGGGCTTGCAGCAGCAGACCATCAGCATCCGCGGGGCACGCACGCACAATCTCAAGAACATTGACCTGGATATCCCGCGCAACCAGCTGGTCGTCATCACCGGCCTGAGCGGTTCCGGCAAGTCCAGCCTGGCGTTTGACACCCTGTACGCGGAGGGCCAGCGCCGCTACGTGGAGAGCCTGTCGACCTACGCGCGCCAGTTCCTGCAACTGATGGACAAGCCCGATGTGGATGTGATCGAGGGCCTGAGCCCCGCCATCTCGATCGAGCAAAAAGCGACCTCGCACAACCCGCGCTCCACCGTCGGCACCGTGACCGAGATTCACGACTACCTGCGTTTGCTGTTTGCCCGCGCCGGCACACCGTTCTGCCCCGAGCACGATCTGCCGCTGCAGGCCCAGACCGTGAGCCAGATGGTGGATGCGGTGCTGGCCATGCCTGCGGAGACCCGGCTGATGATTCTGGCGCCGGTGGCGCGTGAAAAGAAGGGCGAGTTTCTTGACCTGTTTGCCGACATGCAGGCGCAGGGCTACGTGCGCTTTCGGGTCGATGGACAGGCGTATGAGTTTGACAATCTGCCACAACTCAAGAAGACCGAAAAACACGACATTGACGTCGTGATTGACCGCGTCAAGGTGCGCCCGGACACCGAGCCGCAGGCGCGAGACCAGCTGCGCCAGCGCCTGGCCGAGAGTTTTGAAGCGGCCCTGCGGGTCGCCAGCGGTCGCGCCATTGCTCTTGAAATTGATAGCAGCCCACGCAATGGCGACGCGGGCTACAGCCCGAAAGAGCACTTATTCAACGCCAAGTTCGCGTGCCCGGTCTGCAGCTACTCGATCGCCGAGCTGGAGCCGCGCCTGTTTTCATTCAACTCGCCGGTCGGCGCCTGCCCGGCCTGTGACGGCCTGGGCATGCAGGAATTTTTTGACCCGACGCGGGTGGTGGCCTTCCCAACGCTCAGTCTGGCCAGCGGTGCCATCAAGGGTTGGGACCGGCGCAACGGCTACTACTTTGCCCTGCTGGAGAGCCTGGCCAAGCACTACAAGTTCGACATTGAGCAGGCCTTCGAGTCGCTGCCGGCCGCGGTCCAGCAAGCGGTGCTGCAGGGTTCGGGCGAGGAGGAGATTAAGTTCAGTTACATGATGGATTCGGGGGCTTCACAAGGCAAGAAACTCAGCAAGAAGCATCCGTTTGAGGGCATCATTCCCAACATGCAGCGGCGCTACAAAGAGACTGACTCGGCCCTGGTACGCGAAGACCTGGCGCGCTACCGCAGCACCCAGGCCTGCACCGAGTGCGCGGGCTCCCGGCTCAGACGCGAGGCGCGGCACGTGAAGATCGGCGAGGGCGCGCAAGCCCGTGCCATCTTCGAGATCAGCCACATCACGCTGCGCGAAGCCTACACCTACTTCAGCACCCTACAGATGCAGGGCGCCAAGGGAGAAATCGCCGGCAAAGTGGTGCGTGAAATCGGCCTGCGCCTGAAGTTTCTCAACGACGTGGGTCTGAACTACCTGAGCCTGGACCGCAGCGCCGAGACCTTGAGCGGCGGCGAGTCGCAGCGCATTCGTCTGGCGAGCCAAATCGGCTCGGGCCTGACCGGCGTCATGTACGTGCTGGACGAACCCAGCATCGGCTTGCACCAGCGCGACAACGACCGCCTGATCGAGACCTTGAAGCACCTGCGCAACATCGGTAACAGCGTACTGGTGGTGGAGCACGACGAAGACATGATGCGCGCCGCCGACCACGTGATCGACATGGGCCCCGGCGCTGGCCTGCACGGCGGGCGGGTCATTGCGCAAGGCACTTACGAGCAGGTCAAGGCCAGTCCCGAGTCCCTGACCGGCCGCTACCTGGCGGGCACGCTGAAGATTGCAGTGCCCGCGCAGCGCCACTCCCTGCAGGGCCAGGCCCAGCCGCAGCGGCTGCAAATCATCAAGGCCACCGGCAACAACCTGCGCGAGGTCAGCGTGGACATTCC
>NZ_DHXT01000016.1:0-3412 GCF_002413825.1 Rhodoferax sp. UBA5149
ATCGGCGCCGCCATGATCGGCTGGTTTGGCACCGCCATGCTGTGCTACGTGACGCCCAAGGAACACCTGGGTTTGCCGGACCGCGATGACGTGAAAGTCGGCATCATCACCTACAAGATTGCCGCCCACGTGGCCGATGTGGCCAAGGGTCACCCAGGGGTGCGGGCGCGTGATGACGCGCTGTCCAAGGCGCGCTTCGAGTTCCGCTGGATGGACCAGTTCAACCTGTCACTCGACCCCGACACGGCGCGCAACTTCCACGACGAAACCTTGCCGAAAGACTCGTCCAAGGTGGCGCATTTCTGCTCGATGTGCGGACCGAAGTTCTGCTCGATGAAGATCTCGCAGGAGGTGCGCGAGTACGCCAAAATCAAGGGCGTGAGCGACGAGCAGGCGTTGGAGTCGGGCATGCAGAGCATGTCGGAGGAGTTCAAAAAGGCCGGCGGGGAAATCTACATCCCGATCAACAAGGCTTGATCACAGCCCTCAAAACGCAAACGGCACCCGCAGGTGCCGTTTGATGCGTACTGCCCGGAGGCAGCTGGCAATTAAGCTACTTTGGTGGCTTTCTTGACGGCATCGACAGTTTGGGTGGCTACTGCCGTGAAGTTCGACTGAGCCGTTTCCACAGCCTTCTTGGCTGAAGTTTGCGCGGACTCAACGGCATTCTGACCAGCGGTCAAAGCACTCTTGAAGGCCGCCAACGCGGTTTCGCTGCCAGCAGGCGCGTTCTTGGCCAGGTTTTCCACCACGCCGCTGAATGCTTTTTGTGCTTCGGCTGTCTTGGCTTCCACGGCTTTTGTAAATTCTGCGCTGCTGCCAGTCACGATGGTCTGAACATGCTGGACGTAGGCCGCGGATTTTTCGGCAAAAGGCTTGAACACGGCGGATTGGAGAGCCAGCAGCTCTTGCGCATCTTTGGCACCCAGAACGGCTTGCGCATGGCTGAAGGAATCACCCAAGGTGGCCCTGGAGGCAGCCAGATTCAGTTCGACCAACTTTTCAATGCCGGCAAAGGCTTGAGTTGTCAGGGCTTGCAGTGCTTGCAGATTGGCTTTGTTCGTGGCGATGAGTTGTTCGGCGGTGTTGTTCATTTCGGGTTCCTTGAATGATGGGGCAAATCGGGCTGCCTGCTCAGTAAAAGCCGCGTCCCGCTATTTATGCTGCAGTGCAACATGGAATGAATTATAGGGAAATTTCGAATAAATGAAAGTTTTTTGCTGCACTGCAGCAATTATTAGAGGTGTTGGCCTAGCGGCACGGGAGAATAGGTGCGCGTGTTGACAAACAAGCTCTCCTATTTAAGAATACACACATCAATGTGTGTACGGGAGTTGTTCTTATGCAAACTGCCATTAGCCGTGTGTTCATGAACGGTAACAGTCAGGCTGTTCGCATTCCGCAGGAGTTCAGGCTGGCGAGCAGCCGGGTTGAAATTTTTCGCAATGCCGACGGTGACCTGGTGCTCCACCCCATGCCCACGGACCGGGGTGCCGCCTTGCTGGACGCACTGAAGGCGTTCGACGATGAGTTCGTGGCCTTGCTGGAGGCCGGGCAAGCTGAACAGCTGCCCATGCAGGATCGGGAGTCGCTGTGAAGTACATGTTGGACACCAACATCCTGATCTACCTGATCAAGAACAAACCCCCCATCGTCGCCGAGCGCATCAATGCGCTGGAAAGCAGCGCGGAGTTGTGCATGTCGTTTTTTACGTTCGCCGAGTTGCTCAAAGGTGCGCAGCGCAGTACCCGCAAGCCTGACGTGCTGCGCCGCCTGGACGAACTGACCCGTGTGGTGCCCGTGCGCTACGGTGTCAGCCGACTCCTCTGCGAACACTATGCCGTGCAGTTCACACGGCTGCGCGCGGCGGGCACGCCCATCGGCGGCAATGACCTCTGGATCGCCTGCCACGCGCTGGCCGATGATTGCACCCTGGTGACCAACAACATGCGTGAATTCGAACGTGTGGAAGCGCTCAAATTGGAAAACTGGGCAGACAGCCCTGTTTCGCTGCCTGCACCCCCTTTCGTTTGATTAGCAGGCTGCTGAAATATTGGTCGCCGAATCAGCCTTCGATACCCTCATGTGCGGGATTTCTCGGGACTGATTTCGCAATTTGGAAACCGGGCTCTTTTGGGGCCGATTTCCGGTTGTTTTAGGTCTCTTTTCATCGTTTTTCTACCACTACGTCGTCTGCAGACGGATTTGTTCCAGGGTACGCATGCGCGTGAGGTTGTAGGCCGCCATCGTCAGTACGAATAACTGGTCCACCTTCTTCAAACCGCGCACCATTACCTGGCGAATCGGACCAATAAACTTGGCCCAACCAAATCCTTGCTCGATGAGCTTGCGCTTTTGCTGCGAGATGACGTAACCATCGCTGGCTGCAATGTGTTCTGGAACCGCTGACTTGCGGTTGCTGGTGTTCTGCGCCACATGGGGCAACACCTTCATTTTCGTCAACGCCTCAATGAACTCTGCTGCGTCATAGCCTTTGTCTGCACCCAACGTGATTTGGGCCTTGCCATCTGCGACTTGTTTGGCATCGGCAATTATCACCTTGGCCGCTTCACGCTCGGCATAGCCGTCTGCCGTGGTGACCACGGCGCTGGCAATCAGGCCGTGGCGGTTGTCGCTCAGGGTGTGACCCATGAAGCGCAACTCACTGGCCGTGTTGCCCTTGCGGTATAGCCGCGCCTCGGCATCGGTAGTTGACTTGTGGGTGTCGTTGCTGCGACTCTTGCCTTTGAAGTTGCCCGTGTCATCGTCGCTGCCGTCTTTGCGCGCAAAGCTCTTGTGCCCGGCCCAGGCTTGAATCAGCGTTCCGTCCACGCTGAAATGCTCGCCCGAGAGCCATTCGTTCTTTTTGGCAATGGCCAGAACTTCATTGAAGAGTTCGATGACAGCGTCATGTTCAATCAGGCGTTCACGGTTCTTGCTAAAGACCGTAGGCACCCAAACTGTGTCGTCCATGGACAGGCCTATGAACCAGCGAAACAACAGGTTGTATTGCGTCTGCTCCGTCCGCAGACGTTCCGAGCGGATGCTGTAAAAGATTTGCAAAAGCATGGCGCGCAGCAACTTCTCTGGCGCAATGCTGGGCCTTCCACCCTTGATGTCGGCGGCGTACATGCCAGAGAGCAGCGGCTCAATATTCTTCAATGCCAGATTGACCATCTTGCGCACCGGGCGAAGGGGATGGTTCTCAGGCACAAAGTCATCCAAGCGACGCATGGTGAACAAGCTCTCGGTGAAGGTATCGGCGCCGCGCATGGTCTGGTATTTGGGGAGGCTTGCAATATTGCTTTGTCTATAACGTTTGAGCAGGCGCAGGGGTCGACCTTGGGGCGAGGTATTTCAGCAGCCTGTTAGGGCGCCGCACAAAGCGCCTGCAGCGCAAGGACGGTGCGCC
>NZ_DHXT01000016.1:3576-4717 GCF_002413825.1 Rhodoferax sp. UBA5149
CCTCAGCTACCACTGAAAACGCGTCTTGCTGGTCGAGCCATGCTCGAACATTCGCGGGTGTCTTGTTGTGGAGCCATGCTTGCACCAATGCCGGATCGTTGTGGTGATCGGCGGCGCAACATTCGGAGATGGAGCGGTGAACCACTTGGCATGCGGCGTCGGCGTCTTCGGGGGTGGCAATGCGGATGCTGGTAGTCATGTGGCGGCTCAAGTCATGTCGATCCGGGCTGGGTTAGGGCTGTTTATAAGCTATTTTGGCCTCCAGCCCTCATACTCTCTGCGCAAGTAGCTATCCAATTAATAGCATTTAAAGTGTTCTCCAATGGCTCCAGGTAAGGGCCTCAGCCCAGCCGCTTCAGATGCCGCGCNNCTGCAGCGCAAGGACGGTGCGCCAGTTTCTCGTCGTGGCCGGGACGCCGAGCGCACGCTCGAAAAAGCTGTTGTTCAATTTTGTCTTGCCGTAGCCGTGCGGACAGTGCAGCAGGACGGCATTCTCTACGAGGACCGCGCGCTCGCCAGCGACAGCGGGCAGCTTGAGCGCCTGGAATCGATCCTGAGCAACCGGCTGGAACAGGAAGGTGCAGTGAAACAGCGTCTCGTCGCCGCCGGTCTTCGGCCACAAGGGATTCGAGTTCGCGATGTGAGCGAGGTCTTTGGCCGATAGCACCAGAACGGGAACCTCATGTCCGAAGTCCTTAGCGATCTTGGCTTGGATGCTTGCAGCGAGCGCGGCCTCATCGGACGGATCAGCTTGAAAAACGATATTCCCGCTCTGCAGATAGGTTTGAACGTCCCGAAATCCCAGGCGTGAAACACTGTCCCGCAACTCAGGCATGCGGATGGAGTTTTTCCCGGAAACATTGATGCCGCGCAGGAGTGCCAGGTAAGTTGTCATGGCCATAGTGGGTGGAGTCGCGCACAGCTCCCCGCGGTACCGAAATTACCCCAGCCGCTTCAGATGCCGCGCAATCTGCGCCCGCACCTGATTCGGCGCCGTGCCACCCAGAATATCGCGCGCATTGAGCGAGCCGCGCAAGGACAGCACCTCGTACACATCCTTCTCGATACTCGGGTTGAACTCCTGCAGCACCTTCAGGGGCAATTCCGACAGATCGACCTGGTGCGAGATGGCGGCTTTCAC
>NZ_DHXT01000006.1:0-19696 GCF_002413825.1 Rhodoferax sp. UBA5149
GCGGGGTCAATAGACCGCTTACGCCCCACCTTCGGCGCAGTATATGCAAACTCGTATCGCGACAAGCGCGCCCCACCTCGCGCGAGTCGTGAAAATTGCCCGTGCACCGTTGCACGGGTCACCGATCGAAGTAAGGAAACGCCAGTGACTTTCTCATCAAGTGATCGTTGGAACTGCTCCTGGTCGAGTGCCACGTCCCGCAAGCCTCGCAAGACTTGATCCCTCAGTTCAGGACCCAGTTCGTTGAGTTTTTCGTAGTAACTGTCGTCCTGCCCTAGAGAAAAAAACTCCTCGTCAAGCTGGTCAAACTGCTCGGGTATATCCGATCGCCGTTGCCCTTCCCTCATCCCAAACTGTCCAATTTTTACTCCGCCAGCAACGAAGTCGTTGCCTTCCGCGTCGTACACGACCAGCGAGTACATTGTGCTGTAGGTGAACCAGTCATCCCAGTTGTCAGTTTGCAAAAATGCCATCATTCGAGATCCGGCAGGGGCTCGCCTTCCGTGGGGAAGTACAGTGAAAAACATCGGTTATGAACTC
This sequence comes from Rhodoferax sp. UBA5149, assembly GCF_002413825.1. Lineage (GTDB taxonomy): Bacteria > Pseudomonadota > Gammaproteobacteria > Burkholderiales > Burkholderiaceae_C > Rhodoferax. Next base: position 541 of record NZ_DHXT01000006.1, read on the forward strand.
CCTTAAAATCGCTTTATTCTCACTGGCGTCGGCACGCGTGATAGTTTCCACATAGCGCTCAACCTTGACGTTGCCCGAGAGTCTCAGGAGCCTTTTCCCTCTTGGTCGATATTCGCGCCGGCTTGGTAGCTACGTCGGAGGACTTTGCGATCCTGCTAATCTCGCTGGGCAGGTAGCGTCGGCCCGGCACCTTGACGATCACAACCTGCCGCGGCTCCGTTTCACCTGTTCTTTGTATGGAGCGGCATTGCACAAGAGAACGAATATGAGGTGTACCTTCCAACTTCGGTCCTGTGAGGTCAAGGACCAACAGGAAACCCAATCGAATGCTTACATTTTGGTAGTCGATAGCCTGTCCCGCGTAGTTCTTCGCCAGAGCGTCAAACGATGCATCTTGCACTTCACGTTTGATTTCAATCACGATGCGCTCTCCAGTAGTCTTGAGCGCCACGTCGGCACGTCCGCTTCCAAGATTGGTAGGCTCCATCTCGCCCGATGCAGATTGGGTACTCAGCCAGCGGAAGTAGTCGTCTTGTAGTGCGCTTTCCGGCGCCAAGCTACCATCAGTTGTTTCGAAAAGATAGGCCACGGAGGGATCATCCTTCTTGGTCATTTCAAGGCGGTTCTTGAGAAATCGAACCGTCCACAGCAAGACGGTATCAAACAACTTTGCACCGCGGAGATTGCCACGATGATCCGGATGAAGCTCAACCAAAGAACGACACTGGTCAAAGATGTCGATCTCCGCGACGCTGAGGTTCTCAAGACTGGTAGCAAATGCGTTCGCAACTAATTCTCGCACCCTGCGTTTGGTGTCTTCGCTGCAATGGGCTTGCGAAAGTACGGCAGCGACCGGCGCCCAAACGGTGACTGCCTCAGTGGGGTTTCGCGGTACCGCCGTACCATCTGACATCAATCGTTCGATGCCGCTCAAGATGGCATCGACTTCGGGTACCCGTTCGTGTTCACGGTTCTGTTTCAGCCAGCACTTTAAATGATAGGCCTGCCCCTCGCGTTGCGCTATAGAGGTCTCGATCCTCGGGCGAAGGAAGGTCTCCAGATATCCGTCGTGACTCCGTTTCAGGACGGTTCGCCCCGCGCTGTAAGCAGCAAGCACCTGACATTCGATCACAACCTTGGGCTCCCACCAGCTAACCTGTTCCAGGCTGCCTGCAAGAGACGCGACCGTTCCGGCAAGATCGTTCCAGCATGCAGCTTGAACATGCCGGGCCCCTAACCATGCAGGCGAATTTGGATCGGCATGCCACGCAAGCAGTTCAAAGGCCGATTTCTGAATGGCTGCGCTGCGCGCTCTCAGCTCAACATCAGTCTTGTGCGCGTCGAAGTCCGTCAATAATGTGAGACATTCCCCATACAGCGACGCCTCCGGCGCCGCTTCTTTCATTGATTCAGCCTTCTTGAACCAATGCAACGAATCCAGAAAGAAGGAGGTCGCCGCTTCTTTCTGCGGTTCATCGAGCGCCGATGCCAGGCCTGCCATCCCCAACTCAAAGCTGGCTTCGTAGGCCGCCTCCTGACATTCGGAAAGGGCGCGCAGCCTATCAACCAGTTCCGCTTCGCGCCAGTGAGAGTGGGCTATCCCGATGATCTTCGCGGCATGGCGAAGAAAATGCGACTCGTCAGAGACTTGAATGCCGAGCAAGGCATCGAGCAGGCGAAGCTGCCGTCGACGATCGAACATGGCCAGGCGAAATGCACCTTCAAGTGCTGCTGCGCGCGCATAGCCAGTAAGAGTACCTGAGGTGTCGCCTGCCTTTTGCAAGAACGCTGCGAAAACATCACCAGCAGTTCCATCAGGTAGCTTCTGACAGGCGTCCAGAGCGTCGACCATCTCCATCAGTACAACGTCGCTCGTGGCACCTTGCACTAAGCTACCGATGAGATCTTTCCACAGGTGCGCATCGTCGACAAATGTGTTGCCCAAATCTCGCAGGACCGCGCACAGAATCTCGCCAGCAATGGGAGATGTCGTCAACGACGGGGTCGCCTGAACAATCGCGTCGAAGCCGCCTAGGTCGTCAACGTGCGGTGTCTTGCCTTCGCTCAGCAACGCACGTAGCGTAACTTCCACCGGGTGCAGTTGAGGCCAGGGGTCGGCGGCTACCACAGGTAGCCTCCATTGGAGGCTTCTCTGCGATGGCTGGGAGGGATGTGATCGCTCATCGCTTTCGAGGCCATGCCCGCAACGAAGACCTGAAGATGAGGAAGCTCCTCACGAACAGTCTTCAAACCCGAAAGCAGTTCTCGAAGATCCTCAGGAGCAACTTCTTGGGCGGCAGGAGAGTCAATCATGATCAGGCCTGGGTGTCTTCCAACGCCTCTTCGCTCCCCCACCTGAATCATGGCAAGGACCGTGGCGACCTTCAAGCGGAGGCGTTCGCCTTTAGTGACCTTGCTAAACGATGTGTCGGCGCCACCTTTCTCCAGTAGCAAACTCGCATTCCCGCGTAGCTTGGCCTTCGACAGGCTGTGCATTCCGAAGCGCTGGGCAAAGTGAAGAAGGCTGATGGAGACCTCTTCGAGAAACTCGTCGCGGACAGCTTTCGATAGTGATTCCGTCTCGCTGACAATGGCTTTGAGCACAATGGCTTCATCGTCCGCGACATCATCCGTGCCGGGGTCAAAGCCTGCCTCTTCGAGGCGACCTTCGAGGACCGCGATCTCGTTGACCAGAAGCTTCCGGGCTTCAAACGAGCCAAGCTGCATCGTCAACGCTTCGCTCTTGGTTTGGATGCTTACCAGATCTGCTTGCAAGGTAACCAGGTTTTCATCTGCCAACTTGCGATTCTTCTCGGCCTTGTCGAGTGCCGCCTTCGACGCCTTGACGCTCTCCTCCAGCTCCTTTTTCAGGATATCCGCATCCTCGCTGGTCGAAATGCTCTCTCCACATACCGAACAAGAATGGCTGAGCGCTTCCTTCTTCTTTCGCGCCAGGTCGATCTCATGATCACAACGCGGGCAGCAGGTCGGGTCGAGCAAACGAAAGATCGAACCAGCCGCGGTCGAATCCTTGTGAGCTTGCAGTTCCCGACGATCCTGTAGGTTGGCGGCACTTGCTTGCTGCTCAGCGAGCGTCTCGCGATCAAGGCGTTCCTGCATCGCCTTCTCCCTGCGTTTGGCTTCTGAGTACCTGCCGCTCAGCACCGATAGTGAAGCCTGGATAGCCTCGTCCGAGGGTTGCGCATCCAATGCTCCACGCTTCTCGACGAGCAACGCCTCTATCTCTTTGACGCGGGTCTGCTTGGCTCGCACACCCTGGTTGCGTCGACGGACCTCCAGTTCATTACCTGACTCGACGAGTTTCTGGGCAGCCGACGCCGAGGCCAGTGTCGAGACCCATGGAACCCCCAAATACATCTGCATGAGGCGCGCCTGCGTTCCCGTGGTAGCCGGCAAATCGCCCAGCACTACGTCGTAGTTCGTGCCGATGAACATTGCCCCCGACAATGCTGGCCAGCCATGAATGACCGCATGGCCGGCCTTTTCTTCGGAATCGCTTTCTCGCCACGTCGCAAGGCCTTCCATCGAAAACGCACGCAGAAAAAAGTCTGACATGACCATTTCGAACTGCTTTTCGCTGCTGAAAGAGGCGAGCACCGTAGCGTTCGCTGATGTCGATGATCGTCGACTGAGCGCGCCGTTGGCACCATTTCGGCAGTCGATTCGCACCTCGTGTTCGAGCCCATCGAGATCGAATCGCAAGCAGGCGTTGTGTATCCAAGCCTTGACGTCATCCTGAAGATTTGGGGAAGGTCTCCCGCGCACCAGCCAGCGAACGACTTCTATGACCGACGACTTCCCCCGCAGGTTTCGGTCCGTCATCATTCCCCAGAGTCCTTCGCTGAGGTCTTGCCAATCGAATGCGTACGATCCGTCGTCCTCCACCCCTTGCTTCACTCCGCCGAAAGAAATACTCAGCAGTTTCATCCTGCGCGGAGCAGGCAAGACCGGGGTTGGCACGATATGTCGCGCGGTCAGCACCGACTCCACGCGACTCGTATCAACCTTAGCTCGACTGGCTATGGCGTCCAGCCACTCCATGCTCTCTTTGGCCATGTATCCTCCTTCAGGCGGCTTGTTTAAGTTGATCCAGTCTTCTTTGCACCTCCGACCCGATAGGAGGAATGATTCCACCAAGCTGGGTTTGGGCATAAGTTGCCTGCTCGTATTGCTTTTCCTTGAGAGCGCCACCACCACGTGTACCGGCGATGTCCGCGACCAAGGCTGACCGGTGGGCATACCATTCAAGAATCGGTTCCTGTACAACGGCACTCGAACAAACATTCACCCCACGGACTGTCAGGATGAAGTCGGTTTCGTGAACCTTTATTTTTCCTTTGATCCCGGTAATGCGCACCAAGTCGCGTGATCGAAGCAAGGAAAGCGCATCATCAAGGCGTTCATAGGCTCCAAACAGGTAGCGGATCATTGGAACGCGCCGCAGATCGGGTTCGTCGCTCTCGAAGATCGCCTCAGCAGCTTGGCGCTGATTGACGTTGCCTGTGGCCTCGTAGGCGTCCAGCAACTCGCTCGCCAAGTAGTCCGGATTGCGCATCCAGAAGTCGAATGCATGCAATCGCGCTTCACCTCTGAAAATTTTTGCAACCGTGGCGTCATCCGGGTCGGTCAATGACACGCCGCCGGCATTCAGGATGAAAAGTATCCGGATCGCGTCACGGTGCGGCGTACGAGCGTTCATACGTTCTCCCTTTTTCTCAACATCAGTTGGATCATCGCGAACAATCGGTGGAAAAGGTAGTCAACGTGGTCGATGTCAATGACCGGCACCTGAGTGACCTCCGAGTGACGAATCAGGTGGCTGTTTCCAATGGAGTTCAACTCCATCGCCTCCGACTCTAGCCTTGCCCGCAGCGACGGCTCCGAAGTCGCTGCGTCCAGAATAATCTGGACCGACCTTTTCTTGTCGCCGGGGTCAGCGAGGGACTTAAGCCGCTCCCATGCGTCCCACAAGCGTTCCAACGCTTCGCGGCGTAACAATGGGTTGCGGTCAGAAAACTTCGCCCGGCATTCCTCCAGCATGTTGTCGAGCGTGCGGTCTCCGGTGTTAAATGCCGTTCGCTTCAGGTCATCGCCCAGCACCAACGGAAGCAATCGCACGAGACGACCTGTCGAAAGCATTTCGAATGCCACGCCATTGCGTGCAAAGATGCGGTTGACGGTCGCACGAAACTCTTCCTGCCCGACCTGTTGATCGAAACTCAGGTGGTGGTGATTGAAGAAGTCGTGGTACTTGCCGGGGATTGGCTTCGCTACCGAGGCATGGACAAACTCGATGAAGTCCAAAATCAGCAGAGTGTCAGGCGCGAACGGCTGACGCTGTGAGAAAAAGCCATCCTCCACCTCGCTCGTGGATTCAAGCGGCCACGCCAATCCCGGCATTTCCGCAATCACAGCCACAGCCAATGAATCGGAATCGCATCCGCAAATAGCCTGCCCATCTGGGCAACGCTCGGGGAACCGAAACCCAAAGGCACCGCTATTGATTAATCCCTGCACCGTAGCGACCACGCCGGACCAGACAGTAGGAGAGATCACCTGATCAGTCCGTGCGCGTGGGCCGTTCTCTCGATCACTGAAATAGTCGCTCATCGATCCTCCCCTCGCACGGGCAATGCTGTGGCAGAACCGCTATTGACAATGTTGTTCAGAGCTTCGACGCTGGCAAGCACCGCCTCCAGCGAGGGCACATCACCAAAGATCATCCCTGCCATTGCCTCATAGTCTTTGACAAGGGCATCGCGCATGGCCGCAGTTGGTGTCAGCGTGTAGGTGCCGGGCCGGGCCGCATCCAATCCCAAATCAGAACTACCAAAAAACAGCCGCGCGTGATGGGCGCAGTCGATTGCCATGGCGCGATCCGTCTGCCATTCGAATGCTGAACGGGCCTGCATCAACTGGTGCACGTCGTAGTAATGGCGTGAAACGCGCTGGCCACCATGGCGGAGTTCGCCACGCCGGTCATGCCACTGACGCAAACCGTGCAGGATGATGATCTTGTCCCAGAACGTCCGCTCCGGCTTCACGGTCGTCACGTTGGTGGCTTGCAGTGTCAAATCATTCAGGTCTTGCGCCACATAGGGTATGACAGTTGCTGCGACATGCGGGTCCAGAGCTGACTTGGCACCTGCCTCGATCTTGACTGCGGAGCGGATGTAGTCGCCGGGTCTGGCCGTAACGGCCGGATACCAAAACAACAGGCTTTGCCCGTCTTTGTCGTCAGGATCTACCTCAAGGCGAAACCGTGCTTCGGGAATCACGGCCGCCGCGAGCTGGATGAACTGTTCCGCCAGTGGACCGTTGATGTAGGCCTGGCAGGCGTCGCGAATGGCGTCGAGCCGGGCACGTCGCTTCTTGCCACTGAGGGCATCGAGTTCAGCCACCCCAGCCGCTTGCCCAAGGTCATCACGGAATACCGTAATGTCGATATCCTCGGAGAACCGGGAGATCAGGCCAAAGGCTTTGGACAGCGAGGTGCCGCCTTTGAAAAGCAGCCGCGGCCCACCGACGTCCAGACCGTTGAACAGCGCGTCCAGGGTCCAGCAAACCCAGAAGTCTTTTTCAACATTCTGAACGGCAGTACCCAGACGGGCTGCCGTTCCCAGGAATAAATCGCGTCGCTCAGCATCGCTGGCGGTGATCACGGCATTGAAATCTTTATTCAACGGGATGCTTCCGTCTGGTTTACCGGGCGGCGGCGTGTGGGTGCCTTCGTGCGGTTGTGGGTACCTGTTTCCTTGATCGCTGTCGGCTGCGGGGTGCAGCCAGGCAGTTCACGGACCAAAGTTTGCATCCACGCAGGCAACACGCCAAAGCCGTCGAGCAGGTCCTGGCAGATGGCCAGACCATGCACTGGGTCGGCCAGCACCTGAGCCAATCGGCTCAGGATGCGGACACGGTCGGTGGCGAGCGTGTCCTTGAGCCAATACAGTGCTTGGACAACCCGCATTGCCGGTCGTCCAGCCCAGTAAAGGCGGCTTGGTGCCGTGAACTTGAACTCGATCACCAACTTGTCGAGCTGGATGGAGCGGCGCCGAGCGTCAGTGTGGATGGTGACGCGAGCAGGTACGGCATCCGTCAGACCGAGGTCATTGGCTGCTGTCATGCCATCCACCAGCATGCGCAACTGGTCGCGTCGGGCAATGGCATCCACGACGATCCGGTAGTCTGGCGTGGTAGGCCGCTTTGTCAGTCTGTTGACGGTTGGGCAGTCATACAGGCCCCGGTCTATGCGACGCAAGTCGCCCGCTTGCACCATGCGCTGCAGGGTTTTATCGATGGCATCGCGGGAACCGAGTTGTGCGAAATCAGTCGGCACCCAGACGTGGCCAGGGCCAGCGGCGGCAATCAGCGATGAGATGCGGATCTTGAGGTCGGACATGAAAATTCTTTAGTCCGATAATTGTGTACATTTTTCGGACATTTGGCAAATTTATTTTGCCCGAAGAATATATACGCATTTCAGTCAACTCTGTCGTCACCCTGTCACCGGTACGATACATCGAAGATGCAGATAGGGTTCCAATCCAATGGAGCCAGGTGAGGGGCACTATCCTATTCGCTGGAATTGTCAAATTTACTGTTCGGAAAATTTTGTAAATCGACAGCCAAGTAAAAGACAGTACGAGATCATCTCAGGCTTAAACACGAAAGCCCACAACGATCTATCGCTGTGGGCCGCGGAAGCTGGGTACATGGAGAACCATATACGTTGATGCAATGCTACTGAAAATGAATGAGACTGCCACCATCTTCGTTCACAGCCTCTGGGTGCGATTCCAGTTTTCACCGCCCCAAAGGCGCGATCAATGGCTCAGGACATCCCGTATCGACGCATGAAATCCCAGTCACAGCCGGGTATCCAGACGGGGGTTGAAATGAAACACGGGCCGCGAGGGTCCGTGTTTGCTTACTTTCTGGCGGAGTGGCAAAGATATACTGAAAAGGTAAGTTCCAGTAATAACAAAGCAACGGGTTAATCAACAGGGAGAGCAAATGTCAGCGGAGAATGAGAATACTGCAAAACTTGCTGAAATCGCAGCAACTGACCTATTCAGTGAGTTCTTTTGGGAGCGCACGGGTCCGACAAACCACGACTGGCCTTGCGAGGATCAAGAACGGCACGATGTAAAGACCCATCCATGCGATGTGGTCTATTACTATGACGAGCCTTACGCTCCAGTCAGAACTTACGTTCATTGCGACCTAAAGAGTTATGCCAAGGGAACTATTCGTCCTGTTTCAACGAAAGCGGCTGTGGAGAGTCTCGCAAAACAAGTCGCTTGCGCTGACAAAAGCGACCGCTGGCGGGAATTGCATGGGCATGACCACGTAACTGCTTCGATTTGCGGTCTGTTGTTTGTATATAACCATGATGGCGAATATGAGGCAGACTTTCAGAAGAATCTTATCGGAATTAACCCTGAATCATTGCATCTGCCCAAGGGCGCAAAGCTGTTTGTGTTGGGGCCAAAAGAAATCTTCTGGCTGGATAATATTCGTGACGAGGTTCAAAGAATGCGGGGTAAGCGGCCCGCAGAACTTCCTTCGCACGAATTCTGCTCTTATTTTCACCCGCAACTGATTCGGCGTGCGAATCTCCAGGCGCGAACCGCCAAGGCCGCAACGCTCGAAATGCTTACTTCCCCAATCATAATTTTGGAGCATCGAGATCCTAAAGGGAGCGCGAAGCGTGGAGTTGTCGTCTTCTATTCCCGAAAGGGCGAGACAGCCGACGAGTTCATGTATCTGATTGATACTCTTCGAAAGTATGAGCTACTGGACGACAACACTGCTGTCACGATCAAAACGCTGGGGGCTTCGTTGATTTCATCGCCAACATTTCAGCGAGCGCAACAGCAGTACATCGAAGGCCTCAACGGTGATGCTATAAAGACTGATCTGGCTGGATACGTGAATGCGATCAAGTATGAGCCGATGAATAAGGTCAAGAGCACTTATTCGGCAATCGATTTGGGGACATGGTAATGGCTGAGTTTCTCGATCACCTTAGTGCCAACGACAATGACATTTACGATTTGCTCATTTCTGGCAAGCAGCGACTGACGGCATCGGTACTCCGTGAACTTGCACGGGATAGAGGCATTTTCTATTCTCCCGAAGACACCCGAGAAGAGTTGGCTGATCGGCTGTCTCTCCTGCCGCACGATTTCCACGATATCGCTGGCATCGTTCAGAAGCGGGAACCGGCCCATCGACGTGAAAAGACCACCTTTATTCGGTTAGGGGTGCAGCTCTCTGTTGAGGAGATGAAGGAGGCTGCGACAGCCTATGCTGAGGCCGTCGGCATCAACGAGACCGTCACGCACCGACCGAAGGGTGGAACGGGCTATTCAGTCAGCATTACCTACGAGGAATTCAATCACACGCGCACTAGACTGCTTCAGCGTGAGCGTCACGAAGCTGGTATCGACTTCTCAGTGGAGAAAGGTCAGACAGTGATTAGACTCCCCGCGACCGACAAGGCAAAGCGAGTTGTTGCGGCCATCAAAGAAACTGTGGAGCAGAAGCGCAAAGAAAAGATCGTTGAGGAAACGATTGAACTGACCGGTCTCACCACACCGGCGTTGCGGTCAAAGTTCTTCACCCGACTGATTTCGTCGCTGCCGGGATACAAGCTCAAAAATGTGATGAATTTGAAAGTTTCTTCATTGCAAACTAAGGACGAGGAAGACAGTCTTGATTTGGAAGACGATTTGGAGGACGGGGCTGCCAGAGAAATGTTTGCTGCCGTCGTTCACAGTATGGCTTTGTCAGGCCAGAATCTTGTTCAATCGCAGGAATACAAAGACCTGACGGCGCGAGGCTTCTTCATTACGGCGATCACATGGCGGTCAGAACATGAGCGTGAGCCCAATGACATCATTCAGTTTGACGCGGGGTTTGAAAATCGCAAGACCGGAACGGGCTTTCGTTATCAGGTTCAAGGCGCTTTTCGGGCGCATAAGGGTACACACAGGAAGTCCATTATTCACGTCACGGACTCAGAGAAAACTCAGCTCTTTTCTCTTATAGAGGACACCGCTAGAAAGGTGTTAGCTGACCTCTTGAAGGAAGCTGCCGATGAAGAGCCTGGTGATCCCAAGGAGTGACCATGAAAAGATTTCGCTGGTTCCAAGTTGAATGGCCCACTTCGATTCGGACGCTCGCTAAGCGAATCAAGTTACGCACTTTCGATGGAGAATCGGGGCATGGATTTTTCATTGACCGGGTGCGCGACGATTTTCTTGAAGCGCGCTACGTGGAGCGGGTTGAGTACACGGATGTCGTCGTCGATCCTTTTGGCAAGGAACTGACATTTGAGCGTGTCGAGTTTCGCCAGACTTTGTTTCGTGCATCGTCTTCTGCCCCGGGCCTTGAGTTGATAGATCCCCCTCGCAACGTGCAGGCGCTGATGAACCGGTTGTCTGAAGCGGTGGATTTTGAGGTGGCAATCACGCCTGCAATAGTCGATGTTTTGGCTTGGTCTGCAGTACTCCAGAACGTCGGCGGCGTGTCTTCGGTTGTTGACTCCTTGCAGATCGGTGCCCTGGAGATTGAGCATGGCATCGTCGCCAAGGTCGTCATCAGAGGGGACAGGGACGTGCGCGCGGCTTGCACGGCGCTCACCAACGATCGAAAATTTGCAGTGGAGAAGATTCAGCTTCGACTTGCAAGTCCGCACCGAGGAACTGTCGTGCTGTCTACGAGTGGGTCGGCTGCGTTGAGTTCTGAGGACTCTGTCGAGCAGCTGATACAGCCGTTGCGCATGGCATTGGCTGACGCAATGCGAGCCCAGAAACGGTAATCTTCTGGGACAGGTTGATATCTGGAAAGCGATCTCGAATGGTAGTTGCACCGTTTACGCATAACGCTGGAGGGGCGTAGCGGATGAGTGAACTGATCGGTATGGGCGTTACGGCATCCACCCTCTCCAGGCTCGAATGTGAGGGTGACTGCGACTGCGTACCACGGCACACCGAGCGCGGATCACCATCCGTCATCGAGCGATGCCGTAGAGCCAGCTTGTGGCGCACTTTTAGCCAATAGCCAACCGTACAGGCTTCCCCACACGACTCAACATATTGACCAGTGTGTCTATCGTGAACTTGCTAACCTTCATGTTCACCACGTCCGACACTCGCGGCCGTGAAACCATCAAAATTTCCGCTGCATCAGCCTGTTTCAAATGGTTGTCTGCGATCCATTTGGATAATTCAACCATCAATTGCGCTTTCAGCACCTTCGTGTCATTGATCTGCTGTTGCGATTCCATCTGGAGCCTATCAGCTTCATCAGGAGCAAATCCCAATTCACGAAACAGGTTCGCCCCGGGCTTCGTAACGTGACGGACTTTGATATCAATCGTCATTTCTTGGCCTTCCTTTCTCTCACAACGGCACGGTAGCGTGCCTCGGCGATGTCTTTGTCATGTTTGGTCGTCGCTTCCGTCTTTTTCTGGAAGCAATGCAGGACATACACAGCTTCTTCGAACTTCGCGACGTACATGACACGGTAAATACCCTGACTGTCTTTAATGCGGATTTCTTTCGTACCCGCGCCCACATCGTCAAACGGCTTCCAGTCCTCCGGCTCCAAGCCAGCTTGCACTTTACCCAACTGAAAACCAGCCCTTTTCCTGGTTTCGCTAGGAAACGCCAATAAATCCTCATATGAGGACCCTAGCCAGCGAATCTCTTTGTCTGCTTCATGGCGACTCATGGTAGACCCAACTGTACAAAATTTTATACCAAATAAAAATGTAACCCAAGGAGCACCGCCCTTCAACGCCTGCACCGATCAACTTTCTGTCCCTGCATACGACAAAGATGTTTGTCGTATTGTTTCTGCGGCCTTCCGCTGATCAACCGCACTTGTCGCGGCAAGCCGATCAATCTGATCGGCAAGGTATTGAAGAGCCCGGCGCCGCTCCTCTGGCAGTTCGTGATGATGGTAAGCCGCTGCGGTATGGTTTCGCTCCGCATGGGCAAGCAGCAGTTCGACAACTTCCCGACCAAACCCATGCTCTCGCAGGAGAGTCGCCGCAGTCCCCCGTGTGCCATGAGGGGAAAATTCCTCGACGCCAAAATCAAGGCGTTTGAAGAAATGATTCAGAGTGACATCGCCAAGAGGAACCGCCCCGCGCAACACCGATGGAAAAACATAACCCCGCGCCTCACCAATAGCCTTGAGAAACCTGAATATTTCGAGTGCCTGACTGGACAGGTACACCCGATGCGGCTGCTTCATCTTCATCCGACCGGCTGGGATATCCCAAACAGCCTTATCCAAGTCAATTTCATCCCACGTTGCGCGCAGAACCTCCGACTTTCGGCACATGCTATACATCAGCATCTTGGTTGCCGCAATGGTGACGAAATGAGCCCCCTGCTTTTCCACGGATCGCCAAAAGGCACCGAGTTCTGCCTCTTTCAGGTGCTTGTGATGTGCCGCAGCTGGCACTTCGATCACGCCGCGCAAAGGGAGCGCGGGATTGACCTCTACCAGCAGTTTCTGGATGGCGTAGTTGTAGACCTGTTGAATGATGATGCGCACCCCCTCCGCCGTATTGGGGGTGGCACGCCGCGCCTCGATGATGGCCAAAACATGCAGGGGTTTGACCGTATTCAATGCTTTTGCGCCAATCTCCGGCCAGACAAACCGCTCCAGTCGCGATTCAATCTGCGCTCGATAAGTCTTTGACTTTGTTTTCAGCCGCTCGGTGATCCACCGCCTTGAGAACGCCTCGAAATCATCATCGCCACCTTGCTTGGCTTTCAGATTTCGATCTTTACGCTCCTCCAGTTCCTTGCGCCGAAGTTCGGCAGGATCCTCTCCGCGTTCAACCATGGCCCGGCACTCGAAGTGGCGGTCCCGGGCGTCAGCGACACCAATCTCTGGAAATTTTCCGATCGATACCTCGCCTCGGGTACCTCCCAATTTGTACTGGTAGCGCCAACTCTTCGCGCCACTGGGAATGATGAGCAGGTACAGCCCACCGCCATCGGTCAGCTTGTAAGGCTTCGCCTGCGGCTTGGCATTGTTGATTCGGGTCGGAGAAAGGGTGTAGTTTGTGTGTCTCATGGTGTCCTAGCCAGTCCAAGTTACGTTCCTCACAAGTGAGGAATTTGAAGGCTTTCCTTACGGATTACCCTTACGATTGCCCTAACAAATGAAGGGATTTCGTGATTACGTATGGGACGAGCTAAAACAAAAGCCCTTGAATTTCACTAGGAAAATCAAGGGCTTACAGGACGTTATGAGACGTCGGGGGACAGGATCACATGTTGTCGATCATCACCTGACCGAAGCCAGAACAACTGACTTGCGTTGCGCCATCCATCAAACGGGCAAAGTCATAGGTTACCTTCTTGCTGTTGATGGATTTCTTCATGGAACTGATGATCAGATCCGCAGCTTCTGTCCAGCCCATGTGACGCAACATCATCTCCGCAGAGAGAATCTCGGAGCCGGGATTCACATAGTCTTTACCCGCGTACTTGGGCGCGGTGCCATGGGTCGCCTCAAAGCAGGCAATGGTGTCGCTCAGATTCGCGCCGGGCGCGATGCCAATACCGCCGACCTGGGCTGCCAATGCATCAGACACATAGTCGCCATTCAGGTTCAAGGTGGCAATCACGCTGTATTCGGCGGGACGCAGCAGGATTTGCTGCAAGAACGCGTCCGCAATACTGTCCTTGACGATGATGTCTTTGCCCGTTTTCGGGTTTTTGAATTTGCACCACGGTCCGCCGTCGATTAACTCGGCACCAAATTCTTTTTGCGCCAGTGCGTAAGCCCAATCACGGAAACCACCTTCGGTGTATTTCATGATGTTGCCTTTGTGGACAATGGTCAGGCTGGGCTTGTCATTGTCAATGGTGTACTGCAGCGCCTTGCGCACCAGACGCTCGGTACCTTCGCGCGAGACTGGCTTGATGCCGATACCCGAGGTGTTGGGGAAACGGATCTTCGTGACGCCCATTTCATCTTGCAGGAATTTGATGAGCTTCTTGGCCTTGTCGGACTCGGCTTCGAACTCGATGCCGGCATAAATGTCTTCCGAGTTTTCACGGAAGATCACCATATTGGTCTTCTGGGGCTCTTTCACGGGGCTGGGCACGCCGTCAAAGTACTGGATCGGACGCAGGCAAACATACAGGTCGAGTTCCTGGCGCATGGCCACATTCAGCGAACGAATGCCGCCACCCACGGGCGTCGTCAACGGGCCCTTGATGGACACCACGTAATCACGCAGGGCCTGCAGGGTTTCGGCTGGCAGCCAGACGTCGGGGCCGTAGACATTGGTAGACTTTTCACCGGCATAGACTTCCATCCAGTGAATCTTCTTCTTGCCGCTGTAAGCCTTGGCCACCGCCGCGTCAACCACCTTGAGCATCACCGGCGTGATGTCCAGACCAGTGCCATCGCCTTCAATGAACGGAATGATCGGTTGATCAGGCACATTCAGTGACAAGTCTGCGTTGACGGTAATTTTTTGGCCTTCTGAGGGCACCTTGATGTGCTGATACATGTAGCAGGATCTCCGTTAATTGGTTCAATTTACGCGATTGTTGATGCCGAAATCACCCGAAAACCGCTGATTTACGCTGGTCTGGAGGCATGTTTGAATTTTAGTCCCAAAAAATTACTGTTTTCTGTCAACCCAGGGCAAACCAACCCCGTTACGGACAGGCCTTCCAAAGTATGGAAGGAAATTTTTGAAATAACGTTATCTCAAGGAAATTGAAAATGAACAAACTTCTCGCCGCTTTGGTTGCTGGTCTTTTCGCTGCTGGCGCTTTCGCTGCTGACGCTCCTGCAACTGCTGCTGCCAAAGCCGCTGCACCCGCTGCTGCCGCTGCTGCTGCACCTGCTGCTGCCGCTGCCGCTGCACCTGCCGCCGCCGCCGCTGCTGCACCTGCTGCTGCTAAAGCCGAAGCTAAATCCGAAGCCAAGGTAGATGCCAAGGCTGCCAAAGCTGAAAAAGCCGCTGCCGCCAAGGCTGCCAAAGCTGAAAAAGCCGCTGCTGCCAAGGCTGCCAAAGCTGAAAAAGCTGCTGCCAAGAAGGCCGCTGCTGCTGACAAGGCTCCTGCTGCCAAGGCTGCTGCTTCTGCTGCCAAGTAAGAAGCAACCAGGACGGCGAGAAGCAATTCTTGTCGTCTTGCTAGAAATGCCCGCTTACGCGGGCATTTTTTTATTGCGCAATCCCTTTGATAGTTGCGTCAGAATCAAGCCATGAACTACATTGCAATCGGACTTTTCGGGTTGGCCGCCATTTTGGGCAACTCCACCCACGCGCAAAATGCGCCGCAGATGGATCTGCAGCGCATCAAAATCTCGGCAGGCATGCACTTGATCGACACCCAAGTGGCCACGTCCCCTGAGCAACACGCAACCGGGCTGATGTTTCGCAAGGAGATGCCGTCCTCGGAAGGCATGTTATTCGTCTTTCAACAAGCTAGCCAGCAGTGCTTCTGGATGAAAAACACCTTGCTGCCACTGACCGCCGCCTTTGTGGCGGACGACGGCACCATCGTCAATCTGGCCGACATGAAACCGCAAACCACCGATTCGCACTGCTCAGCGCGGCCGGTTCGTTATGTGCTGGAAATGAACCAGGGCTGGTTTGGGAAAAAAGGCATCAAGGCCGGGTTCAAGCTGGGTGGATATCCGTTTGAAACCCAATAAAGCTATATTTTTTATAGCGTACTACGTCCTATTTTAGAGGGCTAGAGGTCGAATTAATATAAAAAAAGCCACCGCAAAGGTGGCTTTTTCCATGGCAGCGAAATTCAGGCGAAGTTGGCTTCGGCAAAGCTCCAGTTCACCAGTTTTCCGAGGAAAGTTTCGACATATTTGGGGCGCAGATTGCGGTAGTCGATGTAGTAGGCATGCTCCCACACATCCACCGTCAACAGCGCCTTGTCGGCGGTCGTCAGCGGCGTACCGGCAGCGCCCATGTTGACGATGTCCACCGAGCCGTCCGCCTTCTTGACCAGCCAGGTCCAGCCGGAACCGAAGTTGCCCACGGCGGACTTCACGAAGGCTTCCTTGAACGCGGCATAAGTGCCCCACTTGGCGTTGATCGCGGCCGCCAGCGCGCCTGTTGGCTCGCCGCCACCGTTGGGCTTCATGCAGTTCCAGAAGAAAGTGTGATTCCAGATTTGTGCCGAGTTGTTGTAGATGCCGCCGGTGGACTTCTTGATGATGTCTTCCAGCGCCATGCTCTCGAACTCGGTGCCCTTTTGCAGGTTGTTGAGGTTCACCACGTAGGCATTGTGGTGCTTGCCATGGTGATACTCCAGCGTTTCCTGGGAGTAGTTCGGCGCCAGCGCGTCAATCGCGTAAGGCAGAGCAGGCAATGTATGTTCCATGAGGTCCTCGTCGGTTTGTTGTTCCAAGTCAATGATTGTAGAAACTTTTCTCAGTTTAGGTGAGCCACCGTCAAATCAAGGCCGCCGTCGGCAAGAGTAGCGCGCACTAACTGGCCAACCCGGGCTTGGCGCACGCTGGTGATGGTTTGCCCTTCGGGGCTGGTCAACCAGGCATAGCCGCGCTGCAACACCAGGCTGGGGTCCAACAAGCCCAGCCGCAGAGCAGCCCGTTCCAGTCGATCTTGCTTGCGTTGCAGTCCGCGGTGCACGGCGTCTGGCAAGGTCGGCTGCAGTCGTTGCAAGTCCTGTTCTTTTTGTTTCAAATAATGCAGTGACGAATATTGCAGACGGTGCGCGCTGGACGCCAGGCGCAAGTGTTGCCGACCGACGAACACCGACGGTCGTCCGAGCCGGGAGGCTGTCAAATCAAGCCGCTGGCTCTGCTGGTCAAGACACCGAAACACCGCATCCTGCAGGCGGCGTGCCGCACCGTCGGTCGCGCCCAGCCAGACCTCGCGCGGCTGAGCCACCAGCTCGGCCGCGGCCGTGGGGGTCGGTGCCCGCAGATCGGCGACAAAATCAGCCAGGGTGAAGTCGGTCTCATGCCCCACACCGCAAACGACGGGCACCGGACTTCGCGCCAGGGTGCGCACCAGCTGCTCGTCATTGAAAGCCCACAAATCTTCCATCGAGCCCCCCCCGCGCACCAGCAGGATGACGTCGATGATCGGCATAGCGTGACTCGCCTTCTTCCCCGGTTTCTTAGCCGAATCAGGCGCTAGCCCTCGTCCTTCTTGCGTAAGCAGATATAAATTTGATAGCGCCTGGGTCAACTCGGCGGGTGCATTGCTTCCTTGAACCGAGGCTGCGGCGACCACCACCGGGATGTGGGGCACGCGCCGCTGCAAGGCCGTCATCACGTCATGCAAGGCGGCCGCGCCGAGCGAGGTCACCACGCCAATGCCGCGCGGCATCACCGGTAGCGGGCGCTTGTCCGCCGCATCGAACAGGCCCTCGGCCTCCAGCTTGGCCTTGAGTTTGAGAAACTGCTCAAACAGCGCGCCCTGTCCGGCCCGGCTCATGCTTTCCACAATCAATTGCAGATCGCCGCGTGGCTCGTACACCCCCAAGCGACCGCGCACCTCGACCAGTTCGCCGTCGCGCGGCGAGAAATCCAGCAAACTGGCGGCCCGGCGAAACATGGCACATCGAATCTGCCCGCTTTCGTCCTTGAGGGAAAAATAACAATGCCCGCTGGACGCGCGCGAGAAGCCCGAAATCTCACCGCGCACGGCGACGGGATTGAACCTTGCATCCAGCGCATCAGCAATGGCGCGGCACAGCGCCCCAACTTGCCAGATGCGCGGCGTCAATACAGGTGATTTAAGCTCAGACATCAATAAAAACGGGGCTTCCGACAGGGTTGAGAAAGTGAACAGTCCACAGCGGCGTCCATTGACGGCGCCACTGCCAAGATCCGGTGATCGCTCGATAATCCATTGAATATCATTGATTCCATTGCATTTTTCACTGCCTCTTTTGTCATCGATCTGTCACAAGGCAAGGCCAGCGCGGCTTGGGAGCACTTCACAACCTACTTCTTCACAAAGTTATCCACAGATTTTGTGATGAAGTCGGGGTGAAGGGCCGGCAGCGAGGTTCTGGCCCAACGACGGTCTTCGCCTCGAAGGAAATAGATGCGTGGGCGATAATCGCCGGACATTTCATCTGCGCGGAGATTCCATTTGTTTTCAATCATACAAGCCGCGGGCTGGCCGATCTGGCCACTGGTTGCCTGCTCTATTCTGGCTCTGGCCCTTGTCATTGAGCGCTTTATCAGCCTCAGCACCTCCAAAATAGCGCCCCCAAAATTACTGGAAGAGGTGTTGAGTGTCTCGCGTACTGCGGTGCCCACGCCGGATGTGGTGACGCAATTGGAGCAGAACTCAGCATTGGGCGAGGTGCTGGCCAGTGGTTTTCGGGCCCTCAACAGCAACCCCCGCTGCAGTGAGGACGAGCTGCGTTCCTCCATGGAAGGGTCTGGCCGCTTGGTCGCGCACCGCTTGGAGCGCTATTTGAACGCGCTGGCCACCATCGCCTCGGCGGCGCCGCTGATGGGGCTGTTTGGCACCGTGGTCGGCATGATTGATATTTTTGGTTCGCAGTCTTCGGCCGGCAGCGCCACCGGTGGCAACCCGGCACAACTGGCGCATGGTATTTCTGTTGCGCTCTACAACACCGCTTTTGGCCTGATTGTGGCCATTCCGTCCCTGATTTTCTGGCGCTACTTTCGGGCCCGGGTCGACGAATACCTGCTGACGCTGGAATTGGCGTCTGAGCGCTTGGCGCGGCACCTCAACACCCTGCGCAAATGATGCACCCGCACAGAGGCCAAGCATGAATTTCCGACACCGCGTCCGGGACGAACCCGAGATCAACCTGATTCCGTTCATCGACGTGCTGCTGGTGGTGTTGATTTTTTTGATGCTGTCCACCACCTACAGCAAGTTCACCGAACTGCAACTCAAGCTGCCGGTCGCCGATACCGACGCGCAGCGGGACTACCCGAAAGAGGTGCTGGTGACGGTGACCAGCGAAGGGGCTTATACGGTCAACAATGTCCCCGTGGCGGGCCGCAGCTTGGATACCCTCGCGGCCGCCCTGCAGGCTGGCGCCAAGGCGGGCAAGGAATCGGTGGTGATCATCAACGCCGATGCCAGTGCCAAACATCAGGCCGTGAT
>NZ_DHXT01000006.1:19984-20246 GCF_002413825.1 Rhodoferax sp. UBA5149
TGACCAGCGCCTGGACACGCCGGGGTCCGTTGGCCTGGCTCTTGTGGCCGCTCTCGACGTTGTTTGGTGCACTGGCGGCATTGCGGCGCGCCCTGTACCGGGCCAGATGGCTCAAGGTTCAGCGCGTGCCAGCCCTGGTGATCGTGGTCGGCAATGTGGTGGCGGGTGGTTCGGGCAAGACGCCGGTCGTCATGGCGCTGGTGCGGCATCTGCAGGCCCGGGGCGTGCGTGTCGGGGTGATCTCGCGCGGCTACGGTCGCCG
>NZ_DHXT01000006.1:20487-26045 GCF_002413825.1 Rhodoferax sp. UBA5149
GTTTTTGTGGCGACCCGCCGTTTTGATGCGGCCAAATACCTGCTGGCGCGCTACCCGGACACCCAGGTCATCGTTTGCGACGATGGCCTGCAACATTTGGGCCTGTACCGCGACCTTGAAATTTGCGTTTTTGACGACCGTGGCGTCGGCAACGGTTTCTTGCTGCCGGCCGGCCCCTTGCGCGAACCCTGGCCCCGTGCGGCTGACCTGGTGCTGCACACCGGCGCGCACCCGGCGTTTGCCGGCTTCACGGCGCAACGCACGCTGGCCCGGCACGCGCTGCGGGCCGATGGCAGCCAGATTGCGCTGGCCGAACTGGCGCGCGGAGGTGCGAAACCCCTGCTGGCGCTGGCCGCCATCGCCAAGCCGGAAGACTTCTTCGCCATGCTGCGGGCTCAGGGTCTGCAGCTCGCGCGCACCGTCGCGTTGCCCGACCACTATGATTTTGATAGCTGGTTGCGCAATGAATACGAGGGCTACACCGTCATTTGCACCGAGAAAGATGCCGTCAAACTGTGGCCAAAGAAGTCGGATGCGCTGGCCGTGCCCCTGGTATTCACCCCTGAGCCCGCCTTCATGGCCCAGCTCGATGCCTTGCTGTCAGTTTTGCTGGCGGACCGATCAAACCCAAAGCTATCATCTCCCCATGGACACACGACTACTTGAATTGCTGGTTTGCCCCGTCACCAAAGGGCCACTGGAATACGACCGCGAGAAGCAGGAACTGACCTCCCGCAGCGCGCGACTGGCCTACCCGGTGCGCGACGGCATCCCCATCCTGCTGGAGAGCGAGGCGCGAACGCTCACCGACGAGGAACTCGGACTTTGAATTTCACGGTTCTCATCCCGGCCCGTCTCGCCTCCACCCGCCTGCCCAACAAACCGCTGGCCGACATTGGTGGTGCACCGATGGTGGTGCGGGTGGCGCAGCGGGTGATGTCGGTCACGCTCCCGTCGGGCCGGGTTCGCGTGGTGGTGGCCGCTGACAGCCCCGCGATCATCAGCGCCTGTCAGGCGCACGGAATCGAAGCTTTGCTGACCCGCACCGACCACCCGTCGGGCAGCGACCGGCTGGCCGAGGCCTGTCAGTTGCTGGGCCTGACGGACGACGAAATCGTGGTCAACGTGCAGGGCGACGAGCCCCTGATTGACCCCTCTTTGGTGGGCGCGGTCGCGCAATTGCTCACCCAGCGGCCGGAAGCCAGCATGAGCACGGCGGCACATGCGATTGACAACTGGGTGGATTTCACCAACCCCAATGTCGTCAAGGTGGTGCTCGACGCCCGGGGACTGGCGCTGTATTTCAGCCGCGCACCGATCCCGCATGGGCGGGATCAGCCCGGCGTGCGGCCCAGTCCGGCGCCTTTGCGCCACATCGGCATCTATGGCTACCGGGTCGGTTTTTTGCGTCAGTTCCCGAGATTGCCACAGGCGCCCCTTGAGATCACGGAAGCACTGGAGCAGCTGCGTGCCCTCTGGCACGGGCACCGCATTGCGGTCCACGTCTCGCAGCACGCGCCCGGCCCCGGTGTGGACACGCCTGAAGACCTGGCGCGGGTGCGTCAATTGTTTGGTGCTTGAATCGCCGCGCTTGTAAGCCAGGCCGAAGCGCTCACGTGCTATTCTTCAAGCAAAAGAAGCATTGCGATTGGCGCGCAAACGCCGTCCACAATGCACCCTGATTTCCATAAATTCCCGAGGACATCCATGAGACTCATCCTGTTGGGCGCACCCGGCGCTGGCAAAGGCACGCAAGCCACCTTCATCTGCCAGAAGTACGGCATTCCCCAAATCTCGACGGGTGACATGCTGCGCGCCGCCGTCAAGGCCGGCACGCCACTGGGCATTGCCGCCAAGAAAGTGATGGATTCGGGTGGCCTGGTCAGTGACGACCTGATCATCAATCTGGTGAAAGAACGCATCGCCCAGCCCGATTGCTCGGCCGGCTTCCTGTTTGACGGTTTCCCCCGCACCATCCCGCAAGCCAACGCCATGAAGGCGGCCGGCGTCAAACTCGATTACGTGCTGGAAATTGACGTGCCGTTTGACGCCATCATCGAGCGCATGAGTGGGCGCCGCTCACACGCGGCATCGGGCCGAACCTACCACGTCAAGTTCAACCCGCCCAAAGTTGCGGGCGTCGACGACCTCACCGGTGAACCCCTGATTCAGCGCGATGACGACAAGGAAGAAACCGTCAAAAAACGTCTGGCTGTGTACAGCGCCCAGACCCGTCCGCTGGTGGACTATTACTCCGACTGGGCCAAGGCCGAGCCCACCGTCGCACCGAAGTACCGCGCCATCAGCGGCACCGGGGGCGTGGACGAAATAACGAGCCGGGCGTTTGAGGCGCTGGCGAGCTGATCACCGCGGCAAGCCGTACCTCATCACGGCAACTCACTGCAATAGCGCCAGCATCAACGCCACCCGCGCCTTGACTGGCGACAGCCCTTTTGAATCTGGAAAAACGCTGCCCGGCGTCGGCAGCACGCGTCCGCTGGCGCAGCGGGTCGCAAGCAACACCTTGACGCCCGCCGTCTGCGCTCTGATCAACGCGGCTTGGAGCTCATGATGCACAGTGCCGTTGCCCGTGGCGGCGACCACCAGCCCGCGCACCGGCGCAGCATCCAGGCGCTGCGCGTCACCTTGAGACACGAGGGCATCCACCATGGCGCCACTCGCTCCCGCATAGCTCATCACAATCTCCACGCGTGGCCAGTGTGTCACAGATGCTATATTTTCAATAGCTGACTGCGCAATATCCACGGGGGCTAGAGGCCAATTTCTAACCAAACGAACAGCCCCTTCCTCGACGTAACCCAAGGGGCCGGCGTCGCCTGAGTTGAAGGCGTCGAGCCGATAGGGATGAACCTTTTGCACGTCTACCGCCCCATGCAGGGTACCGGCACAGACCGCGACCACACCGTGCGCCCCTGGCGTGACGGCGACGGCGACGGCATCCATCACGTTCTGCGGGCCGTCCGGCGCCGCGCTGGATGCTGGCCGCATGGCACACGTCAGCACCACCGGCTTGCTGGCGACCTGCGACGCCGGCAACACCGCGTGTAAGAAAAAAGCGGTTTCTTCCAGCGTATCGGTACCGTGGGTGATCACGATACCTTTCACGTCCGACTGCGACAGGTAGTGACTCACCCGCAATGCCAGCTGCTGCCACACGGCAAAACTCATGTCCTTGCTGTCGATCTGGGCGACTTGCTCGGTCACCAACGTCCGGCCGCCGAGCACCCTCGACAAGCCTGACACAGCGTCCAGCAGCTGGTTCACCCCGACCTGCGCGGCGGTGTAAGCAATGTTGTCGGCGCTGCTTGCCGCCGTGCCGGCAATCGTGCCACCAGTGCCCAGAAACACAATTTTTTCAAAATTATTTATGGCCATCGCTTGCAAACTTTCAAAAACTGGTTAAAAATACAGCTACTGGATATCAAGACAGTGTGTATAGACCAACAGTAAGACCGATCGTACTTCAAAGGAGTCGCCATGCTTGAAAGCCCCAAACTCACAGCCCGTCAGCAGCAGATTCTGGACCTCATCCAGAGTGCCATTGCTCGCACCGGTGCGCCACCCACCCGGGCTGAGATCGCCACCGAATTGGGTTTCAAGTCAGCCAACGCGGCTGAAGAGCACTTGCAGGCATTGGCACGTAAAGGTGTGATCGAACTGGTCAGTGGCAC
The DNA here is from genome assembly GCF_002413825.1 of Rhodoferax sp. UBA5149. Classification (GTDB taxonomy): domain Bacteria; phylum Pseudomonadota; class Gammaproteobacteria; order Burkholderiales; family Burkholderiaceae_C; genus Rhodoferax. The sequence continues at coordinate 24,180 of NZ_DHXT01000006.1, forward strand.
CTCGCGCGGTATCCGACTTAAGAGTGACGCCCTGCGTTCCATCAATGAGTCTCGCAGCAAGCAATACTCCCTGTCGCTTCCCGGTTTGAGCCAGCTGGTCTTGCCGCTGATTGGGCGGGTCGCAGCGGGCGCCCCGATTCTCGCGCAGGAACATATCGACCAGACCTATTACCTGGAGAACAGCCTCTTTCAGCACAAGCCCGACTATCTGCTCAAGGTGCGCGGCATGTCCATGCGCGATGTCGGCATCATGGATGGCGATCTGCTGGCCGTGCAATCCACCAAGGATGCCAAGAATGGCCAGATTGTGGTGGCCCGCTTGGGCGATGAAGTGACCGTCAAACGCTTTCGGCGCAACAAGGACCGGATTGAGCTGCACCCTGAAAACCCGGACTACCAAACCATCGTGGTGGAGCCTGGGGAACCGTTTGAAATTGAAGGTCTGGCCGTGGGATTGATCCGCAACACCATGCTGATGTAGGCGTCCATAGAAAGGTTTCAAATGAGCATTGCACTATTTGCCGTTCCCAGCGTTTTGGCCCCGCTGCAAGGCTTGTGGCGCTGGCTCCTGCCCGCCACCGCGAAGAGGAGGCCCACGTGTGTCGGCCTGGACCAGCGTTTCCGCGAACCTGCTATACATTCAATAGCTGGCAATTCCCGGTTTACAAGGGCCGAACACCAAAATCCTTCCAACAGTTCAACACGCAGGCCTTTGCGGATCGTGCGCGTCCTGGAAGCCGACCAAGCCTCCGGCAATGTCGGGCGCATGCTGATCTCGGGCCGCATGGCAGATGTATGCGCCGAGTTGGACCGCCTGGCGGCACGCGAAGCAGCACTTCACTGAACCGCCCCGCCCGCCCTCAAGCGTTGGCGCCCAGCAGGTAATCGCTCTTGCCCAACTCCACTCCGTTATGACGCAAGATGGCATATGCCGTGGTCACATGAAAAAACATGTTCGGCAAAGCCCAGTGTTTCAAGTAGGCCTCGCCCCGCATGGTCCGGTTGGCATCACGTCCCACCGGAAACGTGATTTCCTTTTGCTCCGTACCATCCAGTTTGTCGGCAGACACTGAGGCCAGGAAATCCAGCGTCTTCTGAATACGGGCCTTCAGCTCGGCCAGTGTCACCTCAACATCGTCAAACTTGGGCGCCTCCATGCCCGAAAGGCGCGCTATCGCATTCTTGGCGGCATCGCAGGCAATCTGAACCTGTCTGGACAAAGGCAACATGTCGGGCGCCAGCCGGTACTGCGTCAACGCCAGGGGATCGCATTTCTTGACATCCACAAAGACCTGCGCCTTGTCCAGCATATGGCTCAGATTGCCCAGCGTGGTGGTGAAAATTGGCAGACTGGCAGATGACATGGAAATTGACATGGATGTACTCCTCAAAAAATTCTGAAAAGCGACAATGCTAACCGTGTCAAGAAAAATCCGCTGCCCCACGCACAGTCAATGCCGAGGCACAATCACGTCATATGAATATTGTGATTCTTGATGATTACCAGGATGCGGTTCGAAAGCTCGACTGCGCAGCCAAGCTGGAAGCCTATCCGGCCAAGGTTTACACCAACACGGTCAAGGGACTGGGACAGTTGTCGGTGCGACTCAAAGATGCCGACGTGATTGTGCTCAACCGTGAGCGCACCCACATGCCACGCCAGCTGATCGAGAAGCTGCCCAAGCTCAAGCTGATTGTGCAAACCGGGCGTGTCGGCCCGCATATCGACGTGGTCGCGTGTACCGAACGCGGTATTGCCGTTGCGGAGGGTTCGGGCTCGCCCGTGGCACCGGCCGAGCTCACCTGGGCCCTCATCATGGCGGCGGTGCGGCGCCTGCCGCAGTACATCGGCAATCTCAAGCATGC
>NZ_DHXT01000193.1 GCF_002413825.1 Rhodoferax sp. UBA5149
CTGTTTCTGCCCGAGTCCGGGCACGGCTATGGCCTGACCAATCTGGAATATTCGCCGATTGCCGAGATGATGGGACGCCAATACTGGGCGGCTGAAGTATTCAACTGTTCGGCGCCGGATACCGGCAACATGGAAGTGCTGGAACGCTACGGCACCGAAGCCCAAAAGGAAAAATGGCTCAAGCCCCTGCTGGCCGGTGAAATCCGCTCATCGTTTGCGATGACCGAACCGGCCGTGGCTTCTTCCGACGCCACCAACATCGAATGCCGCATCGTGCGCGACGGTGACGACTATGTCATCAATGGCCGCAAGTGGTACATCACCGGTGCCGCGGCCGAAAGCTGCAAGGTCTTCATCCTGATGGGCAAGACCGATCCCGACAACGCGAATCGACATCGCCAGCAATCCATGATTCTGGTGCCCAAGGACACGCCCGGCGTGACGATCGTGCGCGACATGGCCTTGTACGGCTTTATGGACCCCCCGGCCGGACACCCTGAGGTGCTGTTTGAGAACGTGCGCGTGCCAGCCAGCAACATTCTGCTCGGTGAAGGCCGCGGCTTCGAGATCGCGCAAGGTCGCCTTGGACCTGGACGCATTCACCACTGCATGCGGGTCGTTGGCATGGCCGAAGCCGCGCTGGAGTTGATGTGCCGCCGCGTGGTATCGCGGGTCGCTTTTCACAAACCATTGTCTGACCAGAGTTTGTGGCGCGAGCGCATTGCCAAATCCCGCACACTGATTGACCAGACGCGTTTGTTGGTGTTGCACGCGGCTCAACGCATGGATCTGGTTGGCAACAAGGTTGCCGCCAAGGAAATTGCGATGATCAAGGTGGCCGCTCCCAACAACTGCTGCAAGGTGATTGACTGGGCGATCCAGGCGCACGGCGCTGCCGGCTACAGCCAGGATTTCCTGCTCACGTCTTACTACGCTTATGCGCGCCATCTGCGAACAGCCGACGGCCCGGACGAAGTGCACAACAACGCCATCGCCAAACTGGAGCTGGCACCTTACCTTGCGGCAGCCAAGCGTTAACAGGAACCCGACATTGAACAACTTGAATGGAAAAGTCGCCGTCGTCACCGGCGGCGGCAGCGGCCTGGGGCGCGAACTCAGCCTGTGCTGCGCACAGCGCGGCATGAAACTGGTGCTGGCCGATGTCGATGCGCCCGGCATGGCGGAGACCGAACGTCTGGTCAAGGAAAAGCATCCGGGCATCGAGACGGTCTGTTGGCCGCTTGACGTCAGCCAGCTGGACCAGGTCGAGGCTTTGGCGAACTTCGTGCAGGAACGCTTTGGCGGGACGCACCTGCTGTTCAACAACGCCGGCGTCGGCTCTGCTGGCCCGATCTGGGAAAGCACGGCCAAGGACTGGCAGTGGGTGCTCGGCGTCAATCTCCTGGGCGTTGCCTGGGGCATCAAGGCTTTTGTCCCCCGCATGCTCAAGCAGGGGAAAGGGCACATCGTCAACACGGCCTCGGCCGCGGGCTGGATGAACGGTCCCGGCGCCGGCATCTACAACGTCAGCAAATGCGGCGTGGTGGCCATGTCGGAATCACTGGTGGCGGACTTGAAAGATGTCGGGGGAAACATCGGCGTGTCTGTGGTGTCCCCGGCATTTTTCCCGACACCGATGCTGAAGAACTCGCAGACGCTGCGTCCGCAGGATGCCTCGGAGGCACCACTGTCCGACATCGCACAAAAGCGCAAGGAACAGACCCACTACGCCATGCAAAACGGTAAAGTTTCTGCGGCACAAATCGCGGAAATGACGTTGCGGGCCGTGGAGGAAAATCGTTTCTATGTGTTTCCGCATCCCAAAATCAAAGCCCTTGTCCTGGCACGCGCCAGCGCCGTGCAGGAAGAGACGACGGCCTTTGATCCCATGGCTGCCCGATAGACCACGAACGCCTCCAGCACCCTCAAATTTAAAAAATGAAAATCAACATGAAGAAACAATTTTCGGGTCACGTCGCCCTCGTCACCGGTGCCGGCAACGGCATTGGCCGTGCCACCGCCCTGGCGTTCGCCGCCAGCGGATTGAAGGTCGTCGTCTCCGACATTGACACGCCAGGCGGTGAAGAAACTGTGACCCAGATAAAGGCCGCTGGCGGGGAGGCCAGCTTTGTTCGCTGCAATGTCTCTCGCGACGAAGAAGTGAAGGCCTTGGTGGCCGCCACCGTCGCAACCTACGGCAGGCTCGACTATGCCTTCAACAATGCCGGCATTGATATTGAAAAAAACAGATTGGCCGACGGCAGCGAAGCCGAGTTCGATGCCATCATGGACGTCAATGTCAAGGGCGTCTGGCTCTGCATGAAGCACCAGATCCCGGTGATGCTGGCGCAAGGCGGTGGCGCGATCGTCAACACGGCTTCCGTGGCCGGCCTCATCGCGGCACCCAAAATGGGCATCTACTCGGCCTCCAAGCATGCGGTGATTGGCATGACCAAGACGGCGGCGGTTGAGTATGGCAAGAAGCATATCCGGGTCAATGCGGTCTGCCCGGCGGTGATCGACACCGACATGTTCCGACGTGCCCACGCCGCCGACCAAAAAAAGGGGGCGTTCGCGCTGGCCATGCATCCGGTGGGGCGCATCGGCAAGGTCGAAGAAATCGCGGCGGCCGTGCTGTACCTGTGCAGCGACGCGGCCGGCTTCACCACCGGTGTCGCCCTGCCGGTCGATGGTGGCCTCACCGCAATCTGAAAGGAAGAAAATCATGCGCTTATTTGATCTGACTGGCAAAGTTGCCATCATCACGGGTTCGAGCCGCGGCATTGGCCGTGCCATTGCAGAAAACATGGCCGCCTGCGGTGCCAAGGTCGTCATTTCCAGCCGCAAGGCCGAACCCTGCGAGGCGGTGGCCGCCGGTATCCGCGCCAGCGGCGGGCAAGCTATTGCGATCCCTGCGAACATTTCCGATAAGACACAGATGGAGCAATTGGTGACGCAAACCCGCAGCCAGCTTGGCCCCATCGACATCCTGGTCTGCAACGCCGCGAGCAACCCCTACTACGGTCCCAGCACCGGCATGGGCGACGACGTGTTTGAGAAGATCATGCGCAACAACGTGCTGTCCAACCACTGGCTGTGCCAGATGGTGCGCCCCGACATGGCCGCCAAAAAGAATGGCGCCATCATCATCATCTCGTCAATTGGCGGGTTGCAGGGCTCCTCCAGCATTGGCATGTACTGCGTCTCCAAGGCCGCCGACATGCAGGTGGCGCGCAACCTCGCCGTGGAATGGGGTCCGGACAATATCCGCGTCAATTGCATCGCCCCTGGCGTGATCCAGACCGACTTCGCCAAGGCCATCCACGAAGACCAGCGCGTTCTGGAGGTGGTGCAAAGCCAGTTGCCGCTGCGCCGCATCGGCCAACCCGACGACATCGCCGGCATCGCGGTGATGCTCGCGGGTGCTGCTGGCAACTACATCACCGGCCAGACCATCGTCGCCGATGGTGGCATGGTCATCCGCTGACAGGAAATACGTCTTGATGTTTGAAGAACAGAACTCGGGCACCAAAGCCATCGCTGAGTCACACCGCTTCGACACCGTCAGGCTGGAAGCCTATCTGCGCAGCAAGCTGCCCGGCTTTGCCGGGCCGATCAGCGTCGAGCAGTTCAAAGGCGGCCAGTCCAACCCAACCTATAAGCTGACGACGCCGCAACACACTTATGTGATGCGCGCCAAGCCCGGCCCGGCGGCCAAACTGCTGCCTTCGGCGCATGCGATCGAACGCGAGTTTCGCGCACTGAGCGCCTTGCATGGCAGCGCCGTGCCGGTCGCCAGGCCGCTGCTGCTGTGTGAAGACGAAGACATCATCGGACGCGCGTTCTACCTGATGGACATGGTGCAGGGACGCGTGTTGTGGGACCCTACCCTGCCGGGTTTTTCCAAATATGAGCGCGCGGCTATTTACGACGAGATGAATCGCGTTCTAGCGGCCCTGCACACGGTTGATTTTGCGGCGCTGGGGCTGGTCGGCTATGGCAAGCCCGGCAACTATTTCGCACGCCAGATCGAGCGCTGGTCGAAACAGTACCGCGCGTCAGAGACGGAGCCCATTGAAGCCATGGACCAGCTGATCGCCTGGCTGCCGCGGAACCTGCCCGCCGATGACGGGCTGAGTTCCATCGTGCACGGCGACTTCCGGATCGACAATCTGATCTTCCACCCGACGCAGCCGAAAGCGCTGGCGGTGCTGGACTGGGAGCTGTCCACACTCGGCCATCCCTTGGCCGATTTCTCATACCACTGCATGGCGTGGCATTTGCCACGCACATTCCGCGGCATGGCCGGGCTGGA
>NZ_DHXT01000179.1:0-883 GCF_002413825.1 Rhodoferax sp. UBA5149
TGCAACACCATCGGAATGGCTTGCGCCTGGATGGGGGTCATGGACTCGTAGCCCAGGTCGGCCACGGCGCGGGCCAGCGGCTCCGCCAGTTGCAACTGGGCAAACGCCATCGGTAAAGCGTCGGGGATCAGATCAGGAGTTAGATCAGAGTTCAAATCGGTCATTCATAGCCAAGGTCAGATGCTATCAATCCGATAGCTGAGCGCACCCCAAGGACTGGGGGCAAACCCTTATTATCCTCCACTTATCACAATTGACGTGCAGAAAACGTGTCACAGGCCTTCACGCTGCCATTTTTCAGGCCATTATCGAACCAGCGCTGACGCTGCGCACTGGTGCCATGGGTAAAGCTTTCGGGCACCACGGCGTGGCCGCTGGACCGCTGCAAGGCGTCGTCGCCAATCCTGGCGGCGGCGTTCATGGCTTCTTCCACATCGCCCTGCTCCAGCAACTGCCGGGCCGCCTGCGCATGGTTGGCCCACACCCCGGCAAAGCAGTCAGCCTGCAACTCCAGCCGAACGCTCAGCGCGTTGTACTCGGACTGGCTGACGTGCCCGCGCGTCTGGTCCATCCTGGCGCTGATGCCCAGCAGATTCTGCACATGGTGGCCGACTTCGTGGGCAATCACATAGGCCTGGGCGAAGTCGCCTGGCGCGCCGAGCCGGTTTTTCAGGATTTCGTAGAAACCGAGGTCAATGTAGACCTTCTGGTCGCCCGGGCAATAAAACGGTCCCATCGCCGACTGACCCTGCCCGCAAGCGGTGGCGGTGGCGCCCCGAAACAGCACCAGCTTGGGCTCTCTGTAGGTGACACCACCCTTGCTGAACACATCTTTCCAGACGTCTTCGGTGTCGGCCAGCACGGTGGAGACGAACTTGGCCAT
>NZ_DHXT01000179.1:1139-2735 GCF_002413825.1 Rhodoferax sp. UBA5149
CGGCGATCTTCGACATTGTCCGATTCGCGATTGCCTTCCCACTTCATGGCACGACTCCTGGTGAACGTTCATCCCCGCAGGCTGAATGCGGTAAATTGGGAGAATGTTTCAGCGCCCATGCCTACCGTTCTCCTCGCGGGTTTTGACCCTTTTGACGCCTACATCCCTTGCGGCCTGCGGCTGGCGCAATGAGCTGACCGCCGGTCTGAACCGCACCCAAACAGCGTAACCTCGACTCAAACCCATGCTAAACCAGCTACTCACCCCGGACGCCACCACAACAGCGCTGCCCTACCCGGCACTGGCCGAAGAAATTGCGAGGGTGCTGCGGGACGATGCAGTTCAGGTGCCAGCGCGCATGGTGCAAGCACTTCACGGTGGCGGTAGCCTGTTTGTGATGCCGGCGCTGGACCGCGACATCGCCATCATCAAGCTGATCACATTCACCCCGGCCAACGCCGGCACCGGTCGGGCGACGATTCAGGGTGACGTGGTGGTGTTTGACGTTGCGAGCGGGCAGCGCCAGCTGATTCTGGATGGCCCGACCGTCACGGCCCGGCGCACGGCGGCTGTGTCGTTGTTGGCGGCGCAGCGCCTGGCGCCCAACCGCCAAGGCCCGCTATTGATCGTGGGTGCGGGCGTGCAAGGCCATGCGCATCTGCAAGCCTTTGCCCAGGGGCTGGGTGTGAAAGAAGTGCTGATCGCGTCCCGCAGCGAGACCGGCGCGCGTTCAATGGCCGAACTGGCCCAGGCCATGGGCTTGAAGGCAAGCGTCGTGCCCGACCCCAACGTCGTATTGCGTGACTGTCCCTTGGTGGTCACCTGCACACCGGCCAGCGCCGTGGTGCTGCACGCGCTGCCGCGCCGTGACACTTTCCTGGCCGCCGTCGGTGCGTTCACCCCCCTAATGGTGGAACTGAGTGCCTCACTTTGCCAGCACTTTGCCGAGCAAGGCACGGTGGTCGTGGATACGGCTGACGCGAGCCATGAGGCGGGTGACCTGCTGCAGGCCCGGCTTGAGGTGGCACAGTTTGCCACGCTGCGCGATATCGTGCGGGGTCCGTTCTCACCACGCAGCGGGCCCGTGCTCTTCAAAAGCTGCGGCTGGGCCGGCTGGGATCTGGCGGCAGCGCGAGTCGCGCTACAAAATCAAGCCTTCGGCAGCGTCACCCCGCGCTGACCCTGGTACTTGCCGCCACGGTCTTTGTAACTGGTCTCGCAGACGTCGTCCTTGTCGCTCTCAAAGAACAGCACTTGCGCGCAGCCCTCGCCGGCATAAATCTTGGCCGGCAGGGGCGTGGTGTTGCTGAATTCGAGCGTCACATAGCCTTCCCATTCGGGCTCGAACGGCGTGACGTTGACGATGATGCCGCAGCGGGCGTAGGTGCTTTTACCCAGGCAGATGGTGAGCACATTGCGTGGTATGCGAAAGTACTCCAGGGTGCGGGCCAGCGCAAAGCTGTTGGGCGGGATGATGCAGACGTCGTCGTTGAAATCGACAAAGCTTTTTTCATCGAAGTTCTTCGGGTCCACCACCGTGCTGTGGATGTTGGTAAAGACCTTGAACTCGGGTGCGCAGCGGATGTCGTAGCCGTA
>NZ_DHXT01000179.1:2811-3723 GCF_002413825.1 Rhodoferax sp. UBA5149
TTGGGCGGGATGATGCAGACGTCGTCGTTGAAATCGACAAAGCTTTTTTCATCGAAGTTCTTCGGGTCCACCACCGTGCTGTGAATGTTGGTGAAGACCTTGAACTCGGGTGCGCAGCGGATGTCGTAGCCGTAGCTGCTGGTGCCATAGCTGATGATTTTGTTGCCGTCGCGCTCGCGGATCTGACCGGGTTCGAAGGGCTCGATCATGCCGGTGGTCTCGGCCATGTGGCGAATCCATTTGTCACTTTTGATAGTCATGGGAACAGAACTCCTGGGTTGGCCCCATTGTAAACAGGCGAATTTCGCCTGTTAAACCACCCATTTTGCTATTATTTCAGGAGCTTATAACGCAATAGATACGGGGGCCATCGGCCTAAATGGCTTGAGAAATCACGGTCCGCTCGACGGTCCGGTCGTCCCCCAGCACAATCATGGCAAACAGCAGCTCGTCCAGGCTCGCGGCGAGCGCGGTTCTTCGCGCCAGCAAGGGCGTGGCTTGCGGATTGAGCACCACGAAGTCGGCTTCACAACCCGGTTGCAAGTTACCCACCGCCGCGCGGCCCTTTTGACCGTCCAGCCCCAGCGCCTGCGCCGCGCCGGCCGTGTGCTGCCACCAGAGGTGCTGCGGCGACAGTGACAGCCCCGTTTTACTCTGCCCTTCCCGGCCCACGTAATAGGCTGCCAGCATGGTGTGAAACGGGCTGAAACTCGTTCCCCCACCGACGTCGCTGGCCAGTCCGTATTTGAAGCCGACGCGGTCCGCCGCCGCATAGTCAAAAAAACCGCTGCCCAGAAACAGATTGCTGGTCGGACTGACGGCGGCGGCGGCTCCGGTGTCGCGCATCAGGGCGCGGTCGTCGTCATCCAAGTGAATGCAGTGGGCGTAGATGGCCCGTTCGCGCATCAGGCC
>NZ_DHXT01000048.1:0-4181 GCF_002413825.1 Rhodoferax sp. UBA5149
GGTTCACCGGACCGCAGCGCGCGCTGTACGAACTGGTGCTGGCCTCGCAGGAGGCGGCCATTGCCGTGACAAAAGCCGGCGCCCGCTTCACCGACCCGCATGACGCCACCGTCAAGGTGCTGGCGCAGGGCATGCTGGACGTCGGCCTGCTCGACAAAAACAAGGTGGGGACGCTGGACGACGTGATCGAGAAGCGCGCCTACTTCCAGTTCTACATGCACCGCACCGGCCACTGGCTGGGCATGGACGTGCACGACTGCGGCGGCTACCTCGAACCGTCCGAGGTGGGCACCGTGAGTGAGCGCAAAGACCCGTTGAGCGGTGAAACCATCAAGGACCGCCCGGCGCGTATTTTGAAACCCGGCATGGTGCTGACCATTGAGCCCGGCATCTATGTGCGAGCGGCTGACGGGGTGCCGGCGCAGTTCCACAACATCGGCATTCGCATTGAAGACGACGCCATCGTGACCGACACGGGTTGTGAGCTGATCAGCCGCGGCGTGCCAGTGCGGGTAGATGAAATCGAGGCCTTGATGCGGGGTGCCTAGAATGGCTAACGCGACACAACCGGCTGTCGCGCATGGCACAGTCAAGCGGCAAGCGGCCTGCCCATAATCGTCCATGGCCACCTATCACCCCGACGCACTGCTGACCGACCACCAACCCGCCCCGTGGGGCAGTGCGGTGCCCATCACCTACACCCAGCGCGACGTGCTGCTGTATGCGGTGGGCATCGGCTGCCACGACTTGCGCTTTGTCTACGAGGGCCATCCCCAGTTTGCGGTGTTCCCGACCTTTGCCATCCGCTGGGGCGGCGCCGGCCTGGTGCTGGATGCCGCTGCGCTGCCACCATCGCCCGGGCCGCTGACCATCGATGCCGAACGTTGCATCGAGCTGCTGGCGCCGCTGCCGCTGGCCGGCACGGTGCAGGTGCGGTCCCGGCTGCTGGCGGTGCACCCGAGGGGCAAAGGCGGCGCGTTCGTCGAGTTCGAAAGCGAGGTGCTTGACGCCAACGACGTGGCCTGCGTGCGCATGTTCACGGGGGTGTTCCGCCGTGGGGTAGAGCAGCTGGGCGACATCGCACCGTTCGAGGGCCGGGGCCACAGCCGCTCGGCCCGCATCGACACGCCCAGCCGCGCACCCGATATCGATGTGGTCGCCAACATTGCGCCCAACCAGGCCCAGCTTTACCGCCTGTCGGGCGATTACAACCCGTTGCACATCGATCCGGCGGCGGCGCGGTTTGGCGGTTTTGACGCGCCGATCCTGCACGGCCTGTGCACCTATGGCCACTGCGGCCAGATACTGCTGGGGGCACTGTGTGAGGGTGACCCGGCGCGTTTTGCAGCGCTCAAGGTGCGCTTCTCGTCACCGGTGATGCCGGGCGATGCGTTGCGCGTGGTCGGCTGGCACGATGGCCCGGGCCGGGTGATCTTCGAGGCCCGCGTGGGCGACCGGGTGGTCGTGTCCAATGCTTATTTCAACCATCACTAGGAACACACTGCCATGACCGCAACATCGATAGACACCGGCACGCCCGACCTGCTAGCCACCCTGGAGGCTGGCGTGCTGACGCTGACGCTGAACCGCCCCGATGCCCGCAACGCGATGTCACAGGCAATGAACCAGGCCTTGCAGCAGCAGCTGGCGGCGGCCGAGTTTGACCCGGCGGTCAAATGCATCGTGCTCACCGGCGCCGGCAAGGGTTTTTGCGCCGGCGGCGATGTCAAGGGCATGGCCGCAGCCGGCGACGGCACGGTGGGCGCACTCACCATCGACGAGGCCATCCACCGCCAACGCAGCAACCAGCGGGCCACCGCCGGCAAGCTGTTCAAGCTGCCCAAGCCAACCATCGCGGCGCTGCCAGGTCCAGCGGCCGGTGCGGGCCTGTCGCTCGCGCTGGCCTGTGACCTGCGCATCATGGCCAGCAGCGCCATTCTCACCACCGCATTTGCGCGGGTGGGATTTTCAGGCGACTACGGCGGCAGCTACTTTCTCACTCAGCTGGTGGGTTCGGCCAAGGCGCGCGAGCTCTACTTTCTGTCGGACCGGGTGAGCGCCGACGAGGCCCTGCGCCTGGGCTTGACCAACTGGGTGTGCGGGCCCGAGGAGCTGGTCGCCAAGACCCGCGAGATCGCGCTGCGCCTGGCCAGCGGCCCCAGCGTGGCCTACCGCTACATGAAAGAAAACCTCAACCGGGCGATGGCCGGCGAGGTGGATGATTGCCTGGATCTGGAGGCCACCCACCACATCCACTGCGGCCAGACCGAAGATCACCGCGAGGCCGCACAGGCCTTTGTCGACAAGCGCGAGCCGGTGTTCAAGGGGCGCTGAGCTTCGCCCGGCCGCACCCGCCGCAGGCCGCGTGTCGGCCCCCACCGCCCCGTCAAACACCACACCACCGACCGAGATGACCCCTATCACCCGACAACAGGCGATCGAGACCCTCACCGCCCAGGGCCAGCCACATGAGCTGGTGGATGTGCCGGTGCAGGGGCACAGCATGCGGATGTTCCAGAACGCGCCCGCCTCGCTGCGTGCGCTGTTCGAATCGACGGCCTCCGACCTGCCCTTCATCAGCTACGAGGACGAGCGCTACACCTTCGCGCAGGCCTGGCATGCCGCGTCGCGCGTGGGCCATGTGCTGGTGCACCAGTGCGGCGTGGCGCCGGGCGACCGGGTGGCCATCGCGATGCGCAACTATCCCGAATGGGTGCTCGCCTTCACCGCCATCACCTCGGTGGGTGCCATCGCCGTGGCCATGAACGCCCACTGGCAGGCCGACGAGATGGCCTACGCCCTGCAAGACAGTGGCGCGAAGGTGCTGCTGGCCGATCCCGAACGGCTGGAGCGGCTGGCGCAGGGGCCGGCGTTACCGGGCCTGCAGGTGCTGGCGGTGCGCACCACCCAGCCGGGTGCCGGTGCCCGTGTGCTGAAAGACCTGACCGACGCACTGGGCGAGGTGCCCATGCCGCCGGCCAACATCGCGCCCGACGACCTGGCCACCATGCTCTACACCTCGGGCTCCACCGGCCATCCCAAGGGCGTGCCGTCCAGCCACCGCAACATCCTGGCGGCGCTGCTGTCGTGGGAGCTGGATGCCGGCATCGCCGCGCTGGTGGCGGGCATCGAGGCTGAGCCTGCGGCCGAGCAGCCTGGCACTTTGTTGGCGGTGCCGCTGTTCCATGTTTCGGGCTTGCATGCGTCCTACCTGTCGAGCTACCGCACGCAGCGTCGCATGGCCTGCATGTACCGCTGGGATCCAGAGGCCTGCGCGGCCCTGGTGGAACGCGAGCGGCTGACCACGATCACGGCGCCAGCGGCCATGACCGGCGATCTGGTGCGGGTGGCGCAGGCCAATCGCCACGACTTGAGCTCGCTGGTGGTGGTGGGCGGCGGCGGCGCGGCGCGCGCGCCCGAGCAGGTGCGGCAGATCCGTTCGAGCTTTCCCAATGCGCTGCCCAACATCGGCTGGGGCATGACCGAAACCAGCGCCATCGGCACCGGTGTGGGCGGTGAGGACTACCTGGCCCGCCCCGCCAGCTCGGGCCGATGTTCGCTGGTGCTGCAAATCAAGGTCGTCGATGAGCTGGGCATCGGCCTACCGGCCGGCCAGCGCGGCGAGTTGCTGGTGCGCGGCACCTCGGTGTTTGCCGGCTACTGGAACCGGCCCGAGGCCAATGCCCAGAGTTTTGTCGAGGGCTGGTTTCGCACCGGCGATGTGGCCTACATCGACGACGAGGGCTTTCTCTACATCGTCGACCGCATCAAGGACCTGATCATCCGCGGTGGCGAGAACATCGGTTGCGGCCAGGTGGAGGCGGCGCTCCTGTTGCACCCGCAGGTGCACGAGGCGGCGGTCTATGCCGTGCCCGATGAGCGCCTGGGCGAGGAGGTGGGCGCCACGGTATATGCCGACGAATCGCTGGATGTCGAGGCGCTGCGCGTCTTCCTGGTGGATCACCTGGCGCGCTTCGAGCTGCCGCGCTACATCGTCAAGACCGCTGGCCCGCTGCCGCGCACACCCTCGGGCAAGATACTCAAGCGAGTGATCAAGTTGGCGGCGCTGGCGCAGATCTTTCCGCCCGACGCAAGCCAGCCAACCCGGTGAGCCGCGCGGGCCATGCCGCCACCGCTGTCGCGTAGAAGACATGCGCGCACCCGTCCGCCCGATGCGGCGT
>NZ_DHXT01000048.1:4435-7074 GCF_002413825.1 Rhodoferax sp. UBA5149
TCTTAACTCATTGATTTATATAGATTAAGCAACTTCCTTCCGCAGCGTGGCCCTCTTATTGCTTTGCAAAAATATCAAGCGCAAGTTTGCGTCGCTAGTTGCAAGGATGGTCATGAATAGATCCCTATTTTCCCGTGCCCGATCGGTAGGCGCGCTGGGATTGTGTGCCGTCTTGAGTTGCCTTTCGGTTGTCATGGCGGCGCCCCTGTACACCGTCACCAACCTGGTGACCAACGATCAGGGCGCGCACCCCGCGCAGATCACCGACCCAGGACTCAAGAACGCCTGGGGGCTCTCCTATTCGCCTACCGGTCCTTTTTGGGTTTCCTCGAACGGGACCGGGACCGTGGACCTGTATTCGGTGAACCCATCGACCCAACTCACCAACCAGGTGGGGCTGGTCGTTTCGATCCCGGGCACCGGCAGCGTCACGGGCCAGGTTTTCAATAGCGGTGCGGCGGCGGCGGCCTTCAATGGTGATGTGTTTCTTTTCACCAGCGAGGACGGTACCGTCTCTGGCTGGCGCGGCGGGTTGGGCACCAGCGCCGAAACACTGGTTCCCGCGTCAGCGGCCAATATCTATAAGGGCGCGGCCCTTGGCACGGTCGCCGGTAGCAGCTACCTGTACGCCGCCAACTTCCGGGCCGGCAGCATCGATGTGCTCAAGGGCAGCGCCCTTGCACCTGCGCTGAGCGGGGCGTTCGCGGATCCGAACCTGCCCGCTGGTTACGCGCCGTTCAACGTGCAGAACCTGGGCGGCATTCTGTATGTGAGCTATGCCGCACAGGACGCCAGCCAGCAGGACGAGATGGCAGGCGCCGGGCTGGGCATTGTCAACCGCTTCGACCTGAACGGCAACCTGATCGGCCGGGTCGCCACCGCCGGAAGTCTGAATGCCCCCTGGGGTCTGGCGATCGCGCCGAGCAGCTTCGGCGACCTGGCGGGTGCCTTGCTGGTGGGCAACTTCGGAGACGGCCGCATCAGCGCGTTCAACCCGTTGGATGACAGCTACCTGGGGCAGATTCTCGACGCCAGCAATCAACCGCTTTCCATTGATGGGCTGTGGGCCCTGTCTCCCGGCAATGACGGCTCTGCCGGGAGCAGCCAGTGGCTGTACTTCACAGCGGGCCCCGAAGGGGAAAGCGATGGGCTATTTGGGGTTCTGACCGCTGTGCCAGAGCCCGATACCTACGGGCTCATGCTGCTGGCATTTATTGCCCTCCTCGGCACGATGGCGCGTCGCCGCCGCCGCAAGAACAAGTACCCGTCCCCCGATGAGGCGATCTATGACCGCCGCCGCCCCGAGCAAACCCCGCCAGACCGCCCGGTTGACGAACCCCGGGACGACTGACTGGCGGCCTGATCAAGGCACTGCCGATTTACGATTTCAATGCCTTTCTTCAGACAAGCGCGAATGTTCGCGATAGACGCTGTATCGCTTGATGTCTAGAGTCGAACGACTCGAAAGAGTCGCCTGTGACGCCCGGTGGCTTGAGGCACGGTTCCTTGCTGGCGTTGCAGATGCAAGTGCCGTCCGCAGCAAGCTACGGATCTATTCCCGGCGTAACAAGTTCAATAACAAGGAGACAAGCATGCCCAAAATCCAGGTTAACGGTACCGAGCTGTACTATGAAGACGAAGGCCCACGCGATGCACCCGCGATCGTGTTCAGTCACTCGCTGTTTTTCAACTCCCACATGTTCTACAAACAGGCTGCTCATTTCAGCAAAAATTACCGGGTCATCCGCTACGACCACCGTGGCCAGGGAAGGAGCGCCACCGCGACCCTTGACAAGCAAGATACCGATACGCTGGCCGATGATGCGACCGCACTGATCGAAGCACTGGGGTTGGGCAAGTGCCACATCGTTGGCAATTCCCTTGGCGGTTTTATTGCACTGCGTCTGGCGGCGCGTCGGCCAGACCTGATTGCCTCCTGCGCCGTCCTCGGCAGCTCCGGCGAGGCGGAGTACAAAGTCGCCGAGTTTCAGCCGATTGTCGACAACCTGCAAAAAGTCGGTGGCGCTCCGCTGGTCGACACGCTGCTGTATGTGATGTTTGGCGACGCATCGCTGAGCGACCCTAACTTTGCCAATGAGCTCGGTTACTGGCGCACGTACATGTCGCAACTTGGCACCAGCATCGGCGATTCAGCCTACCAGGTCGTGCATCGCAAGGGTATTTTGAATGAACTGAAGGGGAGCCGGATTCCCATGCTGGCCATCGCCGGCGAGGAAGACCACGCCTACACCGTGCCACTCGCGCAAAACATCGCGGATGCCGTCACGGATGGTCGCATGAAAAGGGTGCCCAAGGCCGGGCACTCCGTGGCACTGGAGAACGCAGCGCTGGTCAATGCCTTGCTTGACAGCCACTTTTCTCGCGCCCATGCCATCGCCTGATTGTTAGTTGCCTGGGGCGCGGGGCCCATCACTTATCTTATCTTTGCCCTGCGATTCAGGTGACGATAGACGAGACCACGCGAGGCCCCCAAGTGTTCGCGTAGTTTTGGCAATATTGCCACCACACTCGGCGGCCGTCCTTTCGACAAGCTGTTGATCGGATTCACGCAAGCTCGCAGATGAAGTCGGTTCCGTTGCCCGGCGCTAGCTCCCTACTAGCCACCGGCCTGCCCTATC
>NZ_DHXT01000196.1:0-13650 GCF_002413825.1 Rhodoferax sp. UBA5149
ACAGTGGATTCAACGAAGCTCCGAAATTCAAAGAAGTCGCGTAAATTCAGCCTCACAGGCGACAACTAGCTTGACATTCACCGCCCCCCGCCACCGAACCAATGCAGAACCCAATGAGTTGCCACGGAGCAGCCCAGACATGAAAAAAGCACCTAACCCAAAGGGCTAAGTGCTTGATTCGTTTCTTGTTCTTGGCTCCTCGACCTGGGCTCGAACCAGGGACCTACGGATTAACAGTCTTCAGATCGAGGCGTATGCCGAATTCTATCCGATTCTCGAAACGTCCTAAGTTGCTGATTTTCCTACGGTTTTTCGATTTGGGTGATTTTGGACATTCCATGCGGTTCCCGCGTTTTGTGTAATTTTCTCTGCCTGATTACACAGGAATTACACCGAGATTTGGCTTGCTTGCTGGGCGATATAGGTGTGAAGCGGCGGACAGGACGCGAGACTACTCTCCATTTTTGACGGCGTGGACTATCCATCTGCTATTTAATTAATAGCTGCTTACGCACGTTCTACGAGGGCTAGCGGCCTATTTGGCATATAAAAAGTGCTGCGCAAGGGTTTGATCAGCTACCGCGACGGCGGCAGACAGTGACGACCCTTCGGCGCTCGATATGTGTCTGTGACCTCCACCAGCGCGGTCATGCCGGGCGCGCTGCCTGCTGAATGGCGCTTTGCGCTGGTGGCAGCGCACCCAACATCACCGCTTTTGTATCGCGTGAGTCTGTAGCTTTGGTCAGTGGCCAATGCGGAGTACCGCAATGGCCAGGCACCACGAAGCTGTCGCGTGGCGTTGGCGAGCAGCGCGGCCATGCTGGGCGGCCTGTTTTTTGATTGAACTGCGCTGCGCGCTGTGGGCCAGTCCACCCAGCATCACCGCTTTCGTTTTGCCAGCGCTGTTGTGTCAGTCAGTGCGCGCGGCGCTGGTGCGCCCCGCACAGGTGCTGGGGAGGTACATCGCCAGTGCTTCGCAAGTGTTGGTCAGTGCGCTGTAGCGCAGATATGGCCTCGGCTCGCTGGCGCATCGTGCTGGATCAGCCGTCGCCTGCGGCTCGGCCTTGCCGCCGTGTTCGTGGCAGTTGTGGCACACGCCCGCTACGGCCACCCGCTTCGCTTTTACATAACGCCGCATTGCCCTCAGTGCCCGCCAGTCGCTACGCTAAAGCTCCGCTTGGTGCCGGTCACCGCTTCGCGCCCTTTCGGGTGAAGGCAACAGGCGTTATGCAAAGTGGCCTTCGCTGGAGTCGGTCGCACAGCCGTCGGCGCTTCCCGGTCGTTGGCACGCCCTACGCGCCGCCGTCTGCGCGCCCTTGTGGTTGTCGTGGCACCGTGGCATTGGTCAGGCGCTGCGCGCTGTGTTGCTGGTCAGTGGCCTGCGGCCAGTCATTGAGTGTGTGCCCCCGCCCACCCTTGTGCTTCGCCGCTGCGCGGCATCCGCCCTGCGCGCTGGTCTGCCCGTCCGCCCGTGGGGGCTCCCTCAGCCCGCGTGCCTTGGTTGTTGGGTTTTGCTACAAGTTTGGTAGCTGGTCATGCACGGAATACGGGGGCTACAGGCCTAACGGCCTGTAAGCCAGCGTGACCGCTGGCTTACTTTTCAGGTGTGAACGTGGCTGCATCAGCTATCTATTTAATAGCTTCTACCGCACGTTCTACGCGGACTAGCGGATGAAATCATCCAAATAATTAAGCAGTTTGCCTGCCCTGCGCCAACGTCAAGAATCCTTCTACATCCATAAGCCAGGTGCGCTGACCCGTGGTGTACGTCTCATGCAATGCAGCCGGGATTACCAGTTGCACCCGCTCGGATTGCATTTCATTGGTCTGGTTCAAGCTGATGCTGGGCTCCAGCGTAATCAGGTGTTTGAGCGGAATGCGAACGGCCTCATTGAGAATTTGCCGCCACCGATCTTTGCTGGTGGTTTTGGATGCCAGCATTGTCAATCGCGCGTCCGGGAAAGTTGCGTCGCGGTAGTGTTCGATGCTTGGGAATATGAAGTCCGGCTTCAGTTTTCTCTCGGTGACCGCCGTCCGTGAGTAGGTCACGCCATGTGCCGTGAAGACTTGTTCAAGGTGGTTTTCCAAAGCGTTACCGGCGCGAGATTTACGCCGCTGGAATGCACTCATGGCGATTTGCATTACTGGGTCGGGATCAATTGTTCCCTCGTGAAATAGCGACTGCAATTTCTCGGAAAGGAGGTGTTTTTCCAGTGTGCGGAAAAGAATTTCTTCGCGATCCATCCATGCCAGTAACGCCGCGTCGGGGGCATCAAGGGCCAATACGTCTGGCACGGTTGAACGTGCGTAGGCGGAAAAATCGTTTGTTTTCGGGAAGCCGCCGCCAAATTTCTCCAGCATCTGGTCGAGGTAGTTTGGCGCTTCTTCGTCAGTCTCAATGCCGATCTGTTCAAGAACAACGCGGGCGGCGAAACCAATTCTGTCCTGTTCAGTTTCAAGTTCCGACTTCACTGAGAAGCCGGGATGGTCCGATTCCGACAAACCAAAAAGCCAGCGAATTTGCTTTTCTATCGTGCTGCTTTTTTCGGCCACGATGACCAGCAATCCACCGTCCCTGCGCTTGGCGATGACCAACAGGTCACCCTCGGCGGCATTCAAAGACACATTGGTGGTGGGGAAGTAGAAACGATACTCCGAGCTGCGATGGGACTGACCCTTTCGGCTGTCGTAGAGCGTCAGAAATGCATCTTCAGCAATGGGATCGGGTTCATCATCATTCATATACAGAAAACGGGCATCAAGCCGCGTTGGCTCGCTTGGACGGCCCATGAATTCGAGCATGCTCCGAACGGCGTTGTATTCATGCTGGTTTGATCGTGTCTGATCCGCTTCCACAGCACTGAGCGCTTTGATGGCAACGCCGTCAAAGTATTGCGACAGGTAACCTTTTTTCATGCCCTGATCTCCAATAGAGCGGAACGGCTTGGGAGCCAACGGGCCACCTTGTTCAACGCTGCTTCACAATTTTCCTCACCCGTGCGCAATGCACACTCCCAAACAACACACACACGCCAACCGGCCTCCCGCAAACTGGCCATATTCCGATTGTCATTGGCCTGATTACGTTGAATTTTTGCGCTCCAAAATTCGGTGCGAGTTTTCGGCAACTTGAACCATGCGCATTCATGCCCATGCCAGAAACAGCCGTGCACAAAAATCACGGCTGAATATTTCGGGAGCAGCAAATCAGGGGTGCCAGCCACACGCCGGTCGTGCAATCGAAATCGGAAACCACGCCTGTGCAGACCACTCCGCACCTTGATCTCTGGCTGCGTATTTTTGCTCTTGATGCCGGACATCATCCGGCTTCGCGTCCGGGTGTCTACAACGTCAGCCATTTATGCGACAAGCGCAGTTTGCAAAGTAGCGGCTTTCTCCGCTTCCTTGAGAGCAAGAACATGCGGCCGCATGATCCGGGCAACTTCCTGCATTACCGGCACGATCACCGAATTTCCGAACTGCCGATAGGCTTGTGTGTCGGACACCGGGATTTTGAAGGTGTCAGGGAACCCCATCAGTCGCGCGCATTCGCGCGGTGTCAGTCGACGTGGATTTTTCCCGGTTCCGCGGGACACAAGAATTTCAGAGCCATCCTTGTAGTAGCGGGCAGATAGCGTGCGCGCAACGCTGTCCGGTGTCACCAGCCCGAAACCAAACCCGTTACCGGCGGCGCGGTGCTTTTCTGCATAAGCCTGGAGGTAGGCCCAAAGCCTGTCTGTCAAGACGTACTTCGAGTGGACTTTGGCTTTAGCACCCGTCGTGTAGGGTTCTTCTGCAACTTCGCTGCCGTTCTCCGGGTGGAAGATGGTTTTTAGCTTCGGCGCTGTCGTCGGCAGTTGAATGTTGTCCCATGAAAAATTGGTCTTTTCGCGAAAACCGACGATCAAAATTCGCTCGCGATGCTGAGGAATGAAATGTTGTCCGTCAATGACTTTGTAGTGAACGTCGTAGCCAAGTTCTTGACGTAGTACCTGCAATATGACCCGGAACGTATTGCCCTTGTCGTGGGACAGAAGGTTCTTGACGTTTTCCAGCAAGAACGCTTTGGGCTGCTTTGTTTCGATGATGCGTGCAACGTCAAAAAACAGGGTTCCCTGTGTCGTGCATTCAAACCCGTGCGGACGGCCCAATGCATTTTTTTTGCTGACACCGGCGATGCTGAATGGTTGGCATGGAAATCCGGCCAGTAAAACATCGTGATCAGGAATGTCGCTCGCCTCATAAGGAACGATGTCGCCCACGATGGGGTGGTCATCGCCAAAATTCTCCACGTAGGTCTTTTGCGACCAAGTATTCCACTCGGACGTAAAGATACAGCGTCCACCATTGGCCTGAAAACCGAGTCTCACACCGCCAATTCCGGCGAACAGGTCAATAAAAGTGAAGTCTCCGCCCCCTGGTGCCTTGCGCCCGAAATTCAGCATTTGCTGAAGCGCCGGAACCAGATAGGGTGGTGGTGGTGTTTCGCCTGTGCGCCACCGCGTTATTGTCTTGGGCGCTTTGCCCAGCATCCCGGCAACTTCGCCAATTTTGTAGCGGGCGCAGACTTGCTCCAGATAGTAAACGGCGCTAGAGGTTTCAGTGTTCATAGTGGTCTCGCTGGGTGTTTTTGTGGACATTTTGGGCAATTGTATTCCCTAATTATCCCGATAACTGACATTAAATACAGTACTGGTTGAATAATCAGTAATGGCACATAGAGCGCACATTCCGACATCTTTAATCAGGATCAACTTGCGCATACACGCGCCACAATGCCGCCCCGGCGCCACAGCGCAAACCATACCGGCTGCCACGCCCGGCGGCGATACAGGCGGGGCAGTTGAAGTGGTGCGCCAGATAGGCCGCGTCCAGTGTGTGCCAGTCATCAGGTTTTTCAAATACGGCGGGGGAGGGCACTGCCAAAACTGACGAAAGTCGCTCTGGCAATGCAGAAATGGCCTCGGTAGGTACTGACGAAACTGCCACCAGTCTCGAAACAGCGGTTTCGTCAGTTTTGGCAGTAGCGCTCTGGCCCTTTTGTGAAATTGCAGCTTTTGCACGCTCGGCCCAGGTGATCATTTCGCCACCTTCTTGATTTGCGGGTTGACGTAGTAGCGGACAGTCGGACGGCCCAGGGGGTTGATGCCGTCCTGACTTTGCACATGGCCGTTTTCCTCCAAGATGGCCAAGGCGGTTTCTGCCTGCATAGCAGTGGTGATACCAGACCATTGCTTGCGCACCATGTCGCGCACAGTGAAGCCGTCATCCAACTTGCCCTCAGCCAGTCGGCGGCTGACCGTGCGGGCAGTCGTCACTTTGGCGGCCTCCACCAGGCCATAGACGCGCCGTGCGTGGCCGGTCAGGTACTCGCACCAGGCGGCTGCGCGGAATGCGCTGGTGGCCGTCACCGGGCCGATAGAGCCTTCGGCCAAGTGCAGGATCAGCGCGATGGAACAGAACAGTTTTTCAAACTTGCCGAAATGCTGCTGCATCAGTGGGTTTTGCTCGTTGGCGATATGCACCGTATGCAGCTCGGTGCACCACTCCACAAAGATGTCTTGCGCCGCGTCGTCAAACCAGAAGTGCGGCAGCTTCACAAAATCGTCATGGGGTGCTGCGCCGTCCTGCACCGGGTCGAACACGGCCAGCCGGTCAAACAGATCACGCACGGCCTCGCGTGCGCCCTTGACCGGGTAGCGGTCGTGCCATTCCCATGCGACGGCGTTGGGGTACACCATCACCTGAAACCGCTGAATGCGACCATCGTTATCCAGCGAATTGGCGATACCGGCGAGATAGCGTTCGAGCAATTCCGGCTGAATGCCGCCAAACACCGAGATGCACAGGTTTTTGATGTGCAGGCTGCCACGCCCGATGCGGTCAATGTTGAAGCTGGCGGTGCCGTTCCAGCCCTCCAGATAGAAAGCTTTGTCGCCTTCTTTGCCTTCTTTTTCCCAGGAGGCAAGCAGGCCGATCAACTCATCCCGATAGACCAGCATTCCCTGCGGGTTGTGCACCAGCAAGTCGCCCAGCTTCTCCACGGTGGAGTCGTTCGATTTGAAGCGCCGTTCTTTGGGTTCTTCCGGGGCTTGAAGGTCTTGCAAGTCCGCAATGGCGGCATTCATTTTGAGGTGGTCGCCTTTGCCCTTTGCCGCCGTCTTCATGCTATTTTTGACGGCAGCTTGATGCGCCTCGAAAGCTGCCTTTTCTGCTTCAAATATTTTCTTGGCATCCTCCAGCTTTTCGGCTTCTTTGGCCTCCAGCCGGTCAAGAAAGCGCGTCACCGTGCCCAGGGCGGGCGACTTCTTGGAAGACGGGTCACCCACAATGCCGCCAAACAAATTCGGGGTCACGATCCAGTCATCTTTACGTTTTGGCTTGATGCCGCAGCGCGCACCAATGACCGAGCCCAGGCAGACAACAAGCGCCGCCGCGATGTAGTCCGGCGAACAAGGCATGCGGTCGGCCTCGTCCAGCACAAAGTCGGCCAGCGTTGCGGGCAGTAGAGTCTTCGCGTCGAAGGCTGGAGCAAGGGGAAGATCAGTTTTTATCTCCTTGGGCGCTGGCCATATGCCTAATTGGACTGTAGCCCCCGTGGAATGTGCGTTAGCAGCTACCGAATTAATAGCGGTATCAATGCACTCCTTTACCGCGTCTGGCCCCGCCAATAGGTGTAAATCGTTGAAGTCGGTCATGTTGTTCATGCAGCCGCCTTAAATACGGGGACTGCAAGGGTGGCCCCCGTTGCCTGCACCGCTGCCGTGGCTTTGGTCATGCCAGGGTTGCCGGGGGTCTGGTGGTCGTCATCAGCGGCGATGATGATTTTGAGAGCGGGGTACTTGCTGCGCAGTGCCACGGCGACCGCCTCAAGATTTCCGGCATTGAAGGCGACCGCGACGGCGTGGCCGGTGCATTCGTGGATGCTTGCGCCGGTGGCAATCCCCTCGCACACGATCAGCGCGCCCTTGGGTTTGCCGATACCGAAATAGCAACCTTTGACCCTGCCGCCCGACATAAACATCTTGGTGCCGTCCGGTGCGATGGTCTGCAAGCTGTGCACCGTGCCCGCCGTGTCACGCATCGGGATCAACAGCTTGTCACCCTCGATCTTTGCGCCATGGGGCTGGATGCCCTTGCGGGTCAGATAGTCGTGCTGGGTGCAAAGCGTGGCTGCCGTCCAGCGCTTGAGTGCGTCGGCTGCTGCCAATTGCTGGCGCTGTGCCAGGTCGTCTTCACGCTGGCGCTGCATGGCCTTGACGCGCTCACGGTGGGCAACCCGTTCCGCTTCGGTCATGGACGTGTCGGTCTTGCTGCACCAGTTTTGCGTAAAGCCCTCGCGCCAGTCGCCAAACGCCCCTGCGGCGATGCCGTCGGTGTGCAGCATGTACCAGCCATTTTTGTGGGTGGGTTTGCCGTTGGTGCTGAAACGGTGGATTACGCCGTCGTCAATGATTTCAGTCGGTGGTGTCAGTCCCGCCGCTGCAATGGCCTGCCTGAATTGGTCGATCAGGTCGTTCATGGTGTGCTCCCTTTGGGTCCGCCGGAGCCAGTTAGGACGCTGCGTGTTTGGCTTGGGCGGTGCTGGTCATGCGGCCATTGGCGTTCATCCAGGCATCAACATCGGACTGAAAGTAGAAGACGCGGCCACGTTTGATGAACTTTGGACCATTGCCGTTGCAGCGCATCATGGCCAAAGTCTTGTCAGAAAGGCCGGTGTACCTCGAGGTATTGCACGTATCCATACGGCCATCTGGGTAAGTGACTACTTCGATGGATTTGATTTGAGGTTGCGTCATGATTTGCTGATGTGTAAGTTAAGACACTACGAGAATAATTTATTAAATAGTAGATTGTCAAAGAACTATTGTAGTGATAGACTTTCGCAGAAGGTAATAGAACCTTTGAACCAAAGGACACGACATGGCAACCGAAAAACCGGAAAGCAAACGCAAGGGTGGTGGCGGCAAATTGGCCCGTTCTGTGATCGTCACAGTACGGATGGACGCGCAACTCAATTACCTGGCGGACTTGGCAGCGCGCAAGCAGCGGCGCACGCTTTCAAGCTTCATTGAATGGGCGGTACAGCAGAGCTTCGGTGAACTGACGTTGCGTGAGGGTTCAGGCTACAACGGTGACGACTCAGTCTCGCTAAAGGACATGGAAAAGAACCTGTGGGATGTTGACGAATCAGAGCGGTTTGCCCGTTTGGCGATTCATTTCCCCGAATTGCTAACGCACGAGGAGCAAGAGCGTTGGAAGTTGCTTACCGATAGCCAGCTTCTGTCCCCAGCCATGCAGCGCAATAACGGCAATCGCACTTGGGATTGGGCGAAGCTAGAAGACGTTGTATTTCCGGTGTTGCGCCGGGCTTGGGCTTCACTGTTGGTTGCCCATGAAGGTGGCCCTGAGGCGGGGCGTAAATGGGTCAGCGCCACGCAAGCAAACATCAGCACGATTTACAAAGGTGGTGCGCCCAGCTTGCCTACTGCCCAGCCAGCCCCAGCACGACCCGCTCCTGTATCTGCGCCAACCAGACCGCCACCAGTAGCTGCGCCAGCAAAGCCCAAACCTACGCCCAGCTTTGACGACATGGACGATGACATTCCGTTCTAAGCCAGGGAAAAAATCATGTCTAAAACTTTCACAAAACTCACCCGCCCAGCCATGCGCAAGCTTGCTGCTGGCGACAAGCTCAACGAGCACGGCATTACCTTTGAGCGCCAGGCCAACAGCGACGGCGTGTTCAGTGTCAACGTCATGGTTGATGGTCAGCGTATTCACCGCGTCATTGGGCGCGAATCGGACGGCACCACGCGCACACAGGCAGAGGAATTTATCGACAAGGCGCGCCAGGATGCGAAGGCTGGTCGCCTGAACCTGCCCAAGGGCCGCAAGCTGGCGCTGACGTTCAGCGAGGCAGCAAGCCAATACCTTGCCAAACTGGTACAGGAAGACGGCAAAGACCTGCCCATGAAGGGCTACCGCCTGAACGTGCACCTGACACCGTTTTTCGGTGACACGCAGCTTGCCAAGATCACCACGTTTGACGTGGAGCGGTACAAGAAACAGCGCGGCAGCGAATTGGTTGTGCGCCCCAATGGGCCAGGCGGTAAACCATCCGTCGGCGGCGAAACCAAACCCGCCACGATCAACCGCGAACTGGCGGCGCTGTCGCACCTGTTCAGCAAGGCTGTGGAGTGGGGATGGGTTGATCACAGGCCCGCCACCATCAAACGCCTAAAAGAGCACTCGGGGCGCATCACCTATTTGACGGTGGAGCAAATCGAGCGGCTGCTGAAAATGGCCGAAGGTGATCAGAACCGCCAGATTCATCCCTTCATCAAGATCGGGCTCGATACCTCGATGCGCAAAACGGAAATCCTGAGCATTCAGCGCAAAGACATCAATCTGCAACAGCTTGTCATCTACATCCCCAAGGCCAAGGCCGGGGCGCGTGAGCAACCCATTACCGCCGACCTTGGTGAATACCTTGCTGCCTACGTCGCCACCTTGCGACCCGGCGAACAATGGCTATTTCCATCACCGGCAGCCAAGGACGGGCGCACGGTCAATCTGGACAAACCATTTCGCCGTTGCGTGCTGGCGGCGGGGCTGGATGTCAAACAGGTGGTGCGCCACACGCTGCGCCATACCGCGATCACGCACCTGGTGCAGGCCGGTGTGGACCTGCCCACAGTGAAGCGGATCAGCGGCCACAAGAACCTGAGCATGGTCGAACGCTACAGCCACCAGAATGGCGCGCACATTCAAGCGGCGATGGATAAGCTGTCGGAGCGGTACAGGGTGAAAACGTCTTTTTGAGCACGCCGTTTGAATGCCGATCCAATGAAGTTAGACCTCCTCTTTTACCTAGCAGAATCGATAAACTAGAATGAACACCGGCCCCCAGATAGATTTTTGCCGCTGTTTCGGCGGCATGGCCGAAACGGGTAGAGCCATTGCGCTCTATCTGCCTTGCGCTGTACCCTCAGTGCTTCCTCTTGCTTTGCATAAGAGTTTCTGGGGGCCACTTTCACTTGTGACTGAATCTGACAATGTCGCAGCTTGACCGCCTTCGTAAAGCGACCTGCCTTGATGACCTCGCGCAACTAGTCAATTTCAAGCCGCAAGCCATTACCTACATTCTTTTCAAACTCACCGACGCGCAAAAATTCACTGAGTTTGAAATTTCTAAGCAATCCGGTGGAAAACGAACGATTTCGGCACCAACGGAAAGACTAAAAAGACTGCAAAAAAATTTAGCAGATTTGCTGGCAAATTGCCTTTTAGAAGTGGAGGCCACCGGAGAGCGAAAAACTCCGTTCGTGCATGGCTTCGTTAAAGGAAGATCAATCGCCACAAATGCCAAGAACCATCGAAACAAGCGATGGGTTTTGAATCTTGATCTTCACGATTTCTTCGGCACCATTAATTTTGGACGTGTTCGCGGTATTCTGATAAAGGATCGAAATTTTTTATTGCATCCAACAGTAGCAACACTGATTGCGCAAATTTCTTGCTACAAGAATGCACTGCCACAAGGCGCACCTACATCACCGATCATTTCAAACATAGTTGGTCGACCACTTGACTTGAAGCTTGTGGACTTGGCCAAGAGGTATGGCTGCAATTACACGCGCTTTGCCGACGACATTACGTTTTCAACCAACAAAGCTGATTTTCCTGAACAGCTTGCAAAACTTGCAACCAATACGACGCACGATTGGGTCTTGGGCGACAAAATTCGCGAAGCCGTAGCGAAAGCTGGGTTTGTCGAAAACCCCAAAAAAACTCGGCTTCAATACTTCAAAAATCGCCAAGAAGTCACGGGACTCGTGGTCAACAAACGAGTCAATGTCACACGGGAATATCGCAAAACAGTTCGCGCGATGCTTGACAGACTCGTGACTACTGGTAAGTTTGAAATGCAACCTGCCCGTGTACACCGCATTGCTAACAAACGCACAAAGCAAGTTGACCCTTTACGTCAACTGCAGGGCATGCTTGGCTTTATTGATTGGATTGACTTGCGATCCACCGCCAATGCGCGACACCTATCTCCAGAAGCACAGGCGCACACAAAGACAAAATCTCACCGCCTGGAAGGCTTAACTTCACAGGAAAAACAGTACCGAAAGTTTTTGCTTTACCGCAATTTCTTTTCCGCCAGTCAGCCGTTGATCCTGACAGAGGGAAAAACGGACAAGACTCACCTTCGAGTTGCCGCCATACAACTTGGGAATGGATATCCCGATTTGGTGGATGTGACTGGCTCGCACCCGACCCTTTTGTTTCGCATTTTCCCCAGTCTGGCGCGCAGGACAAA
The DNA here is from genome assembly GCF_002413825.1 of Rhodoferax sp. UBA5149. Taxonomy (GTDB): domain Bacteria; phylum Pseudomonadota; class Gammaproteobacteria; order Burkholderiales; family Burkholderiaceae_C; genus Rhodoferax. The sequence goes on from NZ_DHXT01000196.1 coordinate 11,330, forward strand.
CGCATTGCTGGGACTGTGTGGTGGCACCTCTGATTTGGCGGCATTTCTGCACGCATACAAAGCTGAAACCAAGAAATTCGACGTGCTTCAGATGGGCCAACCACTCATCGTGGTGGTGGACAAGGACAACGGCTGGAAAACGATAGGTGGCGCGATTGGAGGCGGTGCCAATGGCAGCCAGCCCTTTTATCACGTATGCACAAACCTGTATGTGGTTTGCATACCGCCGCCACCTGGAAAGCCAGAGGGTTGCATTGAAGACTTGTACAAGCCAGAGACACTGGGTATCGAGCTTGATGGCAAATTGTTCGACAAATCAAACAACACAAAGGACAAAGGCAAGCACTATGGAAAAACAGTTTTTGTAGAAAAGATTGTTCTCCCGAATGCAGCGAAAATTGACTTCAGTGGATTCAAGCCTTTGTTGGACAGGTTGGCCGCCGTCGTGCAGGACCATAAGAAAAAGCATTCCAGTCCGAAGATGGCTCTATGAGTAAATGCAAGTTCGCCAAACACTGGCCCAGGCTCCAAAATTGTGCTGATTCACCGTCGCATCACCCATCGGCTCACTCCCTGATCATTTTGGTAGCCCTTGACGGTTTGAACTGATATGGGTTTCCTGACGCAATTACACAGGAATTACACTTTCGCGCCACAAAAAGAAAAGCCTGCTAGCAATTAAGTAGCAGGCTCTCTAGTGCCCATAAGGCTTGTAGTGGCTCCTCGACCTGGGCTCGAACCAGGGACCTACGGATTAACAGTCCGGCGCTCTACCAACTGAGCTATCGAGGAACAAGCCTCAAATTATAGCGTTATTTTTCAACCGTCTTTGCCGGTGATGCAGGATCGACGCAAAAATCCTGTTCAGAATTTCATCCGTGGCGGTGAATACGAATTCCAGGATAATCCAGCACCGCTAGAGGTGTCGCCTGTAGGTGACTGAGACATACTCTTTGAACCTGATCTGGGTCGTGCCAGCGTAGGGAAGCTTCTTCCCCTTGCGCCCGTCTGGCCCATGTCTTACCTATTTGGGAATTGCATGGCATCGATCCTCACTTCTTCTGATCTTTGGGCGGACGTGGTCGCCGTGCGCGAACGTTCACCGCTGGTGCACAGCATCACGAATCTGGTGGTCATCAATTTCAACGCGAACACACTGCTGGCGGCCGGTGCCTCGCCGGTGATGGCGCATGCCCATGAGGAAGTGGCTGACATGGTGGGCATTGCGCAGGCGCTGGTGCTCAATATTGGCACGCTGGATCCTTACTGGCTTGAGAGCATGCGTCTGGCCCTGGTCGCGGCATCCGGGCGCCGCATTCCGGTGGTGCTGGACCCGGTGGGCGCGGGTGCCACGCGCTACCGAAATGAGAGCGTCGAGCTGCTCATCCATACGGCTTTGCCGACGGTGGTGCGGGGCAATGCCTCAGAAATCATGAGTGTGGCGGGTGCCGCGGTGCAAACACGCGGGGTCGATAGCGGTGCGGCGGCCAACGATGCGCTGGGCGCGGCCCAGGCGCTGGTTCAGCGAACGCACGGCGTCGTCTGCGTCAGCGGACCAACCGATCATGTTCTTGATGCGAGACGGCGCTGGGCACGCCTGTCCAATGGGCATGAGTGGATGACCAGAATCACCGGCGTGGGTTGCTCCGCTACGGCGCTCATTGGCGCATTTTGTGCCGTTCAGCCCGATGCCTGGCGGGCAACGGTGGCTGCCATGGCCTTGCTGGGCGTGGTCGGCGAAGTGGCTGCCGAAAAGGTGATGACGCGTGCTTGTGGCGTGGGCAGCATGCAGGTCGCTTTGCTCGATGAGTTGCAACTGCTCGACCAGAGCACATTCGAGCAGCGCCTGAAGCTGGAAGTCGCCGCGTGGTAAATCCTGCGGTTTGGGCAAGGGGCGCGCCCCTGCAGGCACTGCGCCTGTACCTGGTCACCGACCCGTCCGCCGCCGTCGGGGGCCGAACGTTGACCGATGTGGTGGCGGCTGCGGTGCAAGGTGGCGTGAGCTGTGTTCAGTTGCGTGAGAAGCAGCTCAACACGCGCGATTTTTTCGCCCAGGCAATTGCGTTGAAAGAGTTACTGGCCCCCCACAATATTCCGCTGGTGATCAATGACCGGATTGACGTGGCGCTGGCTTGCGGCGCACACGGTGTGCATCTGGGGCAGAGCGATATGCCGGTGGCCCAGGCGCGCCGCCTGTTGCCCCCTGAGGTGTTCATAGGCTGGTCGGTGGAGACGATGGAAGACGTTGCCCGCAGTGCTTCGCTCCCGGTGGACTATCTTGGGGTCAGTCCGATTCATGCCACGCCGACCAAAACCGACAC
>NZ_DHXT01000196.1:13904-16684 GCF_002413825.1 Rhodoferax sp. UBA5149
GGTAACGCGCGTGCGGTGCTGTCGGCCGGGGCCGACGGACTGGCGGTCGTCAGCGCGCTGTGTTCGGCGCCAGATCCTCGCGCGGCGGCGGCGGCACTGAGAAAACTCATGGATTCGGATCGAGACTAAAACCGGTTGCACAAGGATAAATTAATGACTGTTCATGCATTCAAATTCGAGTACCCCAGAGTTCTCTCTATCGCGGGCTCAGACAGTGGCGGGGGAGCCGGCATACAGGCCGATCTGAAAACCTTTTCGGCGCTGGGTTGCTTCGGTATGACGGCGATCACCGCGCTCACGGCACAAAACACCTGTGGCGTGCGCGCCATTCACGGCGTGCCGCCGCACATGCTGCGTGACCAGATTGACGCAGTGATGGAAGACATCGGCGCTGATGCAGTCAAGATTGGCATGTTGCATGCGCCGGAGATTGTGCGCACGGTGGCCGAGGCCATCGACCGGCATGCCCTGAAAAACGTGGTGTTCGACCCGGTGATGGTGGCCACCAGTGGTGCGGTATTGATAGACAACACGGCGGTGGATGTGTTGGTGCGCGAGCTGTTTCCCCGTGTGGCGGTGATCACCCCCAATCTGGATGAGGCGGCGCTGCTGGTGGGACGCCCTTTAACGTCGGCACAAGATATGGAGCAGGCGGCCCTTGCCTTGCTCGACAAAGGCGCGCGCGCCGTCTTGCTCAAAGGCGGGCATCTGCCGGGGGACACCGTCATCGATTTGCTGGTGACGAATAGCGGTGAAAAATACTGGATGCAGGCGGCACGCATTCACAGTCCCAACACCCACGGCACGGGCTGCACGCTCTCAAGTGCCATGGCGGCCCATTTGGCCTTGGGCATGTCGCTGGTGGATGCGGTGCAGCACGCCCGCGCCTATGTGCGGGAGGCTTTGCAGGCCGGCGCGCAAGTGCGCACCGGCAAGGGCAGCGGCCCGCTCAATCACAGCCACGCCCCTGTGGCCATGCGGCTTAAGCCTTTGCGCTGATCGCAGCCTGCAGGCTGGCAGCCATGGCTTCAGGGTGTTCAGCGGCGACCAGAGCCCGCACCACCGCCACCGAGCCCACGCCGCTGGCCAGAACTTCTGGCAGCCTGCTGCTGTCAATGCCGCCGATGGCGACCAGCGGGTAGTCGCGCATCAGGCTGGCGTAGGCTCCCAGGCGCCCCGTGCCTTGTGGCGCCGTCACCATGCGCTTGAGGGTGGTGGGAAATACGGCTCCCAAGGCGATGTAGCTGGGGCTAAAAGAATCGGCATGCAGCATCTCCGCATAGCCATGGCTGCTCAGACCCAATCGCAGCCCGGCGGACCGGATTTGTTGCAGATCTGCCTCCTCCATGTCTTCCTGCCCCAGATGAACGCCGTAGGCGCCCGCGGCGATGGCCGCTTGCCAGTGGTCGTTGATGAAGAGCAGGGCGTCCGTACCCTGAACCGCCTGAACGGCCGCGCGTACCTCCTGGTCAATTGCACGGGCATCGTCGGACTTGAAACGCAGCTGAACCGTGGCCACACCGGCCCGGGCCATGCGCACCACCCAAGCCGCATCGGGCAGCACTGCGTACAAGCCTAGTTGGCGTGGGCAGGCCGCGAACGCGTCGTCGCGAGGCCAGGGGCGGATGCCGAAGTCGGCCGCTTGGTCGGGCCAGGCGCCTGCTTTGAATTGCCCCGTGCGCTCAAACACGCGCTGCCAGGCCTTGGCCAGACACTCGGCGTCGGGCTCGATGAAGCCTAGAGCCAGACAGGCCTGCTTGGCGGCGCGATAAACCGGCGCGTCGCTGCTGAAGACGGCAGGCGCTGTTGCCGCAGCGGGCAGAGCCAGGCTTGCATGCGCCGCGATGATGTCCTGCACCAGTGCCTCGTGCGTGTTCATTGCGCTGCTCATGCCTGATGCCAAAAAGGTGTTCCCAGCACCGGGGTGCTGGCTTGCGCGGCGTGCTGCTCGGTCATGCTGCCAGCCAGAAAAGCGTCGCGACCTGCCTGCGTTGCGCTGGCGAAAGCGCCGGCCATGGTGATCGGGTCTTGCGCCAGGGCGACGGCCGTGTTGAGCAATACCCCATCAAAACCCCATTCCATCACCTGGCAAGCGTGCGATGGCAAGCCCAAGCCGGCATCCACGATCATGGGCACCGACAGGCGTTCGCGCAAGGTGCGCAGGGCGTAGGGGTTGATGGGGCCTTTGCCGGTGCCTATGGGGGCCGCCCACGGCATGATGGCCTGGCAACCGGCGTCTACCAGCCGCTGGCACAAGACCAGGTCTTCGGTGCAATAAGGCAGTACCTTGAACCCGTCCTTGATCAGTCGGCTGGCGGCTTCGACCAGATTCAGGGTGTCGGGCTGCAAGGTGTAGTCGTCACCGATGAGCTCCAGCTTGATCCACGAGGTTTCAAACACCTCGCGCGCCATCTGGGCGGTGGTGATGACTTCCTGAACGCTGTGGCAACCGGCCGTGTTGGGTAGCACCGGCACACCGAGCTGGCGCAACATGTCCCAGAAGCGGTTGGGGGTGTCATGGGCGCTCACATTCTGTCGGCGCAGCGATGCCGTGAGCATGGCCGGTTGGGCCTTGCGCACAGCGTCTTCCAGAACACGGGGCGATGGGTAACGTGAGGTTCCCAGCAGCAGGCGGCTTGGGAAAGTCTGGCCGTATAGAACCAGTGGATCAGCAGAAATGGTGGTGGAAGCTGTGATAGTCATGGTGTGAAGTAGATGATCCGCCGCCGTGCGCCGCGCCGGGCCGCCCCAAGCAAGCACAGCCCCCTCGGGGGGCAGCG
>NZ_DHXT01000219.1:0-322 GCF_002413825.1 Rhodoferax sp. UBA5149
GCCCGGGCCGCCTTGACCGCCACGGACGCGGCATCGTCAGCGGGCACCTGGCAGATCAGCGCACCGGTGGCGGGGTTGTGGATGGCGAGTTGCTGCATGCGCTTTATTCCGTTTTGGCTTTGGCGGCTTGCGCCGCTTCAAGAAAATCTGTCAGCAGGGGCGTGTCGTCCAGCGTGCCGAGTTCGGGCCGGTGGAACTCGGGGTGCCACTGCACGGCGGCCACATAGGACGGGCCGGTGCGCCGGATGGCCTCGATCATGCCGTCATCCGGGCAGCGCGCCTCGACCACGAAGCCGGGCGCCAGCTCTTTGATGCCCTGGTG
>NZ_DHXT01000219.1:585-2461 GCF_002413825.1 Rhodoferax sp. UBA5149
CGGGTTTTTGGCACTATTTCCAGGGTATGGAAGTTTTGGTCGTAGACCTGGGCATCGCGGTGCACCAGGGCCTCGGGCTTTTGCGTTGCAATGTCCTGGTACAGGGTGCCGCCAAAGGCCACGTTGATCAGCTGCAAACCGCGGCACACGCCAAACACTGGTTTGCCGGCGGCGACAAAAGCCTTCACCAGCGCTTGCTCATACACGTCGCGGATGCGGTCGCCGCTCCAGCGCGCGTGCAGCGGTGTCTCGCCATAGCTGCCGGGCCAGACATCGGCGCCGCCGTGCAGCACCAGGCCGTCCAGCCACTGGGCGTAGTCGTCAAAGTGCACCTCGCCGCGCGCGGTTTCTCCGGCGGGTGACGGAATCATGACCGGCAAAGCGCCGCCCGACATGACCCAATGCGCCATCGACTGCTCGACGTATTGCAAGGTCTTGCTGGCAAACACCGCGCGCGCCGGGTCGGGATGCAAAAAGCAGGCGCTGATGCCGATTTTCAGACGGGTTTCTGTGACGGTCACGGCAAGCCTCCTGTTGACAAGAAATTTTCCGCCGGGCCGCCCCAAGGGAAATTAGCCCCCTCGGGGGGCAGCGCAGCACACGAAGTGGCAAGCGTGGGGGCCATATCACATGGCGGCCTTGAACAGGGCCTCAAAGTCCGCCGCCGTGCAGGGTCGCGGATTGGTCTGGTGGCAGATGTCGGCCATGGCAATCGCCACCAGACGTGGCAGCTGCTCCGGCGTCACGCCATGCGCCGCCAGACCGCCGCTGATGCCGACGCTGCTTCGGAGCTGTTGCAGCCAGGGCACAAAGGCCTGACCGCCACCCGCCACCTTGCACACATGGGCCAGCTCGTCGAATTTGCCTGGCACCACCTCAAAGTTCCAGGCCATGACGGTGTCAATCATCAGCGCGTTGGCGAGACCATGGTGCAGGTCGCAGACGGCACCCAGCGCATGGGCGCAGGAGTGCACGGCGCCCAGGTCTTTCTGGAACGCGATGGCGCCCATCATCGAGGCCATCATCATGTCCGAGCGCGCCTGCAGGTTGCCGGGCTCGTTCACCGCCGTGAGCAGGGCGGCAGCGGCAATGCGCGTGCCCTCCAGCGCGATGCCATCGCACAGCGGGTGGTAGGCCGGCGACAGGTAGCTCTCGATGTTGTGGGTCAGGGCGTCCATGCCGGTGGCGGCGGTCACATGGGCCGGCAGGCCGAGCGTCAATTCAGGATCGGCAAACACGTGCTTCGCCAGAATTTTGGGGCTGAACACGACGCGCTTCAGGTGCGTGTCGTTTTCGCTCACGACGCTGGAGCGGCCCACTTCCGAGCCGGTGCCCGAGGTGGTCGGCAGCGCCACGAAATACGGTAGGGCGTGCTCGATCGGCCGCACCTGCGGGTGGTCCCACACGTACGCCAGAATGTCGCCCGCGTGGGTGGCCGCCACGCCCACCAGCTTAGCCACGTCGAGCGCCGCGCCGCCGCCGAAACCGATGATGCAATCGGCCTGGTGCGCCCGGTAGGCGGCCGCACCCTCCATCACCTGGCTACAGGTCGGGTTGCCGAATACGCCGCGGAACACCGCCACTTCCAGCCCCGCCAGATGGGTTTTGAACTCGGCCAGCACCGGCAAGGCGGCCAGCGCCTGGTCGGTGACGATCAGCGGGCGTTTGAAGCCGCGGTCCAGCAGATGCCGGGCCACCAGCTTGCGCGCGCCGGCGCCGAACTCGATGGCGGTGGGAAAGGAGAAATGGCTGATAGTCATGGTCGTGGTCGTTAAATGATTTCAAAATAGCGTTTCATTTCCCAGTCAGTCACGGCGTCCAGCCACTGGCGCCATTCCCATTCACGGGTGGCGGCGAAGTGGTCGACGAAGGTGTC
>NZ_DHXT01000219.1:2642-17771 GCF_002413825.1 Rhodoferax sp. UBA5149
CCGAGCCAGTCGCGCGCAATCGCCGACTGCTGGAAGTTGCGGGTGGTCTCGATCAGGGTGCGCGGCGCACGCGCAATGTGCTCCGCGCCCTGATTCGTGCCGGTAATCGGCGGGGCCGTGAGCTTGAGGCCCTTTTCGACACCATCCAGACCGGCGGCAATCACGGCGGCCATGGCGAGGTAGGGGTTCACGTCGGCGCCGGGGCAGCGGGTCTCCAGCCGGGTGGCCTTGGGGCTGCCGGCAATCACGCGAAAACTCGCGGTGCGGTTGTCCAGGCCCCAGGTCGGCTTGACCGGGGCCCAGAATCCATCGACCAGGCGCTTGTAGCTGTTGATGGTGGGCCAGATCAGGGGGGCGAATTCCATCATGCAGGCGACCTGGCCGGCGAGGTAGCTCTCGAACAGTTTGCTCATCTTGCGCGGGGCCTTCGCGTCATAGAACAGATTGGTCTTGCCGTCGCCGTCATGGTCCGCGAGGCTCTGGTGAATATGCCCGCTGCAACCCGGCAGCTGCTGATGCGGCTTGGCCATGAAGCTGGGCATGATGCCAAAACCGGCGCCAATTTCCTTGGTACCGGTCTTGAACAGAATCGCGCGGTCAGCCTGCGCCAGCGCTTCGCAAAAACCAATGGCGGCCTCGTAGACACCGGGGCCGGTCTCGGTGTGCAGGCCTTCAATCGGCACGCCAAAGGCCAGCATCTGGTCCATGATGGCGTTGAAGAATTCCCGGTTCTGGTTCACGCGCAGCAATGAGTAGCCAAACATGCCGGGTGTCAGCGGCTCGGGCGCCACGCCTTTTTTGCCGGCCCAGCTGTGCGGCGTTTCCAAAAAGTTGTACCACTCGAACTCCATGCCGGTCATGACCTTGAAGCCCATCTTCTCGGCCCGCTTGAGCACGCGCTTCAGGGTCTGGCGCGGACACAGCGCGTGCGGCGTGCCGTCGGCATTGACGAACTCGCCCAGAAAAAACGGCACGCCATCGTCCCACGGCACATGGCGCGCGGTGTCCAGGTCGAGCCGCGCCAGGGCATCGGGAAAGCCATGCTGCCAGCCGGTCACGCTGGCGTTGTCATAGGGGCTGTCCATCATGTCCCAGCCCAGCACCACGTCGCAAAAGCCGAAGCCGCCGTTCGGGTAGGGTTCGGCCGTGCCCAAAAACTTGTCGCGGTGCAAGTACTTGCCGCGCAGCACGCCGTCCATGTCGCTCACCGCCACCTTGACCTTGGTGGCGCCTGATTGCTGGACGGCCGCGACCGCCGGGTGAAGTCGGGCTAGGGCTTTGGGGCTTGATTTGGTGGCCATGCAGGTCTCCTTGCTTCAGGCGCAGTGTACGGGTGCGGCACACTATTGCCCGCCAGATCAACGAATTAGGTACACACCATGCTCAAGCTCTACACCTTCCACCGCAGTTCGGCCTCGTACCGCGTGCGCATTGCGCTGCACCTCAAGGGCCTGCCGTTTGAAACCATCGGCGTGCATTTGCTGCGCGGCGGCGGAGCGCAGCATGCGGCCGATTACGCACGGCTGAACCCGGCCCATCTGGTGCCCACGCTGATGGCGGGCGACGACGCGCTGGGCCAGTCGCTGGCCATCATGGAGTACCTGGAAGAGGCCTACCCCGAGCCGCCCTTGCTGCCAGCCGAGCCGGTGGCCCGCGCCCGGGTGCGCGCCCTGGCGCAAACCATTGCCTGCGAGATTCACCCGCTCAACAACCTGCGCGTGCTGCACTACCTGGAGCACGAACTGAAGATCGACGAGGCCGCCAAGGCCAACTGGTACCGGCACTGGATCACGCTGGGCTTTACCGCCCTGGAGGCCATGCTGGCCAACAGCCCCGACACCGGCGAGTTCTGCCACGGCAACACGCCCACGCTGGCCGACTGCTGCCTGATCCCCCAGATTGCCAATTCGCGTCGTTTTGATACCCCGCTGGAGGCCTTTCCGCACATCCGGCGGATCGAGGCGGCTTGTCTCGGCTTGAGCGCTTTTCAAAACGCGCGGCCTGAGGTGCAGCCGGATGCGGCGTGAAGAACTGTCCGTTGGCGAATTGCAAATTGCTATCTAAAACGTAGCGGCTTGCGAAGTATCCACGGGGGCTAGCGCCTGATTTTTCTTAAATTGTCGGCTGCCATCCCTGCATCGTCAATCCCGAAAAAACCAAAATCCGGCGTTCACCCACTCGGTCAATTGGCGCACAAACTCCGGGTCTTGCAGGCCGGTCTCCAGCACGGCATCGCTCAGGCTTTCCTGATCGCACAGCGCCACGACCGCCTCCCGGCAAGCCGCGCCAAACTCAAAGCGTTCCCCTTCGACGTAGCAAACGCCTTGCGCCACCGTGGCGTCGACGTAAAAACAGCGCAGGCCGCCGATGCGGATCAAGGGCTGCTGCAGCAAGGTGTTGGCCAAATCCACAATATCCAGCGGCTCCTCCAGGGGCTGCAGATCGAGCGCGCATTTGGTCTTGGACAGAAAGCTGCCGGCAAAATCGGCCATCAAGGTGTCGTCGTCCAGCACGGCTTGCAATTGCGCCTTGATCAGGGCGAAATCGCGCGCGTTGATCTGGCCCTGATGCTGGTGAATCGGCCGCTGCGGATCGCTCAGCAGCGTCTTGCCGAGCTCCTTGTCGATCACATAATCGGCCAGCCCGCTGAGCATGTCGCAGGCCGATTTGGCCCTGAAACCGACCGAAAAACTCATCGACGTCTCCAGCGTCACGCCGTCATGCGGGAAGCCGGGTGGGATGTACAAAATATCGCCAGGCAGCAGCTCCACGTCGATGATGGCCTCGAAAGGCTCGGTATGCAGTAGCGCGGCGTGGGCGGCAAATTGCCGGTGATTGCCCTGGTCGCCCACGCGCCAGCGCCGACGCCCGGACCCCTGGCAAATAAAGACATCGTAGAGGTCGATATGCGGCCCCACCCCGCCGCCGGGCACGGCGTAACTGACCATCACATCATCGAGGCGCCACTTGGGAATAAACGAAAAAGGCTTCACCAGCTCGGCCACTTCGAGCGACCAGTGATTGACCGCCTGCACGATCAAGGTCCAGCCCTCCTTGCCCAAATGTCCGTAGGATTCGAACGGCCCGACCCTGGCCTGCCATTGACCGGCTTCCTTGTAAACCAGGCGCGACTCAACCTCTTCCTCGCAGGCCAGGCCCGCCAATTCCTCGGGACTGATCAGGTCCGAGAAGTGTTGAAAGCCCTGGCGGATCACGACCGGTTTTTGCTGCCAGTAGTGCGCCATGAAGTCGTCAAGGGAGAAGTCAGCCAGGTGAAGTTTCAGCATATGCAGGCCAGTGGAAAAGTGAACACAACAGGAAAGCCAAGCGTCGGCGGCGAAGTATCGCACCGAGAACTGGCGCGGATCAATAGCGACGACTTGTCACAGGTCAGGCTTGGCCTTCAGCACGTAGCCCATAATCGGCCACAAATAATCTCAGGGACGGGATAAGCACAATGGCAACCCTTATACCGGCGCTTGGCGCCTGTTCGTTCGCGACCACGGGCGAGCGGCGACTGGCCGAGCGGATGGAACAAAAGCTGGACGACGACTACCTGCTTTGGTACGACGTGCCCATCGGCCCCAAGCAAACGCACCCCGACTTTGTGGTGCTGCACCCGCGCCGGGGCCTGCTGATTCTGGAAACCAAAGACTGGAAGCTGGAAACCATTCAGCGCGCCACCCGGCAAATGTGGGAGATCATTCCCGACGGCCAGCTCAAAGTGGTGATCAACCCGCTGGCGCAGGCTCGGCATTGCGCCATTCAGGTCGTGAACGCGCTGGAGCGTGACCCGCAGCTGGTGCAGCCCGCTGGCGCACACCAAGGCAAGCTTGCCTTTCCGTGGGGCCACGGCGTGGTCTTTACCCGCATCACGCGCAAACAGTTCGAGTCGGCCGGGCTGGGTGATGCCATCGAGCCGCATTACGTGATCTGCCAAGACGAAATGGAAGAGTCAGCAGACGTCGAAGAATTTCAGCAGCGGCTGTGGAACATGTTTCCCTATGCGTTTGAAAGTGTCCTGTCATTGCCGCAGCTTGAGTCCGCACTCGACCGCGTGCGCTGGATCATGTTCCCCGAAGTGCGCGTGCAAACGCAGGGCGCGCTGTTTGACGACAGCGACGTGGACGCCGAACTGCCCAGCATCATGCGCGTGATGGACCTGCAGCAAGAGCAACTGGCGCGCAGCTTGGGCGACGGCCACCGCGTGATTCACGGCGTGGCCGGCTCCGGCAAAACCATGATTCTGGGCTACCGCGCCGAGTACCTGGCCAAAGCCCACACCGCAGCGGCCAAACCGATCCTGATCCTTTGCTACAACGAGCCGCTGGCCGTCAAGCTGGCGTCCGTCATGGACGCCAAGGGCCTGGCTGACCGGGTCCATGCGCGGCATTTTCACAAATGGTGCCGCGACCAACTGGTGGCGTTTGGGCAAACGCTGCCCGGTGCGGTCAGCCGGGATCAGTACGCGGAAGAACTGGTGCAACGCGTCATCCAGGGCGTGGACCGCAAGCAAATCCCCAGCGGCCAATACCAGGCCGTGCTGATCGACGAAGGCCACGACTTTGCCCCCGAGTGGCTCAGACTGGTCACGCAAATGGTGGACCCGACCACCAACAGCCTGCTGGTGCTGTACGACGATGCGCAAAGCATTTACGAGCGCAGCCGCAGCAAACAGTTCAGCTTCAAAAGCGTGGGCATCCAGGCGCAAGGCCGCACCACGATTCTGAAAATCAACTACCGCAACACCAAACAGATTCTGCAAACCGCCAGCCTGATAGCAAAGGACCTGCTGACGGCCGACGACAAAGACGACGACGGCATTCCGCTGCTCAAGCCCATCAGCTGCGGGCGCGATGGCGAGGCGCCGCTGATCATCCGTTTGCCCAATCTGCGCGCCGAGGCCACCAAGATTGCCGATCTGCTGAACGCCGCGCACCAAGAGGGCCACGCGTGGGGCGACATGGCGGTGATCTGCCGACGCTATGACGAGATGGATGAATGCGCCCAAGCACTGAGGCGCTGGCAACTGCCGCACCAGGTGCGCAAGGGCTCAGGCAGCTTCAACCCGCTGGAGAACACCATCAAGGTGCTGACCATGCACGCCAGCAAGGGGCTGGAGTTTGCGGTGGTGGCGCTGATGGGCGTGGGGCAGATGCCGGCTGCGGGGGAGGACGAGCGGGACGAGGCGCGGCTGTTTTACGTGGGGGCGACGAGGGCGACGCAGCGGCTGGTGATTACGGCGAGTGGGGATGGGGGGTTTTGGCGGAGGTTGGGGTGATGATTTGTGATGTTGATATGGCTCCTTTCGGCCAGAAGCGTGCGCTCAATCCTTTAGAGCGAATTCGCTTTCTGATTGCGCTCAAACAACCAAGAGCTACTTTATTAGAACTGTCGACTAAAGCCTATCGACGATAGGTGTTGGCGAAAATTTCGATGCTAAGTGAACGAAAAGTGAAAAGAATCAAATGATCAAAAATAATCCTGCCGGGTCGATTTGGAGCAAGTGGGACCTCCATGTTCACACACCGTCCTCCATCGTTCATAACTACCCCGGCTCGCCGGATGAAGCATGGGAGCACTTCATAACAGACTTAGAAAAATTGCCGCCTGATTTCAAGGTTATCGGCATCAACGACTACATCTTCGTCGACGGATATGAAAAGGTATTGAAAGCGAAAAAAGAAGGGAGATTGAACAATATTGACCTTATCTTGCCGGTTGTTGAACTGCGACTCGACAAGTTTGCTGGTGTGGTGAAGAAAGACAAGGACGGCACGTTCTCGAAATCGGATTGGAATCGGATCAACCTGCACATCATTTTTGACCAACTCGATCCGGAAATCATTCGCCAGCAGTTTTTGAGTTCCCTCATACAGGGCTATCAGCTCATTCCCGAAAGCGATCAATTTAAGGGGAGATGGCAAGCGGTCATCACTCCTGACAGTCTGACCAAGCTGGGGCAGATGATCATCGATGCTGCGCCTGACGATAAGAAGGCTGGTTATGGAGCGCCCTTGCAGGAAGGGTTTAACAATCTTTGTGTCAGCCTCGATTCCGTTCTCAAGGCACTGGAGCGTCACGATCTGAAGGATCGATTTCTACTCGCGGTAGGCAAGACCGAGTGGGATAATATGAAGTGGGACGACCAGTCAATCGCCGAGAAGCGCAACGTCATTAATTGTGTCGATCTCGTATTCACCGCTTCAGCCAATCCGGCCGCCTATGACAACGCAAAACGGAGACTCTCTGAAGCAAGGGTCTTGGACAAACTGCTTGACTGTTCTGATGCTCATGCGCTAAGCAATTCAGAAAACAAGGACAGAGTCGGCAATTGCTTTACATGGATCAAGGCTGACCCAACCTTCCAAGGTCTTGTCCAAGCAGTGACCGAGTTTGATCAGCGCGTATTCGTGGGCGACACGCCTGAAAAACGCTTGCTTGTGGCAGGCAACCGGAGGAAGTATGTGTCTTCTATTTCCATTAAGAAAAAATCCGGATCACCAATGTCGGACACGTGGTTCGACGTCGACATACCGTTAAATCAGGACCTCGTCGCGATCATCGGGAACAAAGGTAGTGGCAAGAGCGCATTAGCCGATGTCATTGCCCTTGTCGGTGACACAAAGAACTACGAAAGTTTTTCATTTTTAAATGAGAAACGGTTTCGTAATCCCAGGAACAAACTTGCTATGCAGTTCTCCGGCACGTTACGGTGGCAAGACGGAACGGATTCGCAGAAGGATTTACACGAGAACCCCGCGCTCTCCAGCGTAGAGCGCGTGAAGTACCTGCCACAGAACTATCTCGAAACTCTTTGCAATGAACTAGCAGGCAGTGGTTCTACAACATTTGATGGTGAGTTGCGAAAGATTATCTACACCCATGTTCCTGACGAACAGCGTATCGGCTTTCACTCGCTTGATGAGTTGCTGAACTTCAAAATTTCCGAACTTGAACTGGAGCGCAGACAGCTTCTTGATGCCCTGTCAAAGGCCAACGCGGAGATTGTTTCTGTCGAATACCGACTCTCTCCCGAGTTTCGGAAGATGCTGGAACTGCAGCTCGAAGCAAAAAAAGGAGAGTTGACCGCCCTGGAAGGCGCCATGCCAATTCCGGTTGGAGATCCGCATGAATCTGAAATTGCGAAACAGGAAATGGCTACTGCAACATTGCAGCTCACCCAGCTCGAAATGACCTTGAATGCCATTCGCGCAGAAGAACAGACAGCGAGGCAGAGGAAGACGGATGCGGCGAGGGGTGGCGCCCACATGGCCCGCATCCTTCAGACGATCAGGAATCATCAGAAGAACCATGAGCATTTGCTAACGGAACTAGATGCCATGCTCGGCGAGGCGCAATCGGGATTGAAGGCGTCTGAAATCGTGACGTTGACGGTGAACACAGTCGAAATTGAGCAGTTGACTGCGAGGTACAAGATTGAGTCCGCTGCCCAGGACATGTTGTTGTCGGGAGATGGTGAGTCGAGTTTGTCCCGGCGTCGCGAGGCCGGCGAGTCCGCGATCAAATTGATCAAGAGCCAGCTTGGCGAGAAACAGCGGCTTTTTCTTGTTTACAGAGAACACCTCGCACAATGGGAACAAGCCAAGATGGACTTGCAAGGTAGTAAGGACAAAGATAACTCCATCGCGGGGTACACAGCTCAGATCGCCGCGTTGGAGTTGTTGCCCGCGCGACGTACGCAGGCTAGGACTGATCGACTTGGCATTGTTCGCCTACTGCATGAACAGCTAGGCAAGATGGTTGCCGAGTATCGAACTCTCTATCAACCGGTTCAGGGCTTCGTAAAGTCCACGGCCGAAATGGAAATGCCGTTGCCGCTCGACTTCGACGTTCGGATCGCGGAAGAAGGATTTCAGGATAACTTTCTTGGCAGCATCAACCGACAGGCGCGTGGAAGTTTCGCAGGAGTCGATGAAAGCAATTTACTGGTCCGGCGTCTCCTGAAAGAAACCGACTTTATGGACGTCGAGTCGGTCGTCTGTTTCGTGAACAAGGTTGACGATATGCTGCATTTTGATCGCCGTATCGAAGGGCAGAATTCCACGGAGCTGTCGATCACAGATCAATTGCGCAAGGGGAATCGGCCGGATGAGTTGTACGATTTTCTGTTTGGATTCGCTTACCTGAAGCCACAGTATTCTTTGACCTATGACAGGCAGGAAATCAGTCAATTGTCACCAGGAGAACGTGGTCTGCTTCTATTAGTGTTTTACCTTCTCGTCGATAAGGATGACATTCCTTTGGTGATCGATCAGCCCGAAGAGAATCTGGACAACCAGACAATCTACAAAATTCTTGTCAGGTGCATCAAAGCAGCCAAACAGCGTCGACAGGTAATTATGGTCACCCACAACCCGAACCTCGCGGTCGTTTGCGATGCGGAGCAGATCATCTGGGCCTCGTGCGATAAAGCAAACAAACGCTTTTCGTATGTGGGCGGTGCTATCGAGTCGGCGGAAGTGAAAGCACGGGTTATCGAAATCCTTGAAGGCACAGAACCGGCGTTTGTGAACCGGAAGCGCAAGTATGGCCTTTAGGCGCGCTTAAGAACCTCTTGTAAAAAAATGCGATGGCGACGGGCGTTGTTCCCAATTCGCACGTTTTTGTACAACCCCTTTCGCAGCGTGAGGCTGCCTATTTTGATGGAGAACACTATGAAACCGATGAACGCAGTCTGGTTGGCAATAATTTTGACGGGCCTAAGTGGCTGTGGGAACTTGATGCCTATGTCGTCCTCAACTTCCCACCCGGTAGTTGTCGCGTCACCACCACCGCTGCAGCCAACACAACCATCGCCAATGGCAGAGCTACCGATACCGCCTATGCCAACGATGTCACCACCAAAGGCGAGTCCGGTGGTGGAAGCCGGAGACTTCGCGGTGGTCCAGGTATTTTTTGCAACGGACAGATCCCTTACCGGAAAGACTAATGCCGCCCAGAGGTTTGGGGACTTCCCCTCCACCCTGTCCTATGGAACCTGTGAGGTCAGCATTCCGCGTGAGCACCGCATGGGCGAATTGGAGTCACCGTCCATTCTGAAATTCGAATTCCGCGAAAACCCCGCCAAGCACGTGATGCTGCTGGATGCGACCTTACAACCCAAGGACGCGTACTTTGCAGGTCTGGCCGCACGGGTGCGGGTGTCCGCACGAGACAGTGCTTTTGTTTTTGTGCATGGCTACAACGTCAGCTTTGAGGGCGCGGCACGCAGAACGGCACAAATGTCCTACGACCTGGGTTTTGATGGTGCGCCGGTTTTCTATAGCTGGCCATCCCGGGGGCAAACGTTAGCCTACACCATTGACGAGCAAAGCATTGAGCTGGCGGAAGACAACATGAAGGCCTTTCTGTCTGATTTCTTTGCTCGCTCAGATGCCAAAAACGTTTATCTGATCGCCCACAGCATGGGTACCCGCGCATTAACCCGGGCCGTGGCAGCACTCATGACCGAGCAACCCGAGTTACGACCTCGGCTAAAAGAAATCATCCTGGCTGCACCCGACATTGATGCCCGCGTATTCAAGACCCGCATTGCCCCGGCACTTGTCGCGGCGGGTCGACCCGTTACTCTGTACGCATCGTCCAAAGACTTGGCACTGGTTGCATCCAAAAGGGTGCATGGCTACGCACGGGCGGGCGATTCAAAATCCGACTTACTAGTGCTCCCGGGCGTTGAGACGATAGACGCCAGCGCGGTGGACACCAGCTTGCTTGGACACTCGTATTTTGCTGAAGAGAACTCCGTTTTATCAGACCTGTTTTATCTGGTGAAGGACGGCAAGCGGGCCGACGAGCGCTTCCGCCTGCGGGGAGTCAACGGCCCCAGCGGACGATACTGGCAATTCAGAAGGTAGCGTGCGCCATTATCGAATGAGACGATTGGCTCAAACGAGCTGTTGGAGTCAATGATCGACAACTCTGTAAATAGGCTTTGGAATTTGAAAAAACAAATTGCAAAAACGTCGTCAATCTCATTCGCGAGATGGCTTCCTGTTTGGACGCCTTCAACCTGTCTGGATGTGGGTTATGCGAGATGCGCCGCAGCAGGCAAATACCTTTCCATGCAAAATGCGCGAATCAGGGCGCTCATCGCCCGCTCCCCTTCCAAGGAGCTCCAATGACCGATCTGTCCACCTTCCCCATCACCCACAAACGGCCCGCCTAGCATCCCGAGCGGCTGCAGCTCTACTTGCTGCCCACGCCCAACGGCGTCAAGGTGTCGATCATGCTGGAGAAGACCGGCTTGTCTGATTCCGGCCATCCTCACCGCCCGGCCTGATAGCCAGCCGATGCCCGCTGTTCGAATCCGGCGTTTGTCTGCACTTCACCTCTGAGATGCCTTGCTTCGCAAGATTAAAATCATGCGACAAACTCTATGACTTCACCGATATGCAAAACGCGCTTTTCACTATTGGCTACGAAGGCTTGAGCATTGATGCGTTCATTGCAAGACTCCAAGCCGCGCATGTGAAAACCATCGTGGACGTTCGAGAACTCCCCCTGTCGCGGAAAAAGGGATTTTCAAAGTCGGCTTTCAGTTCCGCCCTGTCGGCGCATGGCATCGCTTACTTGCACGTTCCCGCTTTAGGCTGCCCTAAGCCGATTCGCAACCAATACAAAACAGACGCAAACTGGCACACGTACACCAGAGATTTTCTCAAGTACATCAAAACGCAGGACGCCGCGCTGCGCGAGTTGGTCAAAATCGCCCACGCAACTCCGGCCTGTCTGGTTTGTTTCGAGGCGGACTTTTCAATGTGCCACCGCACTTTTGTTGCGCGCGCTGCGCGCCAACTTGGTGGTCCAGTCGTCACCCACCTCACCGCTAGAACAGCCCTGCCTGATTTGGGTTATCAGCAGGCGGCTTAGGCGGGTAAATCACGCTGATCAACAGCCATTGATTGGGGAATCGGTGAATCGTCCCCAGCAAAAACATCAAGTCTTTTGATGGCAGGTCTTGCTCAAGCTTGGCCCGAAACGGGGCTTCCCAGTTGTTACCGTGTATCCGTCTGACCGTCCTGTAGAGCGCGCCGATCTCCCAATCGACCAACTTGTGACGATAAGAAAATGTCTGCCCTTCGACATCGCATTCATAGCGGTAGTGAAAATCAAACGGCAGTTTTTCCAGCAGCCGAATTTGTTTGCCTTCCTCTACCTCGTCGAATAGCTCGGTTTGTTGCTGGAGCCTCAAAAGCTTCTGCTTTTCGGCTTCTGTCCATTCGGTATTCTCAGATTTTTTGATGTCGAGTCCCGTGATTCTGGTGGGGCGCAGCAATGCCAACGTGCCGCCACCCGCTGCTCTGGCGTTTTCTACTTCTGCAAAGTCGGAGAAAACAGGCAATTTCGCAAGCAGTTCGGCACGGTGAGGCCAGCCGAGCTTTCCCGCCGCTAGGCGCTCAGGATCACACTCAATGGTGTCAACAAAAACGCGATGACTTTCAGGCCGGTGATCGTCACGCGCTTTTTCAAAGCGTGCCGTAATCCATTGCCACTTTTTGAATTGTTGGTCGTCCGAAACCAGTCGAAACGGAACGGGATAAAGACGAATGAGCCGACCATCTTCGGTCATTCCTGCCACGCAAGATGTTTCTGCGTACTTGGAACTCGGTGACGGATACGTCTTGCACAGTATGAGAACGCGTTCTATGAACGATGCCATTTTTGTAACTCCCTTTTTTAACCAGTCTTGCGCAGCAACAAACTTGTTCGTGACAAAACAAGTGGACACATCGTACTTCCTATTGATGCAATTGCACGAATTTCTGCAGAGGCCAGTGCATCCTAATTTGCTAGCGGCTCACGCAGGCGGGACGGGGGTTAGCACCTGATTTGGCTTCAAATTAGCGTTATTGCCTCGCGCAGCAAGTCTGCCGTCAGTGGCAAGCCGCGCAACTCAAACGCCGTAATCAAATCCTGCGCGGACCGCGCAGGATTTGTCCAGCGGGCACGCATTTTTTTGATGGCGCTCAACGCAGGTATCTTTTGCAGCTGCAATTGATTCATCAAAAACTCATCAGGGTGCTGGACTTCAATGCCGTAGGGTTGCAGCACTGCTTGCGGAAAATCTTTCGTGTTGAAGGTGACGATAGCGTCCGCGTGGCCAACAATGGCGGCGGCTACGACATGGCGGTCGTCAGGGTCTGGCAATTCGATGCTGTCTGCCAGCTTTTCGTAATGCGTGACCAGACAGTCCGGCACGCTGGTGTTCATCAGCGCGACCACTGCCGGTAGTGTGGCGGCAATGCCCGGCCGGTCTTTGGCCAGATTGCGCGTCCATTCCTCATGAATCGTGGCGCTCCATCGGGCGTGATAGAGGCGTTCTACGGCCAGGCTAAGCAGCGTGTCGCGAAGCAATTGGGGATAGAGGACATTGGCGTCCAAAATTGCCGTGTACCGCGATGAGCCTGCCAATTAAAACTCCAGCCCCAGCTTCTCGGACAGCTTGGTCAGGTCTTGCAGGGCCTGTTCCGACAGCTGCTGCTGCTCGGCTTGGTAGCGCCGCAATTCTTCAAATTCGATGCGGCGGTGGCGGTTGACCTTGCGGCACTTCAATCGATTCGCTTCGATCTCCTTGATGACGAAGGGCCGCGACACGTTCAGGAAGTTGGCCGCTTCTTGGGTCGTCAGCTCGTGCTTTTGCGGCACCAGCAGCATGGGCTCGCGCTTTGCCATTTGCCGCAATATGTCGGCAAAGAACCGCAAGGCGCGCGGCGGCAATTTCAGCACAGGGGTCTCGTGTTTTTGGTCACCATCCGTGCCCACATCAAGGATGACTTCGATGTGATCCGCGTTGGAGTGGTCCAGCGCCGTCATCAGGCATTGATGGGCAACCGCCGCCATTTCGGCTTCGGCTTCATTGGCGGGGTCAAGAACTTCTTGATCTTTCATGGGATTCTCCTTCGCGCACGTGCCATGGACAGGCCCGCAGCTTGGTGAAATAGTACCACCAAATCGAATTAAACGCAGCATTCGAAGTAAACGAATTTTTAATCCGTGTTTTGCACTTGGATGGGTCGCGCTGGGGGTTGACGCCCGCATCAAAGAGGTCCATCGGATAGTTGCGTCGCCTGCCACAGCAGCGACACCGGCGCCGCGTGCAGTTTCTCGTCAAACGGTGTGATGCGGTCATGGTCGTGTAGCACCAGTCCCTGCACAAATTTGTCACCCACTGCCTCTTGCAGTTTGCGCAGGCCGCGCAGGTCTTGCGCTCGCACGGTGGCCGATGCTTTGACCTCAATGCCGATGACGCGCCCGCGCCGGTCTTCCAGCACCAGGTCCACCTCGTCTTGCTCCTTGGTTCGAAAGTGTGAGATGCGCAGCCGCTTCCCGGACCAGGTGGTGAGCTTGAGGACTTCGGACACGACGAAGTTCTCCAGTAGCGGGCCATAGGCGGTGCGGTCTTTTTGCAGTTGGGCGGCGCTGACACCCTGCAGCGCGGCCAGCAAACCGGTGTCCAGAAAATGGAGTTTGGGTGTTTTTGTGAGGCGGCTCACCGCATTGCTGGACCAGGGCGGCAGCTGCCGGGTCAGAAACAGGCGCTCCAGAATGCCCCCATATTTCTGCGCCGTGGGCGTGGTCAGCCCGAGTGCCGCGCCATAGCTGCTGTGGTTGACCAACTGCCCGGCGTGGGCGGCCAGCACGTCGAGCAGGCGCGGCATGCGGTCCAGCTGGTCGATGTTGGCGATGTCGCGCACATCCCGGTCCAGAATGAGCGCCACATAGTCTTGCAGCCAGGCCTGGCGGCGGCTGACACTGGTGCGGCGCAGAGCTTCGGGGTAGCCGCCCTTGAGCACGCAATCCATCAAATCGTCACCCACCAGAGGACTGACCACGCCTGGCAAACCGGCGCCGTCAAACAGACGATCCAACAGGTCGCCCTTTGTTCCCGCCAGTTCGGCCTGGGCGAAGGGAAGTAGGGTAATGACTTCGAGCCTACCCGCCAATGAGTCGGCCACGATAGGCATGGCCATCAAGTTGGTGGACCCGGTCAACAGAAAGCGACCCGGGGTTTGATCTTTGTCCACACTTTCCTTGATGGCCAGCAGCAGGTCTGGCGCGCGCTGCACTTCGTCGATGACGGCTTGCTTCAAGCCACGCACGAACCCAGCGGGGTCTGACCGCGCAGCCGCCAGGGTAGCCGGGTCGTCCAGTGTGAGGTAGGGGCGATCACGGGTCGCATAGAGCCGAGCCAAGGTGGTCTTGCCCGCCTGCCGTGGCCCAACGACCAGTACCACGCGCGTGTCTTGCAAGGCGGTTGCGATCTTGCCCTGAACATGGCGGGTAAGGACGGTGCTGGAGGGGGGCGGGAACGCAGTGGTCATGCGTTGGGATCTAGGGTTGAAGATGTTTGACTAATTAGAACTTAAATTCCGACCAATTTAAATTGATACTTTGTCTAATTTAAATAGACAAGTAGCATTTGAGCGCAATTTTTTGGCGATCAGACGGGTCAACGGGTCATTAGCAGCTCGCCAACCGCGCCTTGGCGGCGTTTGTGGCGCAGCCGGCGGTGGTGCGGGGGCCGGCGTTTCCGGCGCGGTCCTGATTACTCAACCGTGAATTTGCTCCTTATTTAATAGCTTCTCGCGCATACGGGACGAGGGCTAGAGGCCAATTTGGCATATATTTCCCGTCAAACTCACCTCCCACCCATCAAAACCACCCCCCGTCGCCCGAGCAGCGTAGCGTTCAAGCGCCCGTCTCCAGCCGCTACCATCACCCCCCAACACATACAGGGACTCCATGGCATCTGATCTCGTCGCAGTCGAAAACCGCCTTTGGGCGACCGCTGACCAACTTTGGGCCAATACCGGCCTCAAACCCTCCGAATTCTCCACGCCCGTGCTGGGCTTGATCTTTCTGCGCCATGCCGACAAACGCTTCACGCAGGTCGAGGCCGCGCTGACAGCCAAAGGCATCCCGGCCGACGAGCGCGAGGCCATGGACTACCACGCCGAGGGCGTGCTCTACCTGCCGCTGGAGGCCCGCATTTCGTATCTGGTCACCCTGACCGAGAGCGCCAATCTGGGCAAAGCCATTGGCAACGCCATGGCGCTGGTGGAAGAGCACAACTCCGAGCTGCAGGGCGTGCTGCCGCGCGGCTAC
>NZ_DHXT01000219.1:17912-28401 GCF_002413825.1 Rhodoferax sp. UBA5149
GTGCTGCCGCGCGGCTACAACCTGCTGCCTAACGCCACGCTGGTCGAGCTGCTGCGCCTGCTGGCGGCGGTCGATCTGGATGGCGATGCCTTTGGCAAGGTGTACGAATACTTTCTGGGCAACTTCGCGCTCAAAGAGGGGCAAAAAGGCGGCGTGTTCTTCACGCCCACCAGCATCGTGCGCCTCATCGTGGAAGTCCTGCAGCCCAACCACGGCCGCATTTTTGACCCGGCCTGCGGCTCGGGCGGCATGTTTGTGCAGTCGGCCGCCTTTGTGCAGCGCCACAAACGCAACGCCACCACCGAGCTGACCGTGTTCGGCACCGAAAAATCCAGCGACACCGTCAAGCTCGCCAAGATGAACCTGGCCGTGCATGGCCTCTCGGGTGACGTCCGCGAGGCCAACACCTACTACGAAGACCCGCACAAGGTGTTGGGTCGCTTCGACTTTGTGATGGCGAATCCACCGTTCAATGTGTCGGGCGTGGACAAAGACCGCATCAAGGACGACGCCCGCTTCCCGCTCGGTCTGCCCAGCACCGACAACGCCAATTATTTGTGGATTCAGCTCTTCCACTCGGCGCTGAACGACACCGGCCGCGCCGGTTTCGTGATGGCCAACTCGGCCGGCGATGCGCGCGGCAGCGAGATGGAAATCCGCAAGAAGCTGATCCAAAGCGGCAGCGTGGACGTGATCGTCAGCATCGGCTCCAACTTCTTCTACACCGTCACGCTGCCCTGCACGCTGTGGTTTTTTGACAAGGCCAAGGCGCAGTTGCCAAAGACCAATCCGCGCAAGGACCTGGTGCTGTTTCTGGATGCGCGGCCCTTCTTCAAACAGGTGACCCGCTCGACGCGCGAGTTCACGCCCGAGCAACTGGAGTTGCTGGCCAACGTGGTGCGGCTGCATCGCGGTGAAGCGCCGGAGTTTGACGCTGGCAGCCAGGCGCTGCTGGAGGATCGCTTTCCGGGTGGCGTGTATGCCGATGTGGCGGGGCTGTGCAAGGCGGCAACGCGGGCCGAGATTGAGGCGCAGGGCTGGAGTTTGAATCCGGGGCGCTATGTCGGCGTGGGGGCCAGGGCGGCGGATGAGTTTGATTTTGCGGAGCGGTTGACTGAGCTGAACGATGAGCTAGAAGCGCTCAATCGCGATGCAGGAGCCCTCGAATCTACGATTGCCGAGGGTGTGACGAGTTTGCTGGGAAGTTTGGCCTGATGGCACCGAAAAAGCCGCTCTTGCTCAATGACGTTTGCGTAGCGATCATTGATTGCGAACATAAGACCGCCCCCATACAACCGGACGGATACCCTTCAATCCGCACACCAAACATTGGTCGTGGGCGGTTAATCCTTGATGGCGTTAACCGGGTATCGGACGAAACCTATCTCCAGTGGACGCAGCGCATGGAGCCACATGCCGACGATCTCATTCTTGCCCGCGAGGCTCCTGTGGGTAACGTCGCAATCGTTCCCAAAAACCTCAAGGTTTGCTTAGGGCAGCGAACTGTCCTGATTCGGCCTGATCAAGCGAAGGTCGTGCCGGGCTACCTTGTTTACTTATTGTTGGGAGATGAGCTTCAGGGACGAATTCATTCTCAATCGAATGGAGCAACTGTTCATCACCTCAATATGAAAGACATTCGGGGCCTGGAGTTGCCGCTACTGCCTTCCATGGATGAACAACGCCGCATCGCCTCCATCCTCTCCGCCTACGACGACCTGATCGAGAACAACACGCGGCGCATCGCGATTCTGGAGGAGATGGCCCGGCGCCTCTACGAAGAGTGGTTCGTCCGCTTCCGCTTCCCCGGCCATGAGGGCGTGCGGATGGTTGAGTCCGAGATGGGTTTGATACCGGAGGGGTGGCGCGTTGACCCGCTCGTAAAAGTCTGCCCATCGAAGGACGGAATCCAGACGGGTCCCTTCGGGAGTCAGCTACACAAGTCTGACTATTCGAGCGAGGGTGTGCCAGTGTTGATGCCGAAGGATTTACTTGGGTTCCGAATCAATACGGAGACGATTGCCCGCATTCCTGAAGCTACCGCACAAAGCCTCCCGCGCCATCGCATGAAGCCGGGAGACATCGTCTATGGCCGGCGAGGGGACATTGGGCGGCGTGCTTTCATCATGGCGCATCAATCCGGGTGGTTCTGTGGAACGGGCTGTCTGCGCATTCGACCTGATCCGGCTGCAATAAATGGCTGGTATCTGTTCAACTATTTTGGGCAGGACAACGTCGTCGGGCTAATTGCCGGGCGGGCACACGGCGTCACGATGCCCAATCTGAACACGCGCCTTTTGGAATCAGTGCCCGTCGTTCGTCCGCCCCGAAGTCTTCAAGATCAATTTGAGCAAGTGACGTTTCCAACCGCTTCACTGCGCGAGACGCTCATTGCTAAAAACATCAACCTCCGCACCACCCGCGACCTGCTGCTCCCCAAACTCATCTCCGGCGAGCTGGACGTGTCCACGCTGCCGGAACCACAGGCCCAAACCATATGAACGCTGGTGATCTGACACTGCTGCTAAGGATGTGGATGCCGAGGGCAAGTACCTGCAGCGGGACCACACGATTCGCCATTACGCTATGCCGAATTGAACGGTATGGCATTGATGGATTTGGAAAACAGCAATATTGAGGTAATCCACTAAATGACTTCGCAGCAATTCTCCTTATTTGAAAACGAAGAGCCGCTTGCCGCACCCGCGGTGGTTGAGCCCGAAGTCACACCTTCCGGCAAGTTCAGTAACTTTGTCGTTTATGTCGATGAAAGCGGCGATCACGGCATGGAGACGGTGGACGACAACTATCCGGTGTTTGTGCTGGCTTTCTGCGTATTTCACAAGCGGCATTACAGCGAAAAAGTGGTGCCAGCCCTGCAGAAGTTCAAGTTCAACCACTTCGGCCACGACTTGGCGGTGCTGCATGAGCATGAAATACGCAAGGAAAAAGGCGATTTCAGATTCCAAACCCGGCAGCACAAGCAGGATTTCCTGGTGGAGCTGACGAGCATCATTGAGGCCAGTAACTTCATTTTGATCAGTTGTGTGATCGACAAGGAGCAACTGCGCAGCAAGCCGGGCGTGCCGCCGAACCCTTATCACTTGGCGCTGGGGTTTTGCCTGGAGACGCTTTACGAGCTGCTGCAGGAGAAAAACCAGGACGACAAGTTAACCCATGTGGTGGTGGAGTGCCGGGGCAAAAAGGAAGATAACGAACTGGAGTTGGAGTTCCGCCGCATTTGCGATGGCTCGAACCGCTGGGGTAGGCCATTGCCCTTTGACGTCAAGTTCGCAGATAAAAAGGTCAATTTGGCAGGCTTGCAATTGGCTGATCTGGTCGCACGGCCCATTGGGTTGAGAGTGCTGCGCCCCGAGCAGGAAAACCGGGCTTTTGATGTGCTCAAGCGCAAATTTTTCTGCTGTGGTGGCCGGAAAAACGTTGGCGAGGGTTTTGAGAATTGGGGCTTGAAAATTTACCCGCTCCCAGAAAGCGAAAAGCCCCGATGAACTCACCGAGGCTGTAACGCCGACCAGGAACCCCCAATCCACTTGTCGGCAAGTATAAAACAGAGACCAAGGCTTTGCGTGACGTTGTGGCGGCTTGTGCGACAAAAATAGGCTAAATCGCTAGCGGGAAGAAAAACCAGACAATTCACAAATCAGCGTTGAATAACTGGATTGGCGTCATAGTTTGTCAATGTTTGGTGTCGGCCATTGACGCTAAGTGATTGATTTGAAATAGATTTCCATGTTCAAACATGTCAATCAATCTTTGTTGGACATTGACAGCGATGTCAGAAGTTGGGGATTGAGCGTGCAAACCCCACAGCGTCGATTCGTTGGATAGATTGGATTCGCGAGGCGAAAGTTAGCCAAGGATTTATCCTATTCGGCGCGCGATTTACTGGCTAAGTGCTTGATTTAAAAGAGATTTAAATAGGATAAATTACAAACGGGAAGCAAATTTATCCAACTGACAAAAACACGCCGAATAACGGTCGGAATGTCAGACTTTGTCAGTTCAAGGGAGGCTCTTCACGAGCCAACAGGTCGTTTTTAACGGGAAACTTGATGTCTCAATTGTCAGTTCGGGAAGTCACCGCCAGCTATGGCGAATTGGTGCTGGTGGAGCAGGCGGCGATGGACTTGCTCGCCGGTCTGGGCTGGACGGTCAAAAACCTGTACGGGGAAACCTTTGGCGAGCAGGGCACCGAGGGCCGGTTGAGCGAACACCAAGTCATCCTGCCGCGCCGTCTGCGCGCCGCGCTGGAGGCGCTGAACCCCGGCCTGCCACTCGACGCCTACGCGCAGGCGGTGGAGCAGATCACGCAAGACCGCTCCAAGCAGATTGCCGTCAATGCCAATCGCGAGCTGTATCGCTTGCTGAAAGACGGCGTCAAGGTCAAGGTGGTGGACGAGGCGGGCGCTCACACCATCGAGACCCTGCGGGTGATCGACTGGGCCACGCCCGGCAACAACGATTTCTTGCTGACCTCGCAAATGTGGGTGGCGGGCGATATGTACCGCCGCCGTTGCGACTTGGTGGCTTTTGTGAATGGTTTGCCGCTGGTGTTCATTGAGCTGAAGAAACCCAGCGTGCCGCTCAAGAGCGCGTATGACGCCAATCTGCGGGACTACAAGGGCCAGTCGGTGCCGCAGTTGTTTCACCCCAATGCTTTCATCCTTTTGTCCAACGGCTCGGACACGCGGGTGGGCACGCTGACCAGCGCGTGGGAGCACTTCTTTGACTGGAAGCGGGTGGATGACGAAGCCGAGGTCATAGATTCCAAAGGCAACGGTAGCAAGGTGTCGCTGGAGCGGGCTTTGCGCGGCCTGCTGGAACCCACGCGCTTGCTGGACTATGTAGAGAACTTCACGGTGTTTGAGGAGGGCAAGGGCGGGTTGATCAAGAAGACGGCCAAGAACCACCAGTTTCTGGGCGTCAACAAGTCGATTGCCCGGCTGGTGGAGTTGCGGGCCGCCCAGCTGAATAGTGGCCAGATGGACGCCAAACGCCTGGGCGTGTTCTGGCACACGCAGGGCTCGGGCAAGAGTTTGTCGATGGTGTTTTTCACGCAGAAGGTGTTGCGACGGGTGCTGGGCAGTTGCACTTTTGTGATCGTGACCGATCGCGAGGAGCTGGACGACCAGATCAGCAAGACCTTCAAGGCCACCGGCGCCACGGCGCGTGAGGATGTGCGGGCCACCAGCGGGGCGCATTTGCGCGAGCTGCTGGGGGGCAATGAGCGCTATATCTTCACGCTGATTCAAAAGTTCAGAAACGAGCCGGGCCAGCCGTACCCGCAGTTGTCGGATCGCTCAGACGTGATCGTGATTACCGACGAGGCGCACCGCAGCCAGTACGACATTTTTGCGCTGAACATGCGCAACGCGCTGCCGAATGCAGGTTTTTTGGGCTTTACCGGCACGCCTCTGATCAAGGGCGATGACGAGCGCACGCGCGAGGTGTTTGGCGACTATGTGAGCGTGTATGACTTTGCCCGCTCGATTGAAGACGGCGCCACCGTGCCGCTGTACTACGAGAACCGCATCCCCGAGGTGCAGCTCACCAATGAGGACCTGAACAAAGACCTGGAAAGCTTGCTGGAAGCGGCTGAGCTGGACGAGGACCAGGAGAAAAAGCTGGAGCGCGAGTTTGGCCGCGAGTACCACATCATCACCCGCGAAGACCGGCTGGACGCGATTGCCAAGGACTTGGTTACGCATTTCACCGGGCGCGGCTACCGTGGCAAAGCCATGATGGTGTGCATCGACAAGGCCACGGCGGTGCGCATGTATGACAAGGTGCAAAGCGCTTGGCAGGCTGAAATTGCACGGCTTAAGTTGGCACTGGTACCCGTGAATCAGGTTGTAGAGGGCGACGCCCGCGAGGCGTTGATCGCCCGCATCCACCTGATGGAAACCACGGACATGGCGGTGGTGGTGTCGCAAGGCCAGAACGAGGTGGAAGACCTGGCCAACAAGGGGCTGAACATCGTGCCGCACCGCCAGCGGATGCTCAAGGAAAACCTGGCCGAGCAGTTCAAGGCCGCCGAGGCGCCGCTGCGTCTGGTCTTTGTCTGCGCCATGTGGATCACTGGTTTTGACGTGCCGACCTGTTCGACCATCTACCTCGACAAACCGATGCGGGCGCACACACTGATGCAGACCATTGCGCGGGCCAACCGCGTGGCGCCGGGCAAAGAGTCGGGCTTGATCGTGGATTACGTGGGCATTTTTCGCGCCTTGCAAAACGCGTTGGCGATTTATGCCCAGCCGGGGGCTGCTGGCGGCGATGCAGCTGCGCCCATTTTGGACAAGACCGAACTGGTGGCGGCGCTCCGCCTGGCGCTGGATGAGGCGGACAGTTTTGCTCAAGCGCGCGGGGTGACCCTGCCCACCATCGCTGCGACTCAAGGGTTTGAGCGCATTGGGCTGATTGACGATGCGGTCGAGGCGTTTTTGGGCACCGAGGCGGACAAAAAGCGTTACCTGCAACTGGCCAGCCGGGTGGCGCGGCTGTTCAAAGCCATCCTGCCCGACCCGATGGCCAACGAGCTGGCACCCTTGTCGGTGCTGGTGGCGTATCTGGCGGCCAAGATCAAGGCGGAAACCGAGCAGCCCGATATTTCCGCCGTGATGGGCGATGTGGAAGACCTGCTGAACGATTCGATTGCCACAGAGGGTTACCGCATTGGACCCGCCAGCCGCGCGGAGTCATTGATCAACCTTTCTGAAATCGACTTTGAGGCGCTGCAAGCCAAGTTCGCCCAGGGCCACAAACGCACCGAGGCGGAAAAGTTGAAACGGCTGATTGAGGGCCGGCTTGCGACGATGCTGAAGCTGAACGCTTCGCGGTTGGACCTGGCTGAGAAATTCCAGAAGCTGATTGACGCCTACAACGCAGGTAGCCAGAACATCGAAGACCTGTTTTCGGAACTGAAGAAATTTGTGCAGGTGCTGTCGGCTGAAGATCAGCGTGGCATCGCAGAGGGTTTGAGCGAAGAGGAGTTGGCGCTGTTCGACATCCTGACCAAGCCGGAGCCGGTGCTGACCAAAGCGGAACAGGCGGACGTGAAGAAAGTCTGCCGCGAGCTGCTGGAGACACTCCGACGCGAAAAGCTGGTTTTTGATTGGCGGGAAAAGCAGCAAACGAAGGCCGCAGTCATGCAAACCTTGAAGCTCGAAATGCGGCGCCTGCCGGTGCAGTACACCAAGGACATCCGAGACGAGAAGTTCGCCCGGGCCTACGCGCATGTGTATGACCATTACTACGGGGCAGGGTTGAGTGCGTATGCTTAACCAGGAATTGCTCTTTATTTGATAGCTACTTGCGCATATTTCACGGGGGCCAGAGCCTGATTTTTCTTAAATTCTCGGTCGTTGGCCGTTGGCCGTTTCGCGTCGCGTCTGCAGCAAGCGCAATTTGTGTGCAAACAACCGCCCGGTGCACTGACGGTGTAAATTCGGCTTGACGTTTAACCATTGGAGAGGGTCGCCATGCAAGTCAACGAACTCATTCAAGAGGCCCTGCGCTTGCCAGCCACAGCGCGGTTTCAGATCATTGACTAGCTCATGCAAAGCCTGGACAAGCCAGACCCAGAAATTGACCGCGTCTGGGGTGAAGAGGCCGTGCGGCGATTGGCCAGTTTTGACGCAGGACGCAGCAAAACCTATTCCCCCGAGGAAGTTTTTGGCCAAGACTGATGCACGTTCGATTTGCAGAGCTAGCCTAGCTCGAATTTGATGAGGCCCGCGCCTGGTATCGGGCGATTCGTCCCGACCTGGGCCGCTCGTTCTCGCAAGAGGTGCGCACCGCCGCACAGCGCATCACCCACATGCCCCTGATGTATCCGCTGGAAATTGGCGACATTCGGCGCTGTGTGCCCGCTGAGCGGATGCCAATGTTCCGTAAATGCTTCGAAAACTTGAATTTAAC
The DNA here is from genome assembly GCF_002413825.1 of Rhodoferax sp. UBA5149. Classification (GTDB taxonomy): domain Bacteria; phylum Pseudomonadota; class Gammaproteobacteria; order Burkholderiales; family Burkholderiaceae_C; genus Rhodoferax. The sequence continues at coordinate 25,854 of NZ_DHXT01000219.1, forward strand.
GCACAAACGGAACATACTCGCAACCCATGTCCACCACCACCCATACCCAGCATGTACTCGCCCTGGCCAGCCAGCACGGGCTGCTGCGCGCCAGCCATTTGCAGGAGCTGGGGATTGCGCGCGTGGTGCTCTCGCGGCTCACCGCCAGCGGCCAGTTGGAGCGCGTGGGGCGCGGTGTGTACCGCTTGCCCGATGCGCAGGGCTCTGAGCACGAGAGCCTGGCCACCATTGCCGTCAAGGTGCCGCAGGCGGTGTTTTGTTTGCTCACGGCTTTGCAGATACACGAGCTCACCACGCAGCTGCCGCGCCAGGTTTGGATCGCCATGCCGCAGGGCAGCCACGCGCCCAAGATGGATTACCCGCCGGTGAAGATGGTGCAGTTTTCGGGCGAGGCGTATGCCGCAGGTGTGGAGGTGATGCAGGTCGATCAGGTGGCGCTGCGGGTGTACGGCGTGGCCAAGACGGTGGCCGACTGCTTCAAGCACCGCAACAAGATCGGGCTTGATGTGGCCATCGAGGCGCTCAAGGATGCCTTGGCCCAGAGGAAGGCCACAGCGGATGACCTGTGGCGCTTCGCCAAGATTTGTCGGGTTGCCAATGTGATGCGCCCCTATCTTGAAGCCTTGGGGCACGGGGGCTAAATGGGTCATGATCTCGCCGCTTCCGTTCGGGCACGTCTGCTCAATATTGCCAAGGCCGAGCAGACCGATTTCAACTCGGTACTGGTGCGCTACGCGCTGGAGCGGTTTTTGTACCGGCTGGGCCAGTCGGCCCACGCAGACCACTTTGTACTCAAAGGCGCGATGCTGTTCAACCTGTGGTACGCCATGCCGCACCGGCCCACGCGGGATGTGGATCTACTGGGCTTTGGGGCCAGTGATCTGCACTCCATAGCGCAAGCGTTCCGCGAAATCGTGATCGTGGCGGCGGAAGACGGCATTGTTTTCGACGCAGCCAGCGTGCGTGTGGAAGAGATTCGCAAAAACGCGGGCTATGCAGGTGCGCGGGTGATCGTGTCGGCAGAGCTGGCACGCGCCCGCTGCAAGACTCAAATTGACGTTGGGTTTGGCGATGCGGTCACACCGGGGCCGGTGGATGCCGTCTATCCGGTGCTGCTTGCCGACTTTGCCGCACCGCGCTTGCGAACCTATCCAGTCTATACGGTCATCGCAGAAAAGCTGCACGCCATCGTGCTGCTTGGCATGACCAACAGCCGGTTGAAGGACTATCTGGATCTCTCGGTATTGCTGGAGCGCGAGGCGCTGGATCCGGCCACCTTGGCCACCGCCATTGCGGCTACATTCACCCGCCGTGGCACCGCGTTGCCAACAGAGCTGCCGATTGGTTTGAGTGACGAGTTTGCCAACGATCAATCGCGGCAAGCTTTGTGGGCGGCGTTCCTCAAAAAGAACGCACTGCCACCAGCGCCATTGCCCAGCGTCGTTGCCACGTTGCGCACCACACTGCAGCCAGCACTGAGGCACGCCGCATCGACCGATCATTTGCTATCAAACAGATAGCTGCTTACGCACATTCTGCGGGGGCTACAGGTCGTTTTAGCATATGGCCTGTGGCACATCCGTTTGGCTCCCGCCCGCTCCCCGTTGCTACACCACCAACCTCGAATGCCCAATCCCCCCGCCCTTCTCCACCCGGATCTGCGCGGAAATGCGTTCCTTGAGCGCTTCCACGTGGCTGATGATGCCGATCATCTTGCCGCTGGCATTGAGTGAATCCAGCGCGGTGAGCGCAATCTCCAGGGTGTCACCATCCAACGAGCCAAAGCCTTCGTCGAGAAAGAGCGAATCGATGGACGTTTTGTTGCTCACCAAGTCCGACAGCGCCAAGGCCAGGGCCAGGCTGACCAGAAAGCCTTCACCGCCCGACAGGGTGCGCGTGTCGCGTGTGGCATCGCCTTGCCACCCATCCACAATGTCCAGCTCCAGTTCCCCCGTGGGCTTGCGGCGCAGCAGGTAGCGGCCATGCAGGCGTGCCAGGTGGCGGTTGGCGAGCTGCAGCAAATGGTCCAGCGTGAGGCCTTGGGCAAACTTGCGGAACTTGTCGCCTTTGGCGGAGCCTATCAAGCCGTCCAGCCGCTGCCAGATATCCGACTCCACGGTTTGGTCGTTGATTTGCTCAAACAATGCTTGCTGAGCTATTCGGTGCTGCGCGTCGCTGGCGAGCAAGGCGCGCTGGGCGCCGATTTGCTCGCTCAAGTGACTGCGCTGCGCTTCCAGCGCCGCCAGTTGCGTGGCGATGTCTTCGGGTGGCAGCGGCGTGAGCGCCTGTGCCTGCAACTGCGCGTGTTTGTCGCGTGCGGCCTGCAGCAGTGCGCTGGCCCGCTGTTGCGCGGCGTGCAGTGATTCTTTCAGCACGGTCAGGCGCTGGCGTTCTGGCTCGGGCAAGAGTGCGGCCTCAAACGCTGACGCATCAGCAAAGGGGCTGGAGTGCAGGGCGGCGTGCCACGCGTTTTTTGCGGTCGCCAAAGCAATACTTTGTTGGGCGAGCGCAGCTTGGGCCTGGGCGTGGCGGCCGTTCAGCGCGGCTA
>NZ_DHXT01000225.1:0-3000 GCF_002413825.1 Rhodoferax sp. UBA5149
TGCGCATATTTCACGCGGGCTAGCGTCCGGTTTAACTAAAACCTCCCATGCCGTCCATCACCCGCGGCGAAGCGCACCGCGCCCTGCAGGCCTTCGTCGATGCACTGTCGTCCGCGCTGCCACTCCTGGTGCAGGGCCTGCGGCAGGGGCAAGTCCCACTGGGTGTAAGCACTCATGCGGTCGGCCAGCATGGTTTTTTGTGGAAAGCCGGCCAGTTGCTGCGCCAGCGCCAGCGCCGCCTCCAGCGCTTGGCCGGTGGGCACCACGCGGTTGCACAAACCCATTTGCAGCGCCTCGGGCGCTTCCACCTTGCGCCCGGTCAGAATCAGATCCATGGCATGGCCCATGCCGATCAGCCGTGGCAGGCGCACCGTGCCGCCATCGATGAGGGGCACGCCAAAGCGGCGGCAGAAAACGCCAAAGTAAGCGTCCCCTTCCATCACCCGCATATCGCACCACAGCGCGAGCTCCATGCCACCGGCCACCGCGGCGCCGCTGACTGCGGCAATCACCGGCTTGGACAACAGCAAGCGCGATGGCCCCATCGGGCCCAGCGGACCGGGTGGCGCACAGTCGTCCGGTGAAAACTCCAGCCCCGCCAGCGGGCTTGGCTGATCTGCATCGGCCTCTTCCAACAGACGGGCGCCGGCCTGCAAATCCCAGCCGGCGCAAAAGTGTCCATGAGCGCCATGAAACACCGCCACCCGCGCCTCCTCATCGGCGTCAAACGCGAGAAAAGCAGCATGCAGTTCACGCGCAGTGGCCGCGTCCACTGCATTGCGCACGTCGGGACGATTCAGCGTCACCACGCGGATGGCACCGTGCTGGCGGATATCAACAGAGTTTGTCATGGCTCACATGATGCCGTGTTTTTTTGTTTATCTGAATTCACTTGTCGTCTGACCGACAGGGGGTCGGTGAAAACCCTCTCAGCTTTCACGAGGATTACAGCTATAACCGTGCAGCAATGCAACAGGAGACAAAGTGCAGCTTCTACAACTGGTGATCAGCGGTATCGCACAAGGGTGCATTTACGGACTGATTGCGCTGGGCTTCGTGCTCATTTACAAAGCCACCGAGACCGTGAGTTTCGCGCAGGGCGAACTCATGATGCTGGGCGCCTTCGGCGGCTTGGCGGGCATGACCCTGCTCGGCTTGCCGTACTGGCTGTCGGTGCTGTGCGCCGTTGCAGGCATGGCGATTTTCGGCATGGTGCTGGAGCGCGTGGTGATCCGCCCGATTCTGGGCCAACCCGCGTTTTCCATCGTCATGCTGACCATTGGCATTGCCTATGTGGCACGGGGCATGATCACCATGATTCCCAATATCGGAACCGAGACACACACCTTGCCCGTACCGTACAAAGACCAGATCTGGCAACTGGCCGGCCTGATTCTCAACGTCGAGCAGATGGTAGTGATTGCGGCCACGGCCGTTCTGTGTGTGCTGCTGTATCTCCTGTTTCGCTATAGCAAGCTCGGTATTGCCATGCAGGCCGCGTCCCAAAACCAGCTGGCGGCCTACTACATGGGTATTCCGGTACAACGGCTCAACGGCATCGCCTGGGGGATGGCCGCGGCGGTGGCTGCCATTGCGGGCCTGCTGCTCGCGCCCATTACCTTTGTGCACGCCAACATGGGGTTTATCGGTCTCAAGGCCTTTCCGGCCGCCGTGGTGGGCGGCTTTGGCAGCTTGCCCGGCGCCATCGTGGGCGGCTTGGTGATCGGCATTGTGGAATCGCTGTCGGGCTTTTATTTGCCCGACGGCTTCAAGGATACGGCCGCCTACGTCGTTGTGCTCATCATGCTGGTCGTCAAACCCACCGGTTTGTTCGGCGAAAAGCTGAGGAAAAAAGTTTGAGATTCATTTTTAAAACCGATTACGGGCAGGACATCAATCTTGCCAAACATGGCGGCCATATCTTCTGGTACAGCGCACTCATGCTGGCGCTCGTGGCGGCGCCCTGGCTGGTGCCCGAGTACTGGCTGGCGCAGCTGACCTTTGTGCTGATTTATGCCATTGCCGGACTGGGGCTCATGCTGCTGGCGGGCTTTACCGGGCAGTTCTCGCTCGGGCACGCCGCGTTTCTGGGCGTGGGCGCCTACACCCAAGCGGTGCTGACCAACGCCGGTCTGCCGTTTCCGCTGGCACTGGCCTGCGCCGCCGGGCTGTCGGCGGCGGTCGGCCTGGTGGTGGGCTTGCCGGCACTGCGGGTCAAAGGCATCTACCTGGGCATGGCCACCCTGTCCTTCGGCTTCATCGTGGAAGAAGTGCTGGCGCGCTGGGAGTCGGTGACGGGTGGCAACGCCGGTATTCACATCAAAAAGCCTGACATGTTTGGCTGGATCTTGAACTCCGGCGAAGAGTTTTATTTTCTGTGTCTGCTGATCACGGTGCTGGCCACGCTGGGCATTCTCAATTTGCTGCGGGCCCCCACCGGACGCGCCTTTGTCGCGATTCGGGACTCCGAAATTTCGGCCCAAAGCATGGGCATTCACCTGGCGCGCTACAAGACCCTGTCATTTGCGCTGTCGGCCGCGCTGGCAGGCATCGCCGGCGCCCTGTACGCGCACAAGCTGCAATTCATTTCGCCCGACCAGTTCGACATCATGCAGTCGATTGATCTGCTGCTGATGATCGTGATTGGCGGCGTGGGCTCGGTGCACGGTGCGTTCCTGGGCGCCATCTTCCTGATCAGCATGCCGCAGGCCATCGCCATCGTCAAAGATTACCTGCCGGCCACCATCGGTCAGGCCCCCGGCCTGCAGGGACTGGTGTACGGCGTCGTGCTGGTGACCTTTGTGCTGTTCGAACCGCAAGGACTGTACGGCCGCTGGCTGAAAATCCGCACCTATTTGCAGATGTTCCCGTTCTACCGCAAAGGCATGTTCAAACGGCAAAAATCCTTCCAAAAATCGGACCGACTCAAATGAAGCAGATAAACGCCGTTCGGGCTGAGCCTGTCGAAGCCCTGAGTTCCAGGCCCGCGATCCCTTCGAC
>NZ_DHXT01000225.1:3238-11438 GCF_002413825.1 Rhodoferax sp. UBA5149
CTCTCCGCCAAAAACCTCAGCGTGCGCTTCGGTGGCGTCCTGGCGGTCAACAACGTCAGCTTTGATGTCAAACAGGGCGAAGTATTCACCCTGATTGGCCCCAACGGCGCCGGCAAGACCACGGTCTTCAATTTGATCAGCCGCATCTACACACCGACCACCGGCGAGATCATTTACCGCGGGCCGCGCGGCGTCGTCCGGCTGACCGAGCAGCCGCCGCAAAATGTGGCCGGGCTGGGGATTGCGCGCACGTTTCAGAACATTGAATTGTTCGAGCACGCCACGGTGTTGCACAACCTGCTGATAGGCCGCCATACGCATCGCAAGACCGGGCTTTGGCAAGACCTGTTTTTCACCCAGACGGCGCGCGACGCCGAGCTGAAAGCACGGGAAAAGGTGGAAGAGGTGATCGAGCTTCTCGATCTGCAGCATCACCGCGACTCCATGGTGGCCGGCCTGCCCTACGGCGTGCGCAAGGTGGTTGAAATGGCACGCGCCTTGTGCACCGAGCCCAAACTGCTGTTGCTCGATGAACCCTCCTCCGGCCTGAATGTAGAAGAAACCGATGACATGGCGTTCTGGATTCAGGACATCAAGAACGAACTGGGCATCACGGTGCTGATGGTGGAACACGACATGACACTGGTCTCCAAAGTCTCGGACCGCGTACTGGCCATGAATCAGGGTGAGGTGCTCGCCATGGGCACGCCGCTTGAAGTGCAAACCGACCCCGGTGTGATCGAAGCCTATCTCGGCTCGGTCGATGACGTCTCTTTTCTGCGCCGGGGCGTGAGCGCCGACGAGCCGCCCCCGGGGGGTCTTGACGCACGCGCGGCGAAAAACGTGGGGGCCCGTTCCTCATGAGTACCCATCCCCCCGCCGTGAGCGATGTACCTGTGCTCAAGCTGCTCAATGTCGAGAGCGCCTACGGCCCCATCAAGGCCATTCGCGGCGTCAGCCTGCAGGTGCGCCGCGGCGAAATTGCAACCGTGCTGGGCTCCAATGGCGCGGGCAAAACCACGATTCTGAAAACCATCTCCGGCATCATCGATCCGCGCAAGGGCTCGATTGAGTTCAAGGGCTGCGACATCACCGCCCAGGACCCCGCCTTTATAGTGCAGCAGGGCTTGAGCCATGTACCGGAGGGGCGCGAGGTGTTCCCGCTGCTGAGCGTGCATGACAACCTGCTGATGGGCGCCTATATCCGCAAGGACCGCGATGGCGTGGCCAAAGACATGGAAGACGTCTACAACTACTTTCCGATCCTGCGCGAACGCGCCACGCAGGACGCCGGCCTGCTGTCGGGCGGGCAGCAGCAAATGCTGGCGATCTCGCGCGCGCTGATGGCCAACCCCGACCTCATCTTGCTGGACGAGCCCAGTCTGGGCCTGAGCCCGAAGCTGACCAAAGAGATCTTCGAGATCGTGGTGCGCATCAACCGCGAACGCGGCACCACTATTCTGCTGGTGGAGCAAAACGCCAACATGGCGCTCAACGCCTCGGACTACGGCTATGTGCTGGAGAACGGCCGCATCGTGATGGAAGACACCTGCGCCCGCCTGCGTGAGAAGGACGATATCAAGGAGTTCTACCTCGGGCTCAAGGAAGATGGCGTACGCGGTGAGCGGCGCTGGAAGAAGAAGAAAACCTGGAGATAAATCGATGAGCAAACTCTGGGACCTGAGCAAAATCCAGCCCAATCACGAGATCGTGATGCCGGGCGAAACCATTTCGGCGATGTTCTGGAACGCCGTGGCGCAACGCGGCCCGAATGTCTGGATGCGCCAAAAACACCTGGGTCTGTGGCGCAGCTGGACCTGGAACCAGTCGGCCGATGCCGTGCGCGAAATAGCTGGCGGCCTGATGAGCCTGGGTTTTGCCGAGGGTGAATGCGCCTCCATTCTGTCCAACACCGTGGTGGAATGGGTGTGGGCGGACCTCGCCGTTCTGTCCTGCGGCGGCGTCTCCAACGGCATCTACCCGACCGATGCCGCCTCACAGGTTCACTACCTGTGCGAGGACTCGCGCACCACCATCTTGTTTGTGGAAGACGACGAGCAACTGGACAAGGCGCTCGAAGTACGCGACCAGCTGCCGGGACTGCGCCAAATTGTGGTGTTTGACATGGAGGGGTTGCGCGACCTCAAGGATGCGAACGTCATCAGTCTGGATGAGTTGCGCCTACTGGGGCGCAAGTACCTGGCGCCACGCCCGGACGAGCTGCAACGGCGCGTTGACGCCTGCAGGCCCGAAGACCTGGCCATTCTGGTCTACACCTCCGGCACCACCGGTAGACCGAAGGGCGCCATGCATCTGCACGCCGGGCTGGTCTTCACCGTGCGCGGCTACAACACGCTGGTGGCCCAGGACGAGCACGATGAACGCATGTGCTTTCTGCCGCTGTGCCATATTGCAGAGCGCATGGGCGGCGAGTACTTTGCCTTGTACACGGGCACCAAGCTGAACTTTGTGGAGAAACCGGAGACCATCCCCGAGAATGTGCGCGAGATTGCGCCCACCGTTTTCACCGCGGTGCCGCGAGTGTGGGAGAAGTTTTATTCGGGCGTCATGATTTCCCTGAAGGAGTCCGGAGCCGTCAGCCAAGCCGCCTACGCCTGGAGCATCGGTGTTGGCATCGGGATTGCCGACAAGGTCTTGGCCGGGCAAGCGGTGGGCGCTTGGCTCAAGTGCAAGTTCCAAATCGCGCAGTGGCTGGCCTTGAACAATGTACGCAAGCTCATTGGCATTCACCGTGCCCGCTTCCTAGTGACCGGTGCCGCACCCATCTCACCCGATCTGGTGCGCTGGTACCTGGCGCTGGGCGTGCCCATGCTGGAGGTGTGGGGCATGACGGAAACCTGTGGCGCGTCCACTGGCGTGCCCGCCAGCCGCATGCGCCCCGGCTCCATCGGGCCCGCCGCCGCTTTCAATGAAGTCCGGCTGGACCCCGTCAGCGGCGAGATTCTGGTGCGCGGTAAAAACGTCTTTGCCGGCTACCTGAACCTGCCGGAAAAAACAGCGGAGACCATCGACCAGAACGGCTGGCTGCACACCGGCGATGTGGGCGTGATGGATGCGGACGGCTACTTCCGCATCACCGACCGCATGAAGGACATCATCATCACGGCCGGTGGCAAAAACGTCACCCCCAGCGAACTGGAAAATGACCTGAAATTCTCACCCTACATCACCGATGCGGTGGTGATCGGCGACAAGCGCCGCTACCTCACCGTGATCATCATGATCGACCAGGAAAACGTAGAGAAATTTGCCCAGGACCAGGACGTGCCCTTCAGCAACTATGCGTCACTGACCCGCTCGTCCGAGGTGCAAGCGCTGATCCAAGGCGAGATCGACCGCGTCAACAAGAAGTTTGCCCGCGTCGAGCAGATCAAGAAATTCTTCCTGCTGGAAAACCAGCTCACAGCAGAAGATGAGGAGCTCACCCCCACGATGAAGCTCAAACGCAAGCTGGTCGAAAAGAAATACTCAACTCAAATTGAGGCCATGTACCGTTAATTTTTATGGATGAACTCACAATGAAACTCAAGCATTCCCTCATCTTCGCCATCCTGGCCGCGGCCAGCACGCTGTCGACGGCCCAACAACAGGGCATTAGCAAGAACGAAATCCTTATAGGCACGATTCAAGACTTGTCAGGTCCGTTGGCGGGCTATGGCAAGCAGGCTCGCAACGGCATGCTGTTGCGCGTCGAGGAAATCAATGAGCAAGGCGGCATTTACGGCCGAAAGATCAAACTGCTGGTGGAGGATCATGGCTACGATCCCAAAAAGGCCGTTCTTGCCGCACAAAAACTGGTGAACCAGGACAAGATCTTCTTGATGGTGGGTCATATCGGCACGGCGCAGAACAATGCGGCCATGCCCATTCAGTTCGAAAAGGAAGTGATCAATTTCTTTCCGCTGACAGCCGCGCGCGAAATGTACGAACCCTTCCATCGTCTGAAGTTCTCGGTCGCCCCCACCTACTATGAACAGATCAAAACCTCACTGCCCAAGTTGCTCAGGCAGAAAAATATCACCAAGGTCTGTGCCATTTACCAGGATGATGAGTTTGGTCTTGAAGTCTTGCGCGGCACTGTGGACGCACTGAAGTCCGAGAAGATGGTCATCACTGAAAAAACCTCCTTTAAACGCGGCGCGACCGACTTCTCCTCCCAGGTCGCGCGCACCAAGGCCGCGGGCTGCGAGCTGGTGGTGCTGGGCACCATCATTCGCGAAACCGTGGGCACCATTGGCGAGGCGCGCAAGACCGGCTTCAACCCCGTGTTTATGGGCTCCAGCGCAGCCTACTCCGAGCTGATCCCCAAACTGGGCGGTAAATTGGTGGAAGGGATGTACGCCACCATGACCTCGCAGATTCCGTACGTGGACGACAGCTCGCAGCCTGTGCGCTTCTGGGCCAACAAGTACAAGACCAAGTTCAACGAAGACCCTTCGGTGATGTCCGTGTTTGGCTATACCGCCATCGACGTGTTCGCCAAGGCGATGCAGGGTGCGGGCGCGCGGCCCACCACCTCCAAATTCATCCGCGCCATGGAAACCATTCAGATCCCCGGCGATATGTTTGGCACCCCGCCGCTGAAGTTCACCCCCACCCGCCGCCTGGGCAGCGATGTCTCCCGGCTGTCGCAGATTCAGGATGGCAAATGGAAGGTCGTCATCGACTACGTCAAGCCATAAACGACCGTCCGCTGCGGTTGACACCAGCCTAGGCAACGCGGCTATCGACCAGGCATCGGGGGTGGGCGTGATGGCCATGTACCACTCCCTCTCAACGAATTTTGGAAGTACAGATTGAAACTCAAACACGTCACCCTTCTTGCCCTCATGGCGCTGGCCGCGACGCTGGCGGGTGCCCAGCAGGGCGTGAGCAAGACTGAAATTGTGATCGGCACCATTCAGGATCTATCGGGCCCACTGGCAGGCTACGGCAAACAGGCGCGCAATGGCATGCAACTGCGCGTGGACGAAATCAATGAGCAGGGCGGCGTGCATGGGCGCAAGCTCAAACTGTTGATCGAAGACTCCGGCTATGACCCCAAGAAGGCCCTGCTGGCGGCGCAGAAGCTGGTGAACCAGGACAAAATTTTCATCATGGCCGGTCACATCGGTACCGCCCAAAACAATGCTGCCATGCCGGTGCAGTTTGAAAAAAATATCATCAACTTCATGCCGCTGACCGCCGCGCGTGAAATGTACGAACCGGTCAATCAACTCAAGTTTGCACTGCTCAGCTCCTACTACGATCAAATGCGCCTGATGCTGCCCAAAATGGTCAAGGACAAGAGTGTCAAGAAAGTGTGCGCTATTTATCAGGACGACGAGTTCGGCCTTGAAGTGTTGCGGGGCGCCGAGGCCGGCCTCAAATCCATATCGCTGGAGATGGTCGAGAAGACCTCGTTCAAACGGGGCGCCACCGACTTCTCCTCCCAGGTGGCCAAGATGAAAGCTGCGGGCTGTGAACTGGTGGTGCTGGGTACCATCATCCGCGAAACCATTGGCACCATCGCCGAATCGCGCAAGAACAGCTTCAATCCGATCTTCTTTGGCTCGGTCGCCGCTTACACCGACCTGATTCACAAACTCGGTGGCAAGGGGATGGACGGCATGTACGCCTCCATGACCTGGCAGAACCCCTACCTGGACGAGACATCACAACCGATCCGGTTCTGGGCCAACAAATACAAGACCAAATTCAATGAAGACCCGGCCGTGTTTTCGGTTTATGGCTACACCATCATCGACAACCTGATCCGCGCCGCACAAAAAGCAGGCCCTAATCTCAGCACGGATAGCTTCATCAAGGCCATGGACAGCATGACGGTTCCGTCAGATATCTTTGGCGGACCGCCCATGTCATTCAGCCCGACCCGACACCTGGGCAGCAACAGGCAGCGCCTGTCGCAGATTCAGGATGGCAAATGGAAGGTGGTCTCGGATTACGTCAAACCCTAGTAGTTTCCCTTTGGGGGTTTGCGACAGCTTGACATTTTTCGTGTGACGTCAAAAATGCGTGGTAGATGCCACGCATTTTTTTGCCTGAACGGAGATAAATCATGAAATTCAAAGCGACGGTGGTACTGGCTGCACTGGCCCTCTCGACGACTCTGTCCGGTGCCCAGCAAGGCGTTAGCAAAGACACGATCACCCTGGGGTCTATTCAGGATTTATCAGGCCCGCTGGCGGGCTTTGGCAAGCAGGCACGCCTGGGCATGCTGCTGGCCGTCGATGAGATCAACGAGCAGGGTGGGGTGAACGGCCGCAAGCTCAAACTGCTTGTTGAAGACTCCGGCTATGACCCCAAGAAGGCCGTTCTGGCGGCCCAAAAACTGGTGAATCAGGACAAGATTTTCATGATGGTTGGCCACATCGGCACGGCGCAGAACATGGCCGCCATGCCGGTCCAGTTCGAGAAAAACGTCATCAATTTTTTCCCCATCACGGCGGCGCGCGAAATGTACGAGCCTTTTCACAAGCTCAAATATTCGTTTGCAGCCACCTACTTTGACCAGATGCGGCGGGCCGTGCCGCATCTGGTCAAGGACAAGGGAGCCAAAAAAGTCTGCACTATTTACCAGGATGACGACTTCGGCCTGGAGGTACTGCGTGGCGGCGAGGCCGGCCTGAAAACCATCAACATGGAGTTTGCCGAGAAAACCTCCTTCAAACGCGGCGCGACTGATTTTTCCTCGCAAGTGGCGAAAATGAAGGCGTCAGGCTGTGACCTTGTTGTTTTGGGCACCATCATTCGCGAAACCATTGGCACCATTGCCGAATCCCGTAAAACCGGCTTCAACCCCACCTTTCTGGGCTCAAGTGCCGCCTATACCGACCTGATTCACAAACTCGGCGGCAAGGCCATGGACGGGCTGTATGCCACGATGACGGTACAAAACCCGTACACCGAAGAGCAGTCGCCGCAGATTCGATTTTGGGCCAACAAGTACAAAACCAAATTCAACGAAGACCCGACCGTGTTCTCCGTCTATGGCTACGACATCATCAACATTTTCATCAATGCAGCCAACAAAGCGGGCAAGAATCTGAGCACCGACAGCTTCATCAAGGTCATGGACACCCTGACCATCCCGCCGGACATCTTTGGCAGCGCACCGGCCACCTTCTCGCCCACCAAACGTCTGGGTAGCGATGCTTCGCGCCTGTCGCAAATCCAGGACGGCAAGTGGAAGGTGGTAGGGCCCTACATCACCGATGCAGCTGCCGCTAAGATGTAGACGCAACGCTCGTGAAAGAAGGCCATCTTTGGGCGGCCTTTTAAATGGGCTTGATGTGACTAGGACACGATATAGGCACCGGCGCCGGTCGACAGCAGTTTGCCGTCCGCGCCCAAAAACTCCATGCGCGTGGACGCCACACGCGAGCCCAGGCGCATCACCTCGGCGCGCAATTCAAAGTGCTCGCCAATGCCGGGCCGCAGGTAATCGACCCGCAAATCGATGGTGCTGAGCTTGCCGAACCGCTGCAAACGCTGCAGGGGCGTTTCATCCATATGACGCGCACCAATGGCGGCCATCACGGCCAGGCCACCCATGGCGTCCAGTCCGGCACTGATGACACCGCCATGAAGCCGGTTAAAACTGAAGTGACCGATCAATTCCGGCTTCATGTCGATGCGGCCCCTGACCTGGGTGGGTTTGAGGGAGGTGATCTTCAGACCCAGAACTTGGTTGAAAAGAATCATTTTCTCAAAAACTTTTTTAAGTCCGGTGACGAATTCCTCTTCGAATTCAATTTCTTCGGGCGCTGCAAGATGTGGGGTCATGCACTGATTCTCACAGACCGAGCTGACGCGAGGCCAACTCTTTCATGATTTCTTCTGCGCCGCCACCAATCATCATGACCTTGACCTCTCGGTAAATGCGCTCGCTGTGGGTACCGCGCATGAAGCCCATGCCGCCCAGAATCTGCACACCCTGGTCAGCGCAGAACTGCATGGTCTGCGTCGCGTGGTTTTTGAGCAGGCACACTTGCGCCACCCACTCCGCGCCTTTCGCCGCCTTGTCGCCGGAATCGGCCCGGGCCGACACGGTATGGAGCCACGCGCGGGTGGACTCGATGCGCATCTTCATGTCCATCAACTTGTGGCGGATCACCTGGTGGTCGACCAGCGCCGTACCAAAGGTCTTGCGCTGACGCGCCCAGGCCAGAGCCTCGTC
>NZ_DHXT01000208.1 GCF_002413825.1 Rhodoferax sp. UBA5149
TTGTCGGCGTTTTGCTTGACGGTAGAGCTGAGCTCTTCCATTGAGGCGGCGGTTTCCTCCAGTGCGCTGGCCTGGCTCTCGGTGCGGGCACTGAGGTCGTGGTTGCCCTGGGCAATTTCAGCCGAGGCCGTGGCCACGCTCTCGGAGCCCTGGCGCACGTTAGAGACGACCTGGCTCAGGTTATCTTGCATGGTTGACAGGGCTTGGAGGAGCTGGCCGATTTCATCTTTGCCAGAAGCACTCACACGATGACTCAGGTCACCCTCGCCAATGCGTTGCGCGGCAACACGGGCTGTATCGATACCGCGGGAAATGTTGCGCGATAGACTCCAACTAACGAAGGCAGCAGCAGCCAGGGCCAGCCCCAATAGCCCTGCACCGATCACATACAGCTGCCTGAACATCTCCGTGACTTCCTGTTGATCCGCGCGGACATCGGCAGCCTCCGCATCAACCAGCACCTGCGTCGCACGAATGTAGTCTTCCGTGACAGGCACGAATTTGCTTTGCACCAGGGCACGGGCACCAGCGTCGTCCCCAGCGGTCTTCAAGGCGTTGACCTGGTCGCGGGCTGCAATCCATGTCTTGCGTACTTCCCCCACATTTTCGGCCCGCTTTCTGGACTCGCTGTCCTGCACCTTGGCAAGAAAAGCCTTTTGTGTCTCGGTTGTCCCGCGTGATGTAGCGGCCATCGCCTCCTTGAAGAAGTCGAGCATGGCTCCCCCCTCTGAATAACCTACCGCCAGAGATCGCGCGGAGTTTTGCCTCACGTCACCCTGCCAGTTGCCCGCCAATTGCAGCAGCTCAGCAGAACGCTCCATGCGTGTCGTCGCCTCGGAGGCCATTTCGACACGCCATGCGGTGACGCCCGCGAGCAGAAGAAACACCGCGATGATCATGGCAAAACCAAGATTGAGACGCGTGGAAATTTTCAGGTTGTTCATTTGTATTTTCAATTCAGTGCGTTGTTTCAGCGATCAGGCCCATTTCGGCACTGGTCATGAGTTTTTCGATGTCCAGCAAAATCAGCATGCGGTCTTCCACCGGGGCTGATGGTGTTTTGGAGCTCTATCAGCGGCATAGTTGAGCGAGAAAAGTCCCGAGCTGGGCGAAGTCTTCCGCGGCACGACTTTTGGGCGCGTAGTAACGGATGGGTTTGCCTGCAGCAAAGGATTCGGAGAGACGGATGTCGTTGCGAATAATGGGCAGCAGACGGGAGACGCCGAACTGGTTCGCCACATCACCGGTTACCGTGCGATGGATGCGGATGTGGTCGTTGCCCATCATGGGCAGAAATCCGGCGAGCTTGAGCTGTTGGTTCGTGCCGGAGATGATCTTGAACAGTACCCGCATCAGTTGTTTCACACCCTCACTCGAAAGCGGGTGAGGCACGAAGGGCACCACCACCCAGTTGGCCGCGGTGAGCGCATTGAGCAGCAAAATGTCCAGCGAGGGTGGCGTATCCAGGATCACCACATCAAAGTTGGTCACGATCTCCTCCTCGGCGAGAGCCCGCTTCAACAGTCCCTCATCCCGCAGCCCCTCGCCGTGTTCGAACAAGGGGTCGGCAGGCGCCAAGGCGAGGTTGTCAAAGGCCGTCGGCTGCACGGCAGTGGCCAGTCGCGCGTCAGTGCGGCGGAAAATGTCGTGGACCGTGGGTGTGCCTTTGCTGACCTTGATGCCCAACCCCACGGCGCAATGGCCCTGGGAGTCGAGGTCAATGAGCAATACCCGCAGCCCCAGTGCGGCCAGCTCGGCGGCGACATTCACCGACACCGTGGTTTTGCCGGTGCCGCCCTTGCGGTTGGATACAACGATCGTTACTGCCATCAGCATAGTCCTCAGAAAAGCTCAATGGCGGGTCGTTCATTCTCGACGGTGGCGGATTCGCCGCCGACCACAGCGTGATGGGTCGTGTGCTGCGACTGCATGGTGTAACTTGCGCGCAAAGTTTCCAGGACTTCATCCAGCGGCTCAATGTCCAGAGGCGCCATGCAGTCGCCAGCCAGACCTTGCTCCACATGCGTCATGCGTTGGCCGCACATGGCAAGCCCGTTCTGTACATGCTCGATCTGCTGGCGGGTGGTATCCTGAAACTGGGCTTGCCCCAGCACGTCGATGACGGCGTTGCGGATCGAACTCACAGCCCCGTGGGTGTTTTGGGTTAACCCGTCCAGTTCTCCCACGGCGGCCTGGAAATCCCCGGACAAACGGCTCATGGTGGAAGCCAGGGTCGATAGCCATCTCGTTTCGTCTTCGTTGCGATGCTGTTCCACCATCGCGACAAATTTATTGTTAACCGTCTCAGAAACTTGAGCGATGCTCTCCTCGATGCGCACAGCGGCCGATTCGATCTGCTTGGAGAGATTGCGAACCTCGCCGGCCACCACGGCGAAACCTCTCCCGGCCTCGCCTGCCCGGGCCGCCTCGATGGCGGCGTTGAGCGCCAGCAGATTGGTCATCCTGGTCACCTCGCGGATCGCGCTGGTCAAGGTTTTAAGCTCTGCAACTTGTGCGACAACGCTTTGGATGGCCACCCCTTCCTCCTGCACTTTCTGCACGCGCTGAGACCGGTAGGTTTCCATTTCTTCGAGGTTCTGTGTGCTCTCCCCGATCAGGGCCTGGGCGTTGTCATACAGCGAGGCGGCCCGGGCCTTGCCGGCTTCCTGGATGACCAACAGCCGCGCAGCTTCGGCTTCCACCTCGGTAAGCCGCTGCAGGATGGCTACCGCCGCCGTTTCGGTGGTGCTGTTGGTCTGGGCAAGCTGCGCCTGCAAGATCTCCGTAAGATGCGGCACAGAGGCCAGAAGCGCCTGTAATTTCTTGAAGTTTTCCTCCATGATGTGGCTTCTTTCCATTTTGTTCGCCACTAAACGGTAGAGGAAGATCGTCGTCAGCACGATGAAAGCCATGCCAACGGAAGAGTTTAGTCTCAGCATTTCTGGCGGATAACTGAAAAAGGCTACGAAAGCCGAGTTGAACCACCAGGTGAGACCGAATGCGAGCAGGGCGAGCGCGGTCCCCACCTGCAAGGCGTAGAGATTGCGACGGAATTTCACCTGACGGAATTTCATCGTCAAGCTCCGGGCAGCACTTGCTTGATGACCTTGACGAGGTCGGGGCCGGCCACGGGTTTCACCAGCCAGCCGGTGGCACCCAGCTTCTTGCCTTCGTCGCGCTTGGCCGCCTGGCTTTCCGTGGTCAGCGTCAAAATCGGCGTGAAGCGGAAACCCGTCAGGGCCCTGACGTTCTTGATGAGTTCCAGCCCGCCCATGTTGGGCATGTTGATGTCGGTGATGATGAGGTCGGGCTTTACCCCTCCCTTGAGCTTGTTGAGTGCCTGCACGCCATCGCCAGCGGTTTCCACCTTGAAGCCGTTCATCTCCAGGGTGGCTTTGACGCTCATCAGCATGGTGACCGAGTCGTCGACGAGAAATATGGTTTTTGCCATGAGAGTTCTCCTTTATTTAGATTTCAAGGCGGTTTCGAGCCAGGCGCGCAAATTCGCGTCGTTCGGCCAGGCCGCGATGCGGCTTTTGGCCGCCATCAGCACCTGCAGGTTGGCGGGATGCAGGTGGGTGCAGGCGCCAAGATCCACCCGGGCGGCGGGCTTGTTCTGCAGCCATTCGAGCAGACCTTCCGCTTCATCCACGCTCGCGATATCGCGGAACAGGACCTGGTTTTTTTTATATTCAATGGGCATTACACGATCTCCTTTACATTGAGCACCATGAGCACCGAGCCGTCACCCATGAGGGCCGAACCCGAATAGGCGGCAAGGCCTGAAAGCACGCCGCTCAAGGGCTTCTGGATGACGTCCACGGTTTCGCGGAAGTCGTCCACGATCAGACCCACCGCCTCGCCGCCCACCCGGGCCACCAGCACCGCCATTTCATCGTAGGCATTGGCCTGGGGTGCGGCGGGAAGCCCGAGCAGCGCGTTGAGGGCTTTCAGCGGCACAATGCTCCCGCGCAGCACGATGGTCTTGCTGCGCTTGATGGTGCGGATGGCGCTGCAGGGTATACGCACGGTTTCCACCACATGGTCCATGGGCACGCCAAAAATTTGTCCGTCGGATTCGACGATCATGACCTGGGTCACCGCCATGGAAAGCGGCAGCGATATGCGAATGCGTGTGCCCTTGCCCACTTCGCTTTCCAGCAGGATGGTGCCGTTGACCTTCTCCACGGCAGTGCGCACCACGTCCATGCCCACCCCCCGGCCGGAGAGATCGGACACGACTTCGGCGGTGGAAAAGCCCGCGGCAAACACCAGGTTGACCGCATCCCGGTCGCTGATGCGCTCCAGGGTGGCCTCGTCGATGACGCCCTTTTCATAGGCTTTGCGCTTGATGACGGCGGGGTCGATACCTTTGCCGTCGTCGATGATCTCGATCAGGACCTGGTCGCCTTCCTGTACGGCGCGGATCGTGAGCGTGCCCGTTGCGGGCTTGCCCGCCGCGCGCCGCACATCCGGGGTTTCAAGGCCGTGGTCGAGACT
>NZ_DHXT01000141.1 GCF_002413825.1 Rhodoferax sp. UBA5149
ACTAGCGTCTGGCTCGATGCGTCTGCTGCTATTGAAGGAGCGAAATCATGAAACGACGACTCTGTACGAAATGGGCTCATATACACATCTCCAAAATAGAAAGCCCACGATCTGGCGAAGCCACGACTTGGAGCATGAAGCTGGCACCGAATTCATCGGATCTCGGCGCTAGCTTCCGCAGGAGCGAGCAGGCCTGCGCATTTGGTCAAGTGTGCAGTCCACCAGTCATTGCCCTCTTTGCACGGGTTTGCGAAGCCACCGTGTGAATAGAAATGAACTTTCATGGAGAACTTTAGTGTTCTCTGTCCCGGAAATATGTAGGCATGCTTCGGTGCTCCGTGTAGGACAAATGAAGCAAACCGAGATGAAGAATTTGGACCGCATCTTCTTTTTCGAGCCTCCTCTAGTGTTCACTTGACTTGTGAGTAATAAGTGACGGGAAACGCGCGTTGCGAGTCAAATGTCCTCAAATAACGGTGTATTCGATCTCTTGCGCCAGACGATGAACAATCTGCATCGCGATGGCACGCTATGGCAGTGGCGCACCTGGAAGAGTGCCGCCAGCTTCCTGTTCGGCCGACAGGGAATGATCCGCCTGACTTACAAGCCGTGGCGGGCCTATAAACGACCCGACTTTCATCCGAACCAGCTGGCCAACGAGTTGTCCCGCAACTGGTTGCAAAACCACGCCGAAACTTATTTGATCGTCGGAGCCACCGCACTGGTCGTCGGCTAAGGTCGGGTGCCGCGCGGCGCGGGCCGAGACAGAACTCAAGCGCCCGGTTGCAGGCAAACTTGCCAAAGTGTCGGGCAAGGCAGGCGCAGGGGCAGCCCCGGCGGAACAGCGCACCTTGAAATAGAAAAACCATGATGAATGTCAATGGGCGCAAGCTACCGGCCGGTAGCATCCACCAAGGTAATATGGGGACAATGAAAGCACTCAATCGCTTTATTGGATTACTCAACAGGACAGGTGAAACATTGAACCAACGCAAGCTCTTCCATGGCGGATGCCTGTTGTCACTGGTGCTGATGATGAGTGGCTGCTCGTCCATGCTGCCCCACGCGCGCAACGAGTCATCCCCGTTTCAGACCTTTGATGAAGCGAGCAACGCGATCGACTCGTTGATTCCCATGAAAAGCGATGTCGCAACCCTGGCCAAGCTGGGGATCGATCCGGTGAAACAGCCCAATACGCTGATCCTGACGCACGCCGACATCGTGCGGCGGTTTGTGCCAAGCGCCCTGCTGCAACGGGAAGACCTTGATCCGGGCGTGTTGGCCTGCCTGAGCGCACGCGAGGCCTGTCGTGGCTGGGAGATTACCGGCGCGCGCATATTGAAAGCGCGAACCGGCAATTTTTTCACGGACTTCACCAACTTCTCACGCCGTTCAGAGACCACCGGCTGGCGTTTCAACGCCTTGATTCTGCTGGTGAATGATGTCGTGGTTTACCGCTCATGGGGCGGTCAGCCCAGCGTCAACGAGATAGAGGTCACCACCAACCCCTTGGGCCCGCTGCAAGACATAGGCCCGGCCGTCATCACCAACCGGTAGACGGACTTGAACGAGGCCCCTGTTTTTGAAAGAAAATACGGCCCATGCAATTCAATTACATCGCCAATGCCGCACTGCCGTCATCGTCCGGTCGAACCATTGCCATGCTGGACCCCTCGGATGGGCAGCCTTATGATGAAATCCAGCGCAGCAACGCGTCAGACATTGATCTTGCGGTACGCGCGGCACGCCAGGGTCTGGAGGCGGTTTGGCGCAAGCTCGGTGCCGCCGAGCGGGGTCGCCTGCTCATGCGGCTGTCGCTCAAAATTACCGAACACGTCGACGAGCTGACCGCGATCGAACAGCGCGACTGCGGCAAACCCACCCGGCAGGCGCGCGCCGATGCCGTCGCCCTGGCGCGCTACTTCGAGTTTTACGCCGGCGCCTGTGACAAGTTGCATGGCGAGACCATTCCCTATCTGGATGGCTACAGCGTGTTGACCTGGCGCGAACCGCATGGCGTCACGGGTCACATCATCCCGTGGAACTACCCGATGCAAATTTTTGGCCGCAGTGTGGGCGGTGCCTTGGCCGCCGGCAATGTGTGTGTCGTCAAACCAGCGGAGGATGCCTGCCTGTCGCTCCTGCGCGTGGCGCAACTGGCCGTCGAAGTGGGCTTTCCCGCTGGCACCATCAACATCGTGACCGGCTACGGTCATGAAGTGGGCGACGCCTTGGCACGCCACCCGGGCATTGACCACATCAGCTTCACGGGCAGCCCTGCAGTCGGCACCCTCGTCAGCCAGGTTGCGGCACAACGACACTGCCCGGTCACGCTGGAACTCGGAGGGAAAAGCCCGCAAATCGTCTTTGCCGATGCCGATCTCGATGCGGCCATTCCCGCGATCATCAACGGCATTGTGCAAAACGCCGGACAAACCTGTTCAGCGGGTTCGCGCCTGCTGGTGGATCAGGCCATTTACGAGCCCTTGCTGGCGCGTTTGGGACACGAATTTGAAAAACTGCGCGTCGGCCCGGCAGCACTGGACCTTGACCTGGGCCCCTTGATCCGCCAGAGCCAGCAACAGCGTGTCTGGGATTTCCTGAGCGACGCCCATGTGGCGCATATTGCGATGGTGGCCCAGGGCAAGGTCGTCGATGAAGCGCCGCAGACCGGCTTCTACCAGGCCCCGACCTTGCTGCGGGACGTACCGGTCACGCACCGTCTGGCACAGGAAGAGGTGTTTGGCCCGGTCCTCGTTGCCATGTCGTTTCGCGACGAAGACCACGCCGTGGAGCTGGCGAATGCCACGCCATTCGGTCTGGTGGCCGGCGTCTGGACGGCTGATGGTGCACGGCAATTCCGCATGGCCAGGCGCGTGCGTTGCGGCCAGGTTTTCATCAACAACTTCGGCGCCGGTGGCGGCGTGGAGCTGCCTTTTGGCGGCGTCAAATCCAGTGGCTACGGTCGCGAAAAGGGGGTTGAAGCACTTTATGGCTTTACCACGCTCAAGACGGTGGCGATCAGGCACGGGTAAACATTGCCGGATCGGGCAACTTTTGATAAGCAGTCATCTGCAAACCTGGGAGAGAAAAAATATGTTCGATTTTCTGAAAAGCAAACGCAAAAAAACTGAGCCTCCGCCCAGCGTGGCTCCGGTCTCGGTCACGCCCACCGGTGCGCAGCAGCACAACAACGTTCGCCGCGAGCTGATCCGGGTGGTCTTGAAAGACACCCTGCGGCTGCACGGCATTCCCTTGGACTGGATCGCTTGTGAGGTCATCAGCATCACACGGCCGCCGAGCGAAGAAGAGCTGCACATCCAGCTCGTCGTCATGAAATGGAACGAGCAGCTGTTGCGCTACGCCTCTGCCTTGCAGCATCAATTGCTGCTCGGGCTGGATCGATTTGACCCAACGGTTGACCATTCCAAGTACGTTGTTTCGTGGCGTTTTTCACCCGACTGTGGCTGTCCTTTTCCGCACCTGCCAGAGCCGAAATTCTGGCGTAAGAGTGCCCTGCCGCAAGCCGATGAAGAGCCGGTTTCGATCCTGGACCGGCGCCACAGCCGACGCCCGCCGAAGCTGCCCAAACTCAAACCGCCACCGTCAGCCCCCCAGAACGAGCCGCCCGGCTATGCGCCCACCCAGTCCGCCCCGCTGCGTTGAGCACGGAGCTCATGCTTTGGATAAAAAAAATAACACCTCAAATCAGGACTGCGACCTCTGCTTTGGAGGTCCAGTCAATCGGCTCCTGCTGGAGCGCCATGTCAATGTCGATGCCCAATGCAAGCGCGACGACATCGGGAAAATTGACGGTCAAATCCTGCTCGTCATAGTTGGCTTCCTTGGCGCGGGCCCGCCATGCCGCCAAATGAAGAACACCGGCCATTGGCTCGTAAACATTGTTTTCAAAGGGCGAGCATTGATGCTCAAGCGCATCCACAATGGGCTGTGGGAACTGCCAGTTTCGTGCAAAGCCGGCGCCCACATCGGCATAGCAATAGCCCAGCAGCTTTCGCTCGGCAGCCGCGCGTTTCAGCCCGAGCGGCGGAACCTGCTGGTTCAGGGCAGCGAGTTCGGTTGGCAGCCCCAGGTGCATGACCAGTTCGCCAGTGGCGTGGATCAAACCGGCCGTGAAGGCCGCCGACTGATTTTGCCGAACCATGCCACCCAGCATGCGCGACAATTTGGCCACGTTCATGCTGTAGCCCCAAAACTGATGCATATCGATGCCGGGAATGGTCTTGAACGCACCCACCACGGCCGCTGCCGTGGCCAGAGATCGAACCTGGTCCAGGCCCATCAAGGCAAGGGCCTCTGACACACTGCTGATCTTGCTGGAAAACTGAAATTGCGCCGAGTTGGCCAAGCGCAGCAAGCGCGTCGCCAGAACCGGATCGGTATTGATCAGCTGGCTTATTTTTCTGAGATCGGGTTCCGCACGATCAAGTTCGTTGAGCAGCAGTGCAATGATTTTCGGGATGCTGGGCAGCACCCCGTCGCAAGCAAGCAATTCTTTGAGTGTCATCATTGACGGCTCCAGTCGTTCGAATTGGTAAGTGAGCGCCATTATCCGCCAGACCCGTACGCGGAAAACGTGCCAAAATCCGATCTGAAGCACGGCATGGACTCGCCTCCAAAACACAGGGTCCATACGCGCGTCGGGCAAGCCAATTCTTCACACCAGCCTCCAGACACCTGACCATGCGCGTTAAAGACAAATCCATCATCGTGACCGGCTCTGGCGGGGGCATTGGTGAGGGCATTGCCAATCGCCCGGCACTCGAAGTGACCGAGGACGAATTTGACAAGTGCTATGCCGTCAACGTTTTGTACCTGGCCAGCGACGAAGCGGCCTTTATCAGCGGCGTGTGCCCCGAGGTTGACGGTGCGCGCTGTGTCTAAACTTCACGCCTTGCGCGTTTCACATCCATGACTGAACGCCACACACCCCGCGTCGTACCCCTGGTTGACCAGCGCTCGGCGTCGCTGCTCACCCCGGCTGCGGCCTTCTCATCGCGTACCCGCATGGCAGCCACCGGCTTGCTGACAGACACGCGGGGGCGCCCCTTGCGCGACTTGCGCATCAGCGTGACGGACCGCTGCAACTTTCGTTGCAACTACTGCATGCCGAAAGAAATCTTTGACAAGGACTACAGCTACCTGCCACACAGCGACCTGCTGTCGTTCGAGGAAATCACCCGGATTGCGAAGGTGTTTGTAGCCCACGGCGTGCAAAAAATCCGCCTCACTGGCGGTGAACCGCTGCTGCGCAAAAACATCGAGCTGCTGATTGAACAGTTGTCCGCCCTGCGTACGCTGGAAGGTCGTCCGCTGGACCTGACGCTCACCACCAACGGCTCACTGCTGGCGCGCAAGGCCCGAGCCCTCAAGGCGGCCGGCCTGCAGCGCGTGACCGTCAGCCTGGACGGGCTGGACGATGCCGTGTTTCGCAGCATGAATGATGTGGACTTTCCCGTGGCCGATGTGCTGGCGGGGATTGAAGCGGCGCGCGAGGTCGGTCTGGGTCACAGCACCGCAGGCGCCGCCGGGGGGTTGAAGATCAACATGGTGGTCAAGCGCGGCACCAATGAGCACGAAATTCTGCCCATGGCGCGACGTTTCAGGGGCAGCGGCATTGTGCTGCGCTTTATCGAGTACATGGACGTGGGCGCCACCAATGGCTGGCGCATGAACGAGGTGCTGCCCTCCGCCGAGGTGGTCAAACTGATCCATGCCGAGTTGCCCCTGGTGCAGCTGGAACCATCCAACCCGGGCGAGACCGCCGAACGCTGGGGCTATGCAAACGCTGCCGGTCAGCATGACAAGGCGATGGGTGAAATCGGCGTCATCAGCAGTGTGACGCAGGCCTTCTGCGGGGACTGCAACCGGGCCCGTCTGTCGACCGAAGGCAAGCTTTACCTGTGCCTGTTTGCCTCCCAGGGCTACGACTTGCGCTCACTGATCCGCGCTGACGCATCAGACGCTGACCTGGCGTCAGCCATCGGCCATATCTGGCAGGGCCGCACCGACCGCTACTCCGAGCTGCGAAGCGCCCTGGCACCCGACGTGGGCGGCGGCGTACGCCGCGTCGAAATGAGCTACATCGGGGGCTGACTTGATCAACCCGGACGACATCACCGGCCTGATTCTGGCCGGCGGACGCGGCTCCCGCATGGGCGGGGTGGACAAAGGCCTGCAGACCTTCAACGGCATGCCGCTGGCCCTGCACACCCTGACCCGCCTGCAGATGGGCGGCGGGGTGGATCACATCATGATCAACGCCAACCGCAATCTGGCGGCGTATGAATCTTTTGGTGCGTCCGTCTGGCCCGATGCCCTGGCTGACTACGCCGGTCCGCTGGCGGGTTTCCTGACCGGCATGGAGCACTGCGAAACACCTTTTCTGGTCACTGTGCCCTGCGACACGCCCCTGTTGCCGCTCGACTTGGTGCCACGGCTGGCCCACGCGCTGGCGACGCAGGATGCCGACATCGCCATGGCCGCAGCCCCTGAAGTGGACAAAAACGGGCTCGTGCAAATCCGCCCACAGCCCGTTTTTTGCCTGCTGCGCGTGGACTTGCTGGAGAGCCTGGTGAAGTTCACCCAGGACGGTGGCCGCAAGATTGACGCCTGGACCGCCCTGCACAAAACAGTGCTCGTGCCGTTTGATTTGCCCGGTGACGATCCAAGGGCGTTTTGCAACACCAATACGCTGGCCGAGCTGCGGCAGCTGGAAAACACCTGAGCATGAAAACCATTGACAGCATCGCGCAAGAACTGGAGGGCTATGACCCGCAGGCCTTGAGTGCGACGACGGTGAACGCATTTTTGTCGCGCCTGGTGGAGCCCGTCACGGCGCATGAAACGGTGGGTATTTTTCAAGCCCTGGGCCGCGTCTTGTCGCAGGATGTGGTCTCGCCGATCAGCGTGCCGCCGCACGACAACTCGGCCATGGATGGCTATGCGTTTGATGGATCCCAACTGGCGGCCCATGCGCCTCTAACCCTGAAGGTCATGGGCACCGCGTTGGCCGGAAAAGCCTGGGGCGGCTTGGTTGGGCCGGGCCAGTGCCTGAAGATCATGACCGGGGCCATCCTGCCCACCGGGCTGGATACGGTGGTGCCGCAGGAATTTGTTGCCGTTCGGGCTGAGCTCGTCGAAGCCGGCACAGACCCTTCGACAGGCTCAGGGAGAACGGAGTTCATCACGATTCCTCCCAACATTCTGCAAGCCGGTGACAACCGCCGAAAACTGGGTGAGGACCTCCTGCAAGGCCACCCCGCGCTACAAAAAGGTGAGCTGCTCACGCCCGCCGCTCTTGGGCTATTGGCCAGTTTGGGCATTAAACAGGTATCGGTGTGGCGTCGCCTCCGGGTCGCCTACTTCTCGACCGGCGACGAGATTCTGAGCCTGGGCGAGGCGCCGCGCGCGGGTGCCGTGTTCGACAGCAACCGCTACACCGTGTTTGGCCTGCTGACGCGCCTGGGTTGCGAAGTCATCGACCTGGGCGTGGTGCGCGATGAGCCCGCTCTTTTGGAGGCGGCATTCCTGCGCGCGGCGGCTGCGGCCGACGCCATCATCACCAGTGGCGGCGTCAGCGTGGGCGAAGCCGACTACACCAAGGCGATGATGAAAAAACTGGGCGACGTCGCCTTCTGGAAGATCGCCATGCGGCCCGGCCGACCGATGGCGGTGGGGCGCATTCTTAAAGATAAATCGGGCTCTAGCCCTCGTGGAATAAGCGTAAACAGCTATAACAACAATAGCAACCCAGCGTCATCGACGGCGGCCGTGCTATTTGGCTTGCCCGGCAACCCGGTGGCCGTCATGGTGACCTTTCTCGCCTTTGTGCGCCCCGCCCTGTTGCAAATGATGGGCAGCACGGCGAAGGCGCCGCCGTTGCTCAAGGCGCGCAGCCTGGAGCCGCTGCGCAAGAAACCGGGACGTACCGAATACCAGCGTGGCACCGTCAGCACCGCCGCGGACGGCTCGCTGCACGTCAAAACCACTGGCAACCAGGGCTCGGGCGTGCTGAGTTCGATGGTGCAGGCCAATGGCCTGATCGTGCTGCATCACACGCAAGGCGATGTGGCCGTGGGCGACGAAGTCGATGTGATGATGTTTGACGGCGTCATTTGAAGGATCGCTGCGCGATTTATTTGACCGCGTAATGTGGCGCTGCATCGGCGTGGCCCAGCGGGCCTTCGGGCGGCGCCTCGGGCGCCTCTTGCTCGACCGTCTTGATGGCACCGGGCACTGATCGACGGGCAAACAAGGTGTACATGGTGGGCACCACGAAAATAGTGAGCACGGTGCCCAACGACATGCCACCCACGATCACCCAGCCAATTTGCATGCGGCTCTCCGCCCCGGCGCCATGCGCAAAGGCCAGCGGGATGGCGCCCAGCACCATGGCGCCGGTGGTCATGAGAATCGGGCGCAGGCGCTGTGCCGCGGCCTTGACCAGGGCTTGCGTCATCTCCATGCCCTGCTCGCGCAGCTGGTTGGTGAACTCCACGATCAGAATGCCGTGCTTGGTGATCAGCCCCACCAGCGTGATGAGACCGATCTGCGAGTACACATTGAGCGAGCCGCCCGACCACTTGAGCGCCAGCAGCGCGCCGATCATCGACAAGGGCACCGACAGCATGATCACCAGCGGATCAATGAAACTCTCAAACTGGGCCGCCAGCACCAGGAAGATAAACAGCAAGGAGAGGCCAAACACGATCAGCAGCGAGCCTTGTGAATTTTTGAATTCACGCGAGGTGCCATTGAGGTCGGTGCTGTAGCCCGGCTTGAGAACCTTGGTCGCCGTGCTGTCCAGAAAATCAAGCGCCTGCCCCAAGGAGTAGTCGCGTGCCAGGTTGGCGGTGATGGAGACCGAGCGGCGCTGGCTGAAGTGGTTGAGCTCGCGCGGCGCCACCGATTCACGCACTTTCACCAGCGAGGCCAGCGGGATCATGGTGTCATTGCGGCCCCGCACAAAAATCTTTTCCACATCGTCCGGCGTCGCACGGCCGCTGTCAGCCGTCTGCACCACCACGTCAAACTGATCGCCGTCGCGTTTGTAACGCGTCACCTGCCGTCCCCCCAGCATGGTTTCAACGGCACGCGCCACCACGTCGACACTGACGCCCAGATCGGCCGCTTTGTCGCGATCGACATCAATTTTCAGCTCCGGCTTGTTCAGGCGCAAATCAATATCGGCACTGACGATGCCGGGGTTTTTGGCAATTTCATCCATGAATTGGCGCGTCGCCGCGGCCAGATTCTGGTAGCTGTCCGAGGTGACGATCACGAAATTGACCGGCCGCTCGCGAAACGCCTGCCCCAAGGATGGGGGTGTGATCGGGAAGGCGGTCACGCCGGGCAAGGCCGCCAGCTTGGGCTGCAGCTCGCGCGCCACATCGAGAATCGAGCGCTTGCGTTGGTCCCAGTCGACCGCCCGAAAAAACACATTGGCCTGCGACACCGTCGGATTGCCGGAGGACACAAAAATGCGGTCAAACTCCTTGTAGGGCTGACCGATGCGCTCAATCGCATCCACGTAACGATTGGTATAGGCGAGTGTGGCACCGTCCGGCGCCGTGACCACCGCCAGCACTTGCCCGCGGTCTTCCAGCGGCGACAGTTCACGCTTCATGGTGGGCAACACCAGGGCAATGGACACCGCGCACACCAGCATGACGCCAATGACGATCCAGCGTGCGTTGAAAAAGAAACGCTTGAGCGCGTGGCCCCTACCCTGCCTCACGCGCTGCCGGTCATAGCCGGTCGTGACCAGCCAGGTCAAGGCGGTTTGGTAAGTGGCCGTGACCGCGTTCAGAATGCGTTCCATACCCCGGTCAAACCAACTGGGCTTGGGATTGTGTCTGAGCAGCAGCGAGCACATCATGGGCGACAGGGTCAGCGCGATGAAGCCCGACACCAGCACGGCGCCCGCCAGCGCGAGCGCAAACTCGATAAAGAGATGGCCGGTGCGCCCGGGTGTGAAGGCCAGCGGCGCATAGACCGCCGCCAGCGTCAGCGTCATCGCCACCACGGCAAAACCGACTTCGCGCACCCCTTTGATGGAGGCCGAGAACGGGTCCATCCCTTCTTCGATGTGCCGGAAAATATTCTCCAGCACCACGATCGCGTCATCCACCACCAGACCGATGGCCAGCACCAGCGCCAGCAGCGTCAGCGTGTTGATGGTGAAACCGGCCAGCGCCATCAACGCGAACGTGCCAATCAAGGCCACCGGAATCGTGACGATGGGAATGATCGAAGCCCGCAAGGTGCGCAAAAAAACAAAAATCACCAGGGCCACCAGCAGTACCGATTCGATGATGGTCTGGAACACACTTTGGATGGATTTCTCGATGAACACCGAGTTGTCGTTGGCGATGTCAATCGTGATGCTGGGCGGCAGGTCGGCCCGCAGCTTGGGGATCATGGCCCGCACACCTTTGCTCAATTCCAGCGGATTGGCGGTCGCCTGGCGGATCACACCCGCCCCAACCGCGACTCGACCATTGAGGCGGACACCGCTGCGCACGTCCGCCGCAGCTTCTTCGACGCGTCCGATATCGCGGATACGCACCGGAAAACCATTGGCGTTTTTGATGATGATGTCAGAGAACTGGGTGGGGCTTGAGAGATCGGTCTGCGAGGTCACGCTGAACTCGCGCTGGGTGGACTCAATGCGACCGGCCGGCACTTCCAGATTGCTGCGCCGGATGGCGTCCTCCACATCCTGGGTCGTGAGTTTGTAGGCGGCCAGTTTGTCAGGGTCCAGCCAGACGCGCATCGCGTATTTACGTTCTCCGAAAATGCGCACATCGGCGGCACCGGTCACCGTTTGCAGGCGGGGCTTGACGATACGGTTCACCAGATCGTTGATCTGCAGCCCGCTCAGGGTATCGCTCGAAAAAGCCAGCCAGATCACCGGAAAAGCATCCGCCTCGACCTTGGCGATCACCGGTTCCTCCACCGCCTGCGGCAGGCGGTTGCGCACGCGAGAGGTGCGATCGCGCACCTCGGCGGCGGCGGTGTCAGCGTCTTTTTCCAGACGGAAGCGCACCGAGATCTGGGTCTGTTCCGCGCGGCTGATCGACGTGATGACATCCACCGCATCAATGCCGGCAATCGAGTCTTCCAGTGGCTTGGTGACCTGGGACTCCATCACCTCGGCCGACGCCCCGGCGTACTTGACACTGACCGTGACCACCGGCTCATCAATCTTCGGGTACTCGCGCACCGCCAGCTTGCTCAGGCTGACCGCACCGACCAACAGCACAAGCAGCGACAGCACGGTGGCAAACACCGGTCGGCGAATCGAGATTTCCGCCAGCTGCATCAGAATCTCCGCTCAAGGCAGGGATTCGGTCCCTGAAGGGTTTTCGCGACCACTTCTTTCGCGCCGACGGCGACGGCCCCCACCGTGGAGGGCAATGACGCGGGCACCGACACCGATGCGGCCGGTGCAACGGCGGGGCGGGGAAGGTCCATCACCTTCACCTCGGTGCCGTCACGCTGTATGCGTTGCTGGCCCGCGGTGACCACCGTGTCGCCCTCGTCCAGACCTTCCAGAATTTCCACCTGGCCGGGCCGACGGATGCCGAACTTGACTTCCACCCTTTGCGACACCTGGGTCCCGGCCGTCGTCCCCGGCTTGAGCCGGATCACATAAGTCTGTCCACCCTGCGGCACGATGGCTTCTTCAGGAATGACTTTGGCTTTGTCGCGCTCGCCAAAAACAGCCGTCACACGGGCAAACATGCCGGGTCGCAACAGCAATCGGCGATTGTCAATGCAACCCCGGACCCCGACTGAGCGGCCATTGGCATCAATCAAGGGATCCACCGCCTGAATGACGGCCACGAACTTGAGTCCAGGCAAGGCGTCCAGTTGAATGGCGGCAGTCTGACCTTTGCGGACCTTGCTCTGGAAACGCTCGGGCAACCGAAAATCAACAAACACGGCATCGATGTCCTCAATGTTCACAATGTCGGCGCCGTCTTTCAGATAGTCGCCCACATTCACCGTGCGGATCCCCACAATACCGTCAAACGGCGCCACAATTTTCAGGCGTGCCGCCGTCGCTTGCGACAAGGCCAGCTTGGCCTGCGCCACTTCCAGATTGGCGGCGCTCTCGTCGACCGATCGCTGACTGATGAAATTCTGCGCCACCAGATCTTTATTGCGGTTGTGGTTGGCCACGGCGATGGACAGTTCCGCCTTACTTTGCTGAACTTGCGCCAAGGGCAGCTGGTCATCCAGTTGCACCAGCAATTGGCCTTTGCGAACCCGGTCGCCATCGCGAAAATTGAGTTGCGTGACGCGTCCGCTGACCTCGGGACGCAGCATGACGCCCTGGCGCGAGCGCAGGCTCCCCACCGCCTGGGTGTCATCGGTCAGCCTCATGACCGTCACTTGGGCAACATCGACGGCCGGTGGCTTGGCGGACGCCGCCGCGCTTGGCGGCCCATTGGCGGCACGGTCAGCCACCGCGCTGACGGCGGAATGGGATTTGTTCTGGTACCACCAGGCCGCCCCCGAGGCGCCCACGATGCCCATCACGGCCAGCATCGGATAAATTATTTTCTTTGCCATGAACGCGATTTTTTAAGCGATTGGGTCGGGGACGCCCGATAAGGAAATCGGAACGGTGAAATCAATTTGCCAATGTAGCAGTACAAGCGTGAATCGGCCTGCGTAATGTCCCTTACAGAACAGGGCCTGGACGCAACTTTGCAAACTCTTTACAACAGCGACAGTCGGGCTCAGCGCTGCCGCAAAGCTTGCTCGACACCCCTGTTGGCCAGCATGTCGGCATGCTCGTTGCCAGGGTCGCCGTTGTGACCTCTGACCCAGCGCCAGTCAATCTTGTGGCCCGAAGTGCTGACCAGCGTGTCCAGGCGCTGCCAGAGGTCGACATTTTTCACCGGCTGTTTGGCGGCGGTTTTCCAGCCCCTGGTTTTCCAGCCGGCCAGCCACTCCGTCATGCCCTTGAGCACATACTGGCTGTCGACGTGCAAGGTCACATGGCAGGGGCGCTTCAAGGCCGACAGCGCCTCAATCACCGCCATCATTTCCATGCGGTTGTTGGTGGTGCCCAGTTCACCGCCAAACAACTCTTTTTGCGTCCCCTCCGATTTGAGCAGCGCACCCCAACCACCTGGCCCCGGATTGCCTTTGCAGGCGCCATCGGTGTAAATTTCTATCGCGTTCAATCAAAACTCCAAATTATTTTTATCATTTAAGGCCTCAGCCCTTGTCAATATGACGCTGTTTGCTACAGAAACAGGCGCAGTTGCCAGCACGCGAGGGGTATTCCAGGTCGGGTTCAGCAGCGTCATGCCGCGAACCCGCTTGACCGCCACCAAAAAGTACACGGCACCCAGAATCGGCCACCAGCGTTCTCCGGCCCGGTCCATCCACTCAAAGCGCTGCAGCCACTTGTCGATCGACAAGGCCGGCCTGTAGCAGCCAAAACGCCCGATCTCCACCTCAAAACCCAACAGGCGAAGCCAGTCACGCAAACGCCAGTAGCCGATGAACTCCCCCGCCTCAGGCAAAAACATGTGGCCAAAACCGAGCCGATGGTACAGGTGCGCCCGGCGCTGGCGCAAACCCCACAGGGAGGCGGGGTTCAGGCCACAAATCACGACCCGGCCCTCCGGCACCAGCACCCGCTCAACCTCCCGCAGGGTCGTATGAGGGTCGGACGTCAGCTCCAGCGAATGGGGCAGCACCACCAGGTCCAGACTGCTGGCCGGAAACGGCAGCGCCGAAAAATCGGTCACGATGGCGGCGCCTGGCGTCGGGCTATGGGTGGCCAGCCAACGGTGCTGCATGCGGTTGGCGGCGAGGGCGTCAAGGCCGGGCAAACCGAGCTGCAAGGCATGAAATCCAAAAATGTCAGCCACGGCCAGATCCAGCTGGGCACGCTCCCACGCCAGCAGATAACGCCCGGGCGGCGTTGCAAACCAGTCATGCAAACCTATAATTTGATCGCTCATGAAGTTAATTCCACTACCTGCCTTCGCTGATAACTACATCTGGATGTTGCACGACGGACGTCAGGCCTTGGTGGTTGACCCCGGTGATGCACAACCCGTGCTCGAGGCCCTGCAGCACTTAAGCGTTCAACTGGAAGCCATTCTAGTCACGCACCATCACCCCGACCACACCGGCGGGGTGGCTGCTTTGCGCCAGGCCACGGGTGCCAAGGTGTATGGCCCGGCGCGCGAAACCATGCCCGAGCCGCTGACCCGGCTGCGTGGTGGCGACCAGTTGCAGTCGCTCGGATTGACCTTCAAGGTGATCGATGTCCCCGGCCACACCGCCGGCCACATCGCCTACTACTGCGCGGCCATGGATGACGCGCCGCTTCTGTTTTGCGGCGACACGCTGTTCAGCGGCGGCTGCGGCCGCCTGTTTGAAGGCAGCCCGGCCCAGATGCTGGCCTCACTGGACACGCTGGCCGCCCTGCCAGACGCCACCCGCGTTTGCTGCACACATGAGTACACTCTGAGCAACCTGAAATTCGCCGCTGTGGTCGATCCCGGCAACCAGGCGCTGGCCCGCTACACCGCCACGGCCCAGGCGCGGCGCGCACAGCAGCAGCCCACCTTGCCCTCCACGATGCTGCTGGAGCGTCAGATCAACCCTTTTTTGCGCACGCGCCAGGCAGCCCTGATCCAGGCAGCGCAAGGCTTTGACGCAGCAGCCAGCGATGAGACCCGTGTCTTTGCCGCCCTTCGCCAGTGGAAAAACGAGTTCAAATGAAATTCCTCAACTTTGTGTGTCTGGCTGGCCTGCTCTGGCTGACAGGCTGTGCCAGCACCGGCGTGAGCACGTCCGCAGATCCGGGTGCCAGTTACAGTCCTACCGCGGCGCCAGCGGCCGCTGCCATCGGTACCCACAAACGCATCTTCCCCGGTGGCGCCCTGCAGCCCATCACCGCGATGCAAGCCTCTTCGCTAGGCGTTGCCCAACTAACCCCGCCCGCCGATTTGTGGGAGCGCGTGCGTCGTGGTTATGGCATGGCCGAGCTCGACAGTGAGCTGGTGCATGACCGCGAGCAGTGGTACAGCACCCGGCCCGACTACATTCTGCGCATGACGGAGCGCTCCCGCAAATACCTTTTCTACATTGTTGAGGAACTGGAACGGCGCAACATGCCGACCGAGCTGGCGCTGTTGCCCTTTGTTGAGAGTGCCTTCAACCCACAGGCGGTGTCGAGCGCCAAGGCCGCCGGCATGTGGCAATTCATGCCCGCCACGGGTAAAACTTTTGAGCTGAAACAGAACGCGTTCCGCGATGACCGGCGTGACGTGCTGGCGTCCACCCGCGCGGCCCTGGACTATCTGCAAAAACTTCACGGCATGTTTGGCGACTGGGAACTGGCGCTGGCCGCCTACAACTGGGGTGAGGGCAGCGTCGGTCGCGCCATTGCCAAAAACAAGCGTGCCGGCCTGGGCCTCAGCTACGCCGACCTCAACTTGCCCATGGAAACCCGTTTTTACGTGCCCAAGCTGCTGGCCTTGAAAAACATCGTGAATAACCCGGAGGCCTTCAACTCCAGCCTGCCCCTCATTGAAAACCACCCCTACTTCCAGACGGTGGACATCAAACGCGATATCGACGTGGCGCTGGCCGCCAAACTGGCCGAAGTACCGCTGGACGACTTCAAGGCGCTTAATCCCTCCGCCAGCCGCCCCGTCATCCTGGCGGCCGGTACGCCCCAAATATTGCTGCCCTGGGATAACGCCGCCATCTTTCAAAGCAACCTGGAAGCCTTCAGCGGTGGCCGCCTGGCCAGCTGGACGGTCTGGCTCGCGCCCACGACCATGAAACCGGCCGATGCCGCCAAACGGGTGGGCATGAGTGAAGCGGAACTGCGTAGCGTCAACAACATCCCACCCCGGGTCGTTATCAAGGCCGGCTCCAGCCTGCTGGTGACGCGCTCGACCCAGCTCGACACCGATGTGACCCTGCACCTGGCCGACAACGGCCAGCTCTCCCTGGCACCCGACGCCATATTGAAACGCACCGTGCTCAAGGCCGGCAAAAAGGACTCCGTGGCGAGCCTGGCCAAGCGCTACCGGGTCAGCCCCGCCAGCGTCGCCGAGTGGAACACGGTCAGCGCGTCCGCCGCCTTCAAAGCCGGACAGCAGATCGTGCTGTTTCTGCCAGTACAGGCCAGGACTTTGGTTCACAGCAAGGGCAAGGGCCAAACCAGCAAGCAGTTGGCCCGACGCCGAGTGGGCCAATCGACCCGACTTGCCAAACGCTAGTATTTAAAAAGATTTGCAGCCCCCGTGGGGCCTTGCCAAACAGCTATCAAAAGTGAAGCAGTTGCCCGCTCGGGCTTACCGTTTTTCAGCTTCGCCCTGACGCGGCTGCCACTTCATCAGGCGCCGCTCCAGCCACCCCACGACACCATCGAGCACCAGGGCACAAGCTGTCAGCACCACGATGCCGGCAAACACGGTGTTGACGTCAAAAGTGCCCTCAGCCTGCAAAATCAGGTAGCCCACGCCGCGTGCCGAGCCCAGGTACTCGCCCACCACGGCGCCGACAAAGGCCAGCCCGACCGAGGTGTGCAAACTGGAAAACACCCAGGCCGTGGCGCTGGGCAGGTACACGGTGCGCAGCAACTGACGCTGGTTGGCCCCCAGCATGCGGGCGTTCGCCAGCACCACCGGACTGACCTCCTTGACGCCCTGGTAGACATTGAAGAACACGATGAAAAACACCAGCGTCACGGCGAGCGCCACCTTACTCCAGATACCCAGGCCGAACCACAAGGCAAAGATCGGCGCCAGAATCACGCGCGGCATCGAATTGGCGGCCTTGATATAGGGCTCCAGAATCGCACTGGCCAGCGGCGCCAGCGCCAGCCACAGGCCGCACCCCAGGCCCAGCGCGGTGCCGATGCCAAACGCCAGCACCGTCTCCAGCAAGGTCACGCCCAGATGCCCATAGATGTCGGCACGGCCCGCCAAGCCGTCCGGAAAAAACGCGCTGGCAGCCAGACCAAAGGGCATGAACCAAGACCAGATACGCCCCAGCACCTGCACCGGCTCACCGAGGAAAAAAGCCATCTGCGGATCACGCGAGGCCGCATGCCACGCCAGCACCATCAGCCCCAACACGCTGACCTGCCAGACCCGCAGATTGGTCTCAGTGGGCTTGAGAAAACTCAGGAGGCGCGCCATGTTCAGGCCGCTTTCTTGAGCTGCTGGGCATAACCCTTGAGCACCTCGTCGCGCAGCACACCCCATATTTGCGTGTGCAATTCGATAAAACGCGGCTCGGTACGCACCTCGGCCACCTGGCGCGGACGCGGCAAATCAATCGTGAACTCGCCCATGGGGTGCGTCGCCGGACCGGCCGACAAGACCACCACGCGGTCGCTCAAAGCGATGGCCTCGTCCAGATCGTGCGTGATGAACAGCACCGCCTTCTTTTTGGCGGCCCACAACGCCAGCACCTCGTCTTCCATCAGCTGGCGAGTCTGGATATCGAGCGCGCTGAAGGGCTCATCCATCAGGATGATGTCGGGGTCCAGCGCCAGCACCTGGGCCAGCGCGGTGCGCTTGCGCATGCCGCCGGAGAGCTGGTGCGGGTAGCGGTCGCCAAACTCGCCCAGGCCCACCCGCTGCAGCCACGCTTGCGCCAGCGCCCGGGCCGACTCCTCTGGCACACCGCGGTACTGCAAACCCAGCATGACGTTGTCCAGCGCGCTGCGCCACGGCATCAGCGCGTCGGACTGGAACATGTAACCAGCGCAGGTGTTGATACCGGCCAGCGGCTGGCCAAACACCCGCACCTCACCACTGGAGGGCGCCAGCAGGCCGGCGCCAATGTTGAGCAAGGTGGACTTGCCGCAGCCGGTCGGCCCAACGACCGACACAAATTCGCCCGACTTGATGCGCAAGGTGGTGTCCGCCAGGGCCGTGTAGCGCGACGCTGCCGCATCTCGCGCCTTGAAGACGCAGGAAATGCCGAGGAATTCGAGCGCGTAATCAGCAGCGAGAGCGGCCATGAGCGCTTCAGGCTTTGAAGCGCTCTTTGGCCTTCTTGGCAAACTCGTTGGTATAGGTTTTGGCGAGCTCGATTTTGTCCGGCTTGATCGCCGGACTGAAACTGGCCAGCACCTTGACGGCGGTGCGCGGACCCTCATCGGCGATCATGCCGTCGGGAGAAATGGCCTCGCGCCCCTTGTTGAACGCCGCCAGGTACAAGGCCCGGTCCCCCAGCAGGTAGGGTTCGGGCACGGTTTTGATGATGTCGCTGGGGCCGGCCGTCTGCAGCCACTTCAGGCTGTGCACCATGGCATTCGCCAGGGCTTGCACGGTGTTGGGGTTTTTCTGCACAAACTCCAGGGGCGCATACAGGCAACCGGCTGGCATCGGGCCACCAAAGACGTCCACCGCACCTTTGAGCGTGCGGGTGTCGGCAATGATGCGGATCTCGCCTTTTTGCTCCAGCATGGTCATGATCGGGTCGATATTGCTCATGGCGTCAATCTGGCCGGAGCGAAAGGCGGTCAAGGCGCCGGCCGCCGTGCCAACGCCGATAAAGCTCACATCACCGGCCTTCAGCCCGGCACGCGACAGGATCAGGTTGGCCACCATATTGGTGGACGAGCCTGGTGCCGAAATACCGATTTTTTTGCCCTTGAGATCGGCCGCCGTTTTGAAATGGGGCATGGTCTTGGGCGATATCCCCATGGCGATGCCCGGCGCGCGGCCCTGCAGCACAAAGGCCTGGAATTTTTGTCCCTTGGACTGCAGGTTGATGGTGTGCTCATAGGCCCCCGAAACCACATCCGCCGAGCCACCGACGACCGCCTGCAAGGCGCGCGAGCCGCCTGCGAAATCGCTGATTTCAACTTCCAGTCCTTCGGCCTTGAAATAGCCGAGCTGCTCGGCGATGGTCAGTGGCAGGTAATAAAAGGCCGCTTTGCCACCGACGGCGATGGAAATTTTGGTTTTCTCCAGCCGCGGCTCGGCCCACAGTGCGGGCGCGGCGACGGACGCTGCCGACAAGACCGCGACAGACGAAAAGCGGCGTCGATTGAATTGGATGTTATTCATGGTGAATTTTCTGCATTTGACTTGTCCCCAGCTTAACCAGCCCTACCGAAGCCGGCATCGGGAACATCCCGCAGGGGTTTGTACTTAGGGTAAACGTCAAAGAACAAACTTTCATGCGTCGGGAGGCGGAGCACCCCGAAGCATGAAAGTTAGCGGTAGCCAATGAAGAGAATGCCGATATTCACGGCCAGGGCCAGGGTCCAGACGATGGAGCGCGCCGTGGACAGACCCGCGATGTACATCATGATGTACATCATTCGCAAAACAAGGTAGACAAAGGCCAGCACGTCCAGACGGACCTGATAAGCCCCCAACTGGTGGGCGATGATGACGGCCCCGATAAAAAACGGCAGGGCCTCGAAACTGTTGGCCTGTGCCGCATTGGCGCGCGCGCGCCAATCGGTTTGTCGGGCCAGCCAGGCACGCGGATTGCCGTTGTCATAACCGCCCTCGCGTAGCGGCTTGTTAAACAGGCCCGACTTGGCAATGCCCGCACAGACAATGGGAAGCAGCGCTGCAATCAGGACGCACCAGTAGGCAATGGTAAAGCGGAGAATTGTCATGGAAATTTTGTGTTGAATGGACGTGAAATCATCTCAGCGCCGGTCCACCAGCGCGTGCGCGATGGTGCCCAGGTCCACATACTCCAGCTCGCTGCCGACCGGCACGCCGCGCGCCAGACGGGTCAGGCGCAGACCCCGGGGCTTCAGACCCTCACTGATCACATGGGCGGTGGCCTCGCCTTCGGCCGTGAAGTTGGTGGCCAGAATCACTTCCTGCACGATGCCGTCACAGGCACGGTCAAACAGCTTTTTGAGGCCGATGTCTTTGGGGCCGATGCCGTCCAGCGGACTGAGCTTGCCCATCAGCACAAAGTAAAGACCCTTGTACGCGCCGGTGCGCTCCACCGCTGACTGGTCGGCCGGGGTCTCCACCACGCACAGCTTGGAGGCGTCGCGCCGTGGGTCGAGACAGGTGGCGCAAACATCGGCCTGCGTGAAGGTGTGGCAACGCTCGCAATGGCGCACCGACTCGGCAGCGCTTTGCAGGGCACGCGACAACTCCATCGCGCCCGGCCGGTCATGCTGCAGCAGGTGAAACGCCATGCGCGAAGCCGATTTCACCCCCACCCCCGGCAAGCGGCGCAGCGCCTGGATCAAGACGTCGAGCGAGTTGGTGTTAGACATGAAAACCGATGAAGAGCAAAAAAAGTATCGAGGCGTAGCGAGCGCGCGTCAGGCTAGGCGCGGGTGGCGGGAAACCGGAATGGACTCCCTGTCCATGAGGATTGCCCGACGGGACCCGCAACGACGCATCACGCTCGCGCAGTAGCCTTTTAGAAAGGGAACTTCATGCCGCCGGGCAGGCCGGGCATGCCGGCGGTGAGCTTGCCCATTTTCTCGGACGAGGTTTCCTCGGCTTTGCGCACGGCCGCATTGAACGCCGCCGCCACCAGGTCTTCCAGCATGTCTTTGTCCTCACTCAGCAAGCTGGGGTCGATGGTGACGCGGCGCACGTCGTGCTTGCAGGTCATCGTGACCTTGACCAGACCAGCACCCGACTCAGCGGTGACTTCAACATGACCCAGCTCGTCCTGGGCCTTTTTCATGTTGTCCTGCATCGCCTGGGCCTGCTTCATGAGGCCGGCGAGTTGTCCTTTGTTGAACATGGGTATTCCTTGGTTGAGGTTTGAAATTGAATGAATTGAAAGGGGTTTGACCCGGCGGGCAGAATCAGCCCGGCTTGATGCTGCCGGGCACAATTTTCGCCCCAAAATCACGCATCATGGTTTGCACAAACGGATTGTCAAAAATGATTTTCTCGGCCGCCAGCTGCCGTTCGGCCGCGGCCGTGGCGTTGCGCCGGGCCGGGCTGTCGGTGACCCGGCCAATTTCCACCGCCAGACGCACGCCGTGACCGGCGGCCTGCAGCGCAGCCGCCAGACGGTCGCGGCTGCCCGGCTGGTTGAGCGACTCGCGCTCCACCCGCAAAATCCACTGGTCGGTATCGCGCGCCACCAGCTGCGACTGCAGGGCCAGCTCGCGCACCAGGGCGGCAATCGCGTCCGCCACGATCAGCTGTTGCACCGTGAAGTGCCAAAACTCGCCCTCCTCGGTGGGAATCAACACCACCGCTGCCGATTGGCCGGCCACCGCCTCGGCGCGTGAGTCCGCCTGCACTCGCACCGGAATTGCTACTATTTTTGTAGCGTCTTGCGTATATTTAACGGGGGCTAGCGCCTTGTTTTCTTCATAAGGTCGGGCCTGGGCGGCGGCCACCGGCGTGCTCACAACGTGCAACTGCTGGCCGGGGGGGGGCATTGGCGACTGAATCGGTTCTGCTTCAATTTTTGTAGCAGCCTGCGCAGGTTCCACGGGGGCTGGCGCCACATTTGGTTCATCCTCCCAAGGCGGAACCCGCGACGGACGGGGCGACGGCACCGACTGCCCAACCGTCGTGGGCAAGTTCACCGGCGTTGGCGCTGGCCGAACTGGAGCGGCAACGGCAACTGGAGCCGGTCGCGGCGCCGGTACCGGCGCGCCAAGAGCCCGCGGCGCCTCCGTCAACGCATTATTCAGAGTTTTTTTTTCAGCCCGCACTGACTGACCTGCCTGAGGCTTGAAAGCCAGCAATCGCAGCAGCACCATGGTCAGCGCTGCGTATTCGTCCGGGGCCAGACCCAGCTCGCCGCGCCCGTGCAGGCACATGCTGTAGAGCAGCTGGGTTTCGTCGGCCGGCATCAGTGCGGCCAATCGAGCCAGGTCAGCCGCTTCCGGGTCAGTCTCATCCGCCGCGGCGGCGCTGGGCACCGCCTGCAGCACCGCCATGCGCTGCAGCACCGAACTCATTTCTTCCAGCGTGGAGGCGGCGCTCAAGCCATTCAGGCGCAAGACCTCGGAGGTTTCAACCACGGTTTTGCCATCGCCATGGGCCAGCGCTTCGAGCAGGCGAAACACATAGGAACGGTCGACACTGCCCAGCATCTGGCGCACCGTGGCCTCGGTCAGATGGCCGGCGCCGAAAGCAATCGCCTGGTCGGTGAGACTCAGGGCATCGCGCATGGAACCACGCGCGGCCCGGGCCAGCAGGCGCAGCGACTGCAGATCGGCGTCCACATTCTCGGTTTGCAAGACCTTTTGCAGGTGCTCGCGAATGGTCTCGGGCGCCATCGGGCGCAGGTTGAACTGCAGACAGCGCGACAGCACGGTGACCGGCACTTTTTGCGGATCGGTCGTGGCCAGCACAAATTTCAGGTACTCGGGCGGCTCTTCCAGCGTCTTCAACATGGCGTTGAACGCTGTGTTGGTGAGCATGTGCACCTCGTCAATCATGAAGACCTTGAAGCGCCCCTGAACCGGCTTGTAAACCGCTTGCTCCAAGAGCGCCTGCACCTCGTCCACGCCGCGGTTGGAGGCGGCGTCGAGTTCGGTGTAATCGACAAAACGGCCGGAATCGATGTCGGTACAGGCCTGACAGACGCCGCACGGCGTGGCGGTGATGCCGCCCTGTCCGTCCGGCCCCTGGCAATTGAGCGATTTGGCCAGAATGCGCGACACCGTGGTCTTGCCGACACCGCGCGTGCCCGTGAAGAGATACGCATGGTGCAGCCGCTGCGTGGTAAGCGCGTTGCTGAGCGCCTGCACCACGTGGTCCTGCCCCACCATTTCAGTGAAATTGCGGGGGCGGTACTTGCGGGCGAGCACGAGATAAGACATGCGGGGATTCTAAGGTGTGGGGCCTGGCCCTATTTTCTGCAAGAACGCCTCCAGCGCGGCCTTGACCTGGGCCACCACACTCGTCCAGTCGCCCGCTGCCGATTGGCGAAACAGGCGCAGCACGCCCGGGTACCACGGCGAGTCGGTGCGCCCTTCCAGCCAGCGCCAATCGGTCTTGTAGTCCGGCAGCAGCACCCAGCACGGTTTGCCCATGGCGCCCGCGAGGTGCGCGATGGCGGTGTCCACGCAAATCACCAGGTCCAGGCTCGCCACAATTGCCGCGGTGTCGGCAAAATCGTCGATCTGCGAACCCAAATGCAGCAGCGGCAAGCCCTCTGGCGGATGCATGGCCTGCTCTTCGCCCGCCCCTTTTTGCAGGCTGATGAAATGCACGCCGCCCACTTGCCCCAACGGCAGCAGCAGCGCCAGGCTTGAGAGCGAACGATCGGCATCGTTCTCGAACCGGGGATTGCCCTTCCACACCAGGCCGACCCGCAGGCCCTGCGCGGGAAGATGTGCCCGCCACCGTGCCACGCGCTCGGCTTCGGCATGCAAATAGGGAATCGGCGCGGGGATGGAGTCCAGCCGCGTCTGGCAGTAGAGGGGGATGCTCATCAAAGGCGTCCAACAGTCCCAAGCCGCTTTGGGCACAGGTTCGTCAAAGGCCATCACCTGGTCCACCCCATCCAGCGTGGCGAACAAGGTCTTGAGAGCCGGATGACACAAAAAAGTGATGCGCGCCGCCCCCTGGCGCTTGAGCACGGCGGCGTAACGGCCAAACTGGATCATGTCACCGTGGCCCGCCTCATAGCCGATCAGCAGCGACTTTCCCGTCAGCGGCTCCCCCTGCCAGCGTGGGCACTCCAGATGCGCCTGCAACGCGCCGTACCAGTCACGCGCCTCCAGGCACGGCCAGCCCTCCTCATACCGACCCTGCCGCAGCAGAACATAGGCCAGATTGAAGCGGGCCTTGGCATAGCTGGCATCCAGCGCCATGGCCTGACGGCAGCAGACCTCGGCCTCAGCGTCCCGCTTCTGGCCTGCGTAGAGGCCGCCAAGGTTGGACCAGCCCACCGGCGACTCCGGTGCCAGCAGGATGGCCCGCGTATAGGCGGCCTCGGCTTCTTCCAGGCGCTTATGGCTGGCCAGCAGCGAGCCGAAATTCAGGTGGACTTGGGAGATATCCGGATTGAGGGCCATGGCGCGCACATAGCAGGCTTCGGCCGCGGTAGCCGCGCCCCGCTCATCCAGCAAAAACCCCAGGTTGGCATGGAGTTCGGCGAGATCCGGCGCCAGCTGCAAGGCAGCACGAAAACAGGCCTCGGCGCGGGCAGCATCGCCCTCGGCCAGATGGCGGTTGCCCTCGAAAAACAGGGTCTCGGCAGAAGGGGGGTCCGGCTCGGT
The DNA here is from genome assembly GCF_002413825.1 of Rhodoferax sp. UBA5149. Lineage (GTDB taxonomy): Bacteria > Pseudomonadota > Gammaproteobacteria > Burkholderiales > Burkholderiaceae_C > Rhodoferax. Next base: position 24,221 of record NZ_DHXT01000141.1, read on the forward strand.
CATGGCGCTAGATTACGGCATCCAGGCCCACGCTCGCGGCCGCCAGCGAAAAAGCGCGCAATGCATTTACAATATCGGCTGACGGGCCTTCCCGCATGGTGAAGCGGCCAACCGGGTCAGATGGGGAACCAAGCAGCCCTAACTGTGGAGCCAGTGCCGGGGTCAAGGCTCGTCAACCTATCACTTTGAAACGCCGTATTCAGGCGATTTCATCCCAGCTCGCTGACCGCGACGCCGGTAGCAGCACACATCGACCTCACCCTCACCGCACCAAGCCCGGATAGAGCCTGGACGCAATAGCCAGCAGCAAAAGAAAAACAGCCGTCATCACGCCAAAACTGGTGGCCTGCGAATACATGCCGTGGCCGCCGACGATCATCGAGTCCCGCAGGGCATCCACCAGATAGGTCAAGGGATTCAGAACAGCAATCGCTTTTAGCCAACCCGGCATCAGATCAATCGGGTAAATGGCGTTCGATGCAAAAAACAAGGGCATGGTCAAGACTTGGCCGATGCCCATGAAACGCTCCCGGGTCTTGACCACGCAGGCGATCACCAGAGAGAAGGTGGCAAAAATGCACGAGCCCAGAAACACGGCCAGCGCCACGCTGACCATGGCCCAAAAATCCCATCGAATCCCCACGTTCAGCCCCAGGGCGACCCCATAAACCACGACCGCCTGAACCAGACCGCGCAAGCCGGCCGCGACCGCCTTGCCCAGAACCAGCGCGGTGCGGGGCGCCGGGGTCACCAGCAGCTTGTGCACGATGCCCAGATCGCGCTCCCAGATGATGGCAATGCCGTAGAAGATGGCACTGAACAGGATGCTTTGCGCCAGAATGCCCGGCGCCATGAAATCAAGGTAGCTGAGATTGCCGGTCGGTATGCCACGCACCTTGCTGAAGACCTGACCAAACACCGCCAACCAGAGCACCGGCTGCACGGCACGTGACAGCAGTTCGGTCGGGTCACGCATCAGCTTGCGGATTTCGGCCTGCGCTACTGCCGTCGTTGAATAAACAAAATTTTTCATGATTTACCCCAGTCGTTGGGCGGTTCCGCGGGTCTCCCGAATCTCGCGGTAGTGACCGCCCTGCTCGATCACCACGCCGCTGTGCGCCACGAAGACGTCACTCAGGGTTGCGTCGGGCCCGACCTGTCGCTTGAGATCGGCGGGCCGGCCCACCACCGCCAGGCGGCCCTGGTGAAGAATCGCCAGCTGATCGCACAGGTAATCGGCCTCCTCCATGTCATGGGTGGTGAGGAGAATCGTCATGCCGGTGGCGGCTTTGAGTTCCAGCAGACGCTCCCAGACCGTGCGCCGGGCGACCGGGTCCAGTCCGATGGTGGGTTCGTCAAGAAACAGCACTTCGGGTCGATGCAAGGTGGCTTGCGCGATTTCCAGGCGCCGGATCATGCCGCCGGAGAAGGTCTTGACGAGGTGAGTCGCCACCGACTCCAGGCCAGAAAAAATCAAGGCCTCACGAATCCGGGCGGCGCGCTCTGCGCCGCGCAAGCCATACAGGCTGGCCGAGAGAATAAGATTTTCAGTGGCGGTGAGCGCACCATCTGCCGACAGCATTTGCGGCACGTAGCCGATGCGTCGGCGTACTTCAATCGGTTGCCTCGCGACATCGAATCCCGCGACGGTGGCTGAACCAGACGTAGCCTCCAGCAAGGTGGTCAGGATCTTGATGGCGGTGCTTTTGCCAGCTCCGTTGGGGCCCAGCAGGCCGAAGATGCATTGATGCGGAATCTGCAAATCGAGCTGATCAAGCGCGCAATACACACCAAAGTTCTTGGTGAGCGCCCGCGTTTCGATGGCGTAGGCCGGTTTGGTGTTGTCCATGACCCTCTCTTCTATTGAAGCGTTTGGGGGATTGTTTCACACCGCGCGCGACGAGCCTGTCAGAAATTTTGTGTGTGAGGCATACCGTTCCCCCAAAGGAGTTTCATGCCCCGCAAGATCAACAAGCCCGCTATCAGCGGCAAATCGGCACAGCCGCAAATTTCAGCCAAGCTACTTGAAGTAGCTAATCCCTGGCCCTGTCACCAAGGAGGAGTTTGAAGACATTTTTCAGAACTTCAAGAAAGCGTTTATCGAACGCGCCGTGAACGCGGAGATGAGCCATCACTTGGGCTACGGTGCAAACCAGCCCAAACCCGAGGATGCCACCAACCACCGAAACGGCAGCAGCGCCAAGACCGTGATCACCGACACAGGTGCACTGCACATTGATGTTCCCCGTGAACGAGAAGGCACCAGACCATGAATTTGTCACGTGGCAAGGGGCGATTGGTTACCACTTTGCCAGTCGCATCGATGCCGTGAACCTGAATGACTGCCTTTGCCAAATCGGCGCCAACTCGTGTAATCTCTGTCATGGGGCTTCTCCTTCAATAAAGGTTTCAGATTGAATTCAACAACCCAATCTTGGCACTTGATGCCGTCGCCTGGAAGTGGGAAGTCCCTTCGTATTCACAGCGGACGGCCTGCGTCAGCCGCTGAACTCGAACGGTAAACCGCATGGGCGCCGCTCATATCTGTGTCGCCCGCCACGGCGAAACCGATTGGAACAGGAGTGGCATTTTGCAAGGCTGGTTCGACGTGCCGATCAACGAGCAAGGGCGCCGTCAGGCGCGCCAGCTGGCGGCAA
>NZ_DHXT01000009.1:0-1891 GCF_002413825.1 Rhodoferax sp. UBA5149
AGCCCCCGTACTGATTGCGCGGGAAGCTCCTGATTTCGTAGCAACTTGCCTTTGTTGAAGCGCCCTTCCGGGTCCACTCGGGCCTTGTATTCGGTGAAGGGTCGCAACTCTTCATCGGTCAAAAATTCCAGTTTGGTGATGCCAATGCCGTGCTCGCCCGAGATCACGCCGTCGAGTGAGCGTGCCAGCGCCATGATGCGTTTGACCGCACCATGCGCCGCCTGCAGCATGTCGTAATCATCACTGTTCACCGGCAGGTTGGTGTGCACATTGCCGTCGCCCGCGTGCATGTGCAGGGCCGCCCAGACGCGGCCTTTGAGCACGCGCTGATGCACGGCATTGCATTCGTTCAGGATGGCCTCAAAGGCGCCGCCGGTAAAGATGTTCTGCAGCGGCGCTCGAATCTGGGTCTTCCAGCTGGCGCGCAAGCTGTGGTCCTGCAACTGGGGGAACAGCGTCTCCACATCCCGCAGCCAACCCGCCCACAAGGCGCGCACCTCGCCAATCAGGGCCAGCGCCTGCGCCACGCGGTCTTCCAGCAATTCGGCCGACGGGATTTCATTCGCGTCGTCGTGCTTGCCCAGCGGCAAGTCACCTTTTGCAAAGAAGTCTTGGAGCGCGTCACACAAGGCAATTTTGTTGCGCAGGCTCAATTCGATGTTGATGCGCTCGATGCCGTCGGTGTATTCCGCCATGCGCGGCAGCGGAATCACCACGTCTTCGTTGATCTTGAAAGCGTTGGTGTGTTTGCTGATCGCCGCGGTGCGCTTGCGATCGAGCCAGAACTTCTTGCGCGCTTCCGGGCTGATGGCAATAAAGCCTTCGCCGCTGCGCGAGTTGGCAATCCGCACCACCTCCGACGTGGCGCGCGCCACGGCGTCGGCATCGTTGCCTGCAATATCGCCAAACAACACCATTTTGGGCAAACCGCCGCGTTTCGACTTGGTGGCATAACCGACCGCTTTCAGGTAGCGGTCATCCAGGTGCTCCAGCCCGGCCAGCAACACGCCCGAGCGTTTTTGCTCGGCAAACATGAAATCCTTGATTTCGACAATGCTGGGCACGGCGTCCCTTGCGTTGCCAAAGAACTCCAGGCACACGGTGCGCGTGTGGCTGGGCATGCGGTGCACCACCCAGCGCGCACTGGTGATGAGGCCGTCGCAGCCTTCTTTCTGGATACCCGGCAGACCGCTCAGGAATTTGTCGGTGACGTCCTTGCCCAGACCTTCTTTACGGAACGATTTGCCAGGAATATCGAGCCGCTCGGTGCGCAGCGGCGTTTTGCCGTCGGCCTTGAAATAGGCCAGCTCAAAACTGGCAACTTCAGCGTCGTGAATCTTGCCCAGGTTGTGCCCGATACGCGTGACCTCCAGCCACTCGGCCTGCGGCGTCACCATACGCCAGCTGGCGAGGTTGTCCAGCGCGGTGCCCCACAACACGGCCTTTTTGCCGCCCGCGTTCATGGCGATATTGCCGCCAATGCAGGACGCTTCGGCCGAGGTCGGATCGACCGCAAAGACAAAGCCGCCGCGCTCGGCCGCATCGGCCACGCGCTGGGTCACGACACCGGCTTCGGTCCAGACCGTGGCCACCGCATGGTCTAGACCCGGCAGCGTCAGCATCTCGACTTCCGTCATGGCTTCGAGCTTTTCGGTGTTGATGACCACGCTCTTCCAAGTCAGGGGAATCGCGCCGCCGGTGTAGCCGGTGCCGCCGCCCCGGGGGATGATGGTCAAGCCGAGGTCGATACAGCCCTTGACCAGACCGGCCATCTCGATTTCCGTATCGGGCGTCAGCACGACAAAGGGATATTCCACGCGCCAGTCGGTGGCATCGGTCACATGACTCACACGCGAGAGGCCGTCGAACTTGATGTTGTCCTTGGCGGTCA
>NZ_DHXT01000009.1:1989-2641 GCF_002413825.1 Rhodoferax sp. UBA5149
GGATATTCCACGCGCCAGTCGGTGGCATCGGTCACATGACTCACACGCGAGAGGCCGTCGAACTTGATGTTGTCCTTGGCGGTCAGTTTGGCCAAAGCGCGCTGGGTCTTGCGCCGCAAGGCTGCGGTTTCCACAAAAGCCGCGTCAAAGGCCTGCACCGCCTGGCCCGCCGCCTTGAGCAGTTCGCCCACCAGGGCATCACGTTCCGGGTCGGCATCAGGCGTGCGGCGTTTTTGCACCTCAGCCAGCCGATGCTGCAGGGCCTCGACCAGCAGCACACGCCGCTTCGGGTTGTCCAGCAGGTCATCCTGCAAATAGGGGTTGCGCTGCACCACCCAAATATCACCCAGCACCTCGTACAGCATGCGCGCCGAGCGACCGGTGCGGCGCTCGTCGCGCAGGCGGTTGAGCAATTCCCAGGCCGGGGCGCCGAGCAGACGGATGACGATTTCGCGGTCAGAAAACGAGGTGTAGTTGTAGGGAATTTCGCGAATGCGGGCGTGCGCGTGCGGCACATGCGATTGAGTGGACACGAATTGATTGAGCTGAATGGGGGCGTTCATCGGGTTCTGTAGTTACAGCCAGAACGTGACACGGGGGAGTAAAGCCGGGCTGGTCTGAGATATTACCGCAGTGCAGCATTCACCTACTG
>NZ_DHXT01000009.1:2897-3889 GCF_002413825.1 Rhodoferax sp. UBA5149
TCGCGTAACCGTCACAGTTCATGGTTACGCTCAACCCTTTTAATCGAGGAGATTGCATGAAATTGAAATTTGCGGGCCTGGCCATCGCCGCGGCTTTTTCGGTGTCCGCCCAGGCGCAAACTGATATTCAGTGGTGGCATTCGATGACCGCCGTGAACGGGGAATGGGTCAACGACCTGGCCAAAGACTTCAACGCCAGCCAGAAGGACTACCGGATTGTTCCCACCTTCAAGGGCTCGTACGACGAGTCCATGACCGCGGCGGTGGCCGCGTTTCGCGCGGGCAATGCGCCGCACATCCTGCAGGTGTTTGAAGTGGGCACCGCCACCATGATGGCGAGCAAAGGCGCGATCGTGCCGGTGGCGCAGGTCATGAAGGACGCGGGTTACAAGTTCGATCCCACGGCCTATGTGTCGGCCGTGGCGGGCTACTACACCGCACCGAATGGCCAGATGCTGAGTTTTCCGTTCAACAGTTCCACCACCGTTTTCTACATCAACAAGGATGCCTTCAAGGCAGCCGGACTGGACCCCACCAAAGCGCCCAGTACCTGGCCCGAAGTGGCACTGGCTGCCGCCAAGCTCAAGGCCAGCGGCCACAAATGTCCGTTCACCACCGCCTGGCAGGGCTGGACGCAGCTGGAAAGTTTCTCGGCCTGGCACAACGTGGAATTCGCCAGCAAATCCAACGGCTTGGCGGGCCTGGATGCGCGTCTGAAAGTGGACTCACCGCTGCATCAGCGGCATATAGAAAACCTGGCCAACATGGCCAAGCAGGGCCTGTTTGTCTACAAAGGCCGTGGCAACGTGCCCGAAGCCAGCTTTATTTCGGGCGAGTGCGCCATGATCACCACCTCGGCCGGCTTTTACGGCAATGTCGCCAAAAACGCCAAATTCGCTTACGGTCTGGCGACCCTGCCCTACTACCCCGATGTGCCCGGTGCGCCGCAAAATACCGTCATTGGCGGCGCCAGCCTGTGGGTGATGGCGGGC
>NZ_DHXT01000212.1 GCF_002413825.1 Rhodoferax sp. UBA5149
GCGCCGATCTTCTCGGTGGCCGACTACGGCCTTGAAGCTGATCTGTTCGTGGCCGTGCCCGAACTGGTTGCCGCGCTGTAAACCACGCAGAAAAAGGGCATCGCTTGCGGTGCCCTTTTTTTTCGCGCCAATGGTTGTACTGTTGCTTGCGCACACTTTTGATTTCCCTTTTGGAGACCCGACATGAGTTACGTTGCCCCCCTCAAAGACATGCTTTTCAATATCAAGCATCTGGCTGATATTGAGCAGATTGCCCAGATCCCAGGCTTTGAAGACGCCGGTTTTGAGACCGCCCAAGCCGTGCTGGAAGAGGCGGCCAAGTTCAATGAAGGCGTATTGAGCCCGCTCAACTGGGAAGGCGATAAATACCCCTCCAGCTGGCATGACGGCAAGGTCACGGCCACACCCGGTTTCAAGGAGGCCTTTGCGCAGTTTGCGCAAGGCGGCTGGCAAGGGCTGCAACATCCGGTCGATTTTGGTGGTCAGGGTTTGCCCAAGACCATCGGCGCGGCCTGCGGCGAAATGCAGAACTCGGCCAACATGAGTTTTGCCCTGTGTCCGCTGCTCAGCGATGGCGCGATTGAAGCGCTGTTGACAGCCGGTTCCGACGAACTCAAGGCCACCTATCTTGAAAAGCTGGTGAGCGGCCAGTGGACCGGCACCATGAATCTGACCGAGCCCCAGGCCGGCAGCGACCTGGCCGCGGTGCGCAGCCGTGCCGAGCCGCAAGCGGACGGCAGCTACAAGGTGTTTGGCACCAAGATTTTCATCACCTGGGGTGAGCACGACATGGCCGAGAACATCGTCCATCTGGTGCTGGCCCGTGTCACTGGCGCGCCCGAAGGCGTCAAGGGCATCAGCCTGTTCGTGGTGCCCAAGTTCATGGTCAACCAGGACGGATCGCTGGGTGCGCGCAACGATGTGCATTGCGTCAGCATCGAGCACAAGATGGGCATCAAGGCCAGCCCGACCGCCGTGCTGCAGTATGGCGACCATGGCGGCGCCGTGGGTTACCTCGTGGGCCAGGAAAACCGCGGCCTGGAATACATGTTCATCATGATGAACGCCGCCCGCTTTGGTGTCGGCGTGCAGGGCATTGCCATTGCCGAGCGCGCCTATCAAAAAGCGGTGTCTTTCGCCAAAGACCGGGTGCAAAGCCGCCCGGTCGACGGTTCTGCGCCAGCCAGCGCGCCCATCATCCATCACCCGGATGTGAAGCGCATGCTCATGACCATGCGTGCCTACACCGAAGGCTGCCGCGCCATGGCAACGGTGGCCGCTGCCGCCTACGATGCAGCCCATCATCATGGCGATGCCGAGGTGCGCAAGCAGAACCAGGCCTTTTACGAATTCATGGTGCCGCTGATCAAGGGCTACAGCACCGAGATGAGCCTGGAGGTCACCTCGTTGGGGGTGCAGGTGCACGGTGGCATGGGCTTCATCGAAGAAACCGGTGCGGCGCAGTATTACCGCGACGCCAAGATTCTCACCATCTACGAAGGCACGACCGCCATCCAGGCCAATGACCTGGTCGGGCGCAAGACGGCGCGCGATGGCGGGCAAACCGCCAAGGCCCTGGCCGCGCAGATTGAAGCGACTGAAGGCTTGTTGATCGAGAGCGGCAGCGCCGATGCCCTGGCCGTGGCCAAGCGTCTCGGGGCGGCGCGCGAAGCCTTTGTGGATGTGGTGAGCTTTGTGGCGGGCGGGCTTGCCAAGGCCCCTGAAGGTGCCGCCAAAGCCAGCCCCAACGCCGTCTTTGCCGGCAGCGTGCCTTACCTCATGCTGGCCGGCAATTTGATGGCCGGCTGGCAGTTGGCCCGTGCGCTCTTGGTGGCGCAAGACGAGCTAGCCAAAGGTGTTGACCTGCCTTTCATGAAAGCCAAGATCATCACGGCGCGCTTCTATGCCGACCACTTGCTGACCAAGGCACCCGGCATTCGGGACGCCATCATCGAGGGCGCTGAGAGCGTCAACGCGCTGGCCCTGGATGCCTTCTGATTTGCTATTTATTTGATAGCTTCTGTCGCCCGATTGATAAGGGCTAGAGGCTGATTTACCTAATAATATTTGGATTCTTTCGGAGATTTGATGTCCAAGCTACCCGCGCCCCTGAACCATCTGCCTTTTCCCGTGATCGGCTCGCCGCTGTTCATCATCAGCAACCCCAAGCTGGTGATTGCCCAATGCATTGCTGGCGTGGTGGGCTCCATGCCCGCGCTCAATGCGCGCCCGGCGGAGCTGCTCGAAGAGTGGTTGATCGAAATCACCGAGGCGCTCGCCGCCTACAACAAGGCCAACCCGGATAAACCGGCCGCACCCTTTGCCATCAACCAGATCGTGCACAAGAGCAATGACCGGCTGGAACACGACATGGCGATGTGCGTCAAGTACAAGGTGCCCATCATCATCACAAGCTTGGGTGCGCGTGAAGACATCAACGCCGCCGCCCACTCTTATGGTGGTGTGGTGTTGCATGACGTCATCAACAACAAGCACGCGCACAAGGCGATCGAGAAGGGCGCCGACGGTCTCATCGCCGTGGCGGCGGGAGCCGGGGGCCACGCCGGCGTGAAGAGCCCGTTCGCGCTGGTTCAGGAAATCCGCCAGTGGTTTGACGGCCCGGTGGCGCTCAGCGGTTCCATCTCCACCGGCGACGCCGTGCTGGCGGCACAGGCGGTTGGCGCGGACTTCGCCTACATTGGCTCCGCCTTCATCGCCACCGAAGAAGCGCGGGCCGGTGAGGACTACAAGCAGGCGATTGTGGATGCCAACTCGGACGACATCGTTTACAGCAACCTCTTTACCGGCGTGCACGGCAACTATCTGGCGCCCAGCATCCGTGCCGCCGGCATGGACCCCGACAACCTGCCGGCCAGCGATGCCAGCAAGATGAATTTTGGCGGCGACAAGTCCAAAGCCTGGAAAGACATCTGGGGCTGTGGCCAGGGCATTGGCGCCGTCACCAAGATTCAGAGCACCGCTGATTTCGTGGCCCAGCTCAAGCGCGAGTACGCTCAGGCGCGCGCACGGCTGCTGGCGATGAATTACGCCTGATTGAGCTGTAGCCCTCGCGGAATATGCGCGAGGCGCTATTTAAATAGTAGCGCGTAGGGACGCTCTGTCGCGTTGCTGATTGTCTTGGTGCGAGACCTGGGACACGGATAGGACGCGAATCGGCAAGGCCGTCATCGCGGGACCCGCATCGGCGAGAAAGACATCGGACGGACCCAGTGGGATAATGGTTACGATTTCGCCTGCCATCCTCTATCCGTGGACCGCGCAGAAATATATTCGATTTCGTCGATGTCAGTGATCTGCCGCCCCCACCACGGCGTGCACTGATGGTTGCGTTGTCTGTCACAAAAAATAGCATGAATCGATTTATTGCCTTTGTCGTCGGCATGTTGCTGGCGATCCCCGCGTCAGCTTTGTCCGTGGCCTTTATCAATCCCGGAAAATCGAACGAAGCCTATTGGGTGGCGGTCGCCGAATCCATGAAGGTTGCGGCGCAGAGCTTGGGAATTGAGTTGGAGATGCGTTTCGTTGAGCGGGACCACCCTCGTGCCCTGGCGATAGCGCAGGAAATCGCGACGCGGCCGAAAGCTGCGCGACCTGATTACGTCATGCTGACCGGCGACTATGGCCTTGGCACCAAGCTGCTTAACATTTTCGAGGGCACGGGGATTCAATGTTTTTTTGCTTTCAGCCCGCCCAATGCAGGGGAGCAGGCCGACGTCGGCACGCCACGCCAGCGCTACAAGAGTTGGATCGGTTCCTTGCAGCCGCACGCCATTGATGCCGGCTACCTCACTGCCCAAGCGTTGATTGCCAGGGGGCGGGCTGCCAGGGCCCAGGGTCCGGATGGCAGGCTGCATCTGCTGGCCATCGCGGGTGACCGGTCAACCGCCGTTTCGATTCAGAGAAACGAGGGCATGCGCCGTGCGGTCAGCGACGCTGGCGACGTGATGCTGGATCAGGAAGTGTATGCAGATTGGAGCCGTGACAAGGCGGTTGAACAAAGTGATGTGCTGTATGCACGCTACCCAGCGGCTCGCTTGATTTGGGCGGGGAGTGACCAGATGGCTTTCGGGGCCATGCAAAGCTGGGAGAAGCGGGGCGGGAAACCCGGCCAGGATGCCTGGTTTAGCGGTGTCAACACCTCACGTGAAGCGATGGATGCCGTCAAATCGGGGCGTCTTACGGCCTTGGCCGGCGGGCATTTCATCGCCGGGGCTTGGGCATTGGTCATGATTTATGACCACGCCAATGGCCGCGATTTTGTCGATGAGGGGCTGGAACTTGACCGGCCGATGTTCGTCTTGTTTGATGCCGGCAGCGCAGACCGTTTTCTTGCCAGGTTTGGCGACAGCTACGAGAAGATTAACTTTCGCAAATACAGCAAAGTACTGAATCCGCAGATCAAACGCTACAACTTCAGTTTTTCGCAATTGATGCGCTGAGGTCGACCGCCGGTCATGCCAACCCGCCCATTTCGTCCGATTGCCCGATTCCTGACCGGGCGCATTGTCGCGCTGGCATTTGCGTGCTTCGCCTTGATGGGTTCAATCCATGCGGTCATTGAATTTCGATCGGCAAGGGTCGAATTCGATGCCACGATCCGGGACATTTCCGTTGCCAGCGTGCCCCAGCTCTCAGTCAGTCTGTGGGACATTGAACTTGAGGCGGTGAATAGGCAGCTCGCCGTGATGGCGCGACGACCCGAAGTTGCTTTCGTTGAACTGACGACCTTGACCGACCAGCATTTTGAAGCGGGTGATGCTTCGCAACGCGAGGGAGGCACAAAGACAAGCATCGAGATTCCCTACCCCAAGGGCGCGGGCCATCTGGGCACTTTGCAGATCACAGGTAAAGATTCATATCGGCGCGCCAAAGTCGTCAAAGATATCGCTCAAATGCTGCTGGGCTATTTCGTCTTCATCATGGTGATTTGTTTGGCGATGGTCGTCTTGCTGCGCCGCGCATTGCAGCATCCACTCAGGCAGTTGACCCGTTTCGCTTACGAGCTGGTACCCGGCGAGATTCCCGCTCCGGTGGAGATTGACAGGCCGGCGAGTCCTTATGCCGATGAGGTTGATATTCTCATTGAAGGCTTTCGAAAACTCCAGAGCACGGTCTTTGCGCATGTGTCGAATCTCGATCAGCTCGTGGCGACGCGCACCAATGAATTGATGTTGCACAATCAAATTCTCGAACAAATAAGCAGGGACACTCCCTTATCCAGCTTGCTGGATACGCTGGCGCGACAGATTGAGTCCGTGCACCCGGAGGTGCGTTGCTCGATTTCGTTGTTGGACCCGGAAGGCAGGCATCTGCGGCACGGCGCCGCGCCCAGTCTGCCGGATTTCTACAATCAGGCGCCCATCTGTGCAAGCGAGGGCACGGTACTGGGGACAATCGCCCTTTATCACCGGCAGTCGGCACAGCCATCGGGGGCGGAAATCGCCTTGATTGAAAGTTATGCAAAACTGGCCGCACTTGCCATTGAGCGCAAACGCGCGGGGGAGAAGCTCAAGACATTGTCACTCGCGGTCGCGCAAAGCCCCGTGTCCATTGTGATCACCGATCCCCTGGGATATATCGAGTATGTGAATCCGAAGTTCGAGCAAATCACCGGCTACCGAAGTACCGAAGCCATTGGTCGGACCCCGAGAATACTCAAACGTGAGGACCCATTGCACGAGGCGCATCACGCGTTGTGGCGCACTATCACATCCGGGGAAAATTGGAGTGGCGAGTTTCACAACCAGCGCAAGGACGGCACGCGATTCTGGGAATTCACCACGATCTCACCCATTCTGGACGAGCAGGGTGCTTTAATTCATTTTGTCGCGGTCCAGGAAGACATCACGCAGCGCAAGGAGGACCACCGGCAGCTCGAACACTTCGCCCATTTTGATGCGCTGACCAGTCTGCCCAACCGCGTGCTGCTGGCGGATCGATTGCACCAGGCCATGGCTCAGGCCAAGCGATGCGACCAGCGACTGGTGGTCGTATTGCTCGACCTCGATGGTTTCAAGGCCGTCAACGATCGCCACGGGCACCAAGCCGGCGACCAGTTACTCATTGCGGTGGCCACCCGTATGAAGCAGGCTCTGCGCGACGGTGACACCTTGGCGCGCCTGGGCGGGGACGAATTCGTCGCCGTTCTGCTCAACCTGCCGGATGTTGCAGCCAGCGTTCCCATGCTCACTCGCTTGCTCGGTGCCGCTGCCGACCCAACCCAGGTCGGCGACCTTGTCCTGCAAGTCTCGGCCAGCCTGGGCATCACCGTCTATCCACAGGAGGAGGACGTGGATGCGGATCAACTGCTGCGTCAGGCTGACCAGGCCATGTACCAAGCGAAGCTGGCAGGCAAGAACCGCTACCACGTGTTCGACGCGGAACAGGACCGCAGTGTGCGCGGCCATCACGAAAGTCTGGAACGCATTCGCCTGGCCTTGAGTGCTCGCGAATTCGTGCTGTATTACCAGCCCAAGGTGAACATGCGCACCGGAGCCGTCATCGGAGCGGAGGCCCTGATCCGTTGGCAACACCCTGAACAAGGGCTGCTGCCACCCATCGCGTTCTTGCCGGTGATCGAGGATCATCCGCTGTCCATCGAACTGGGGGAATGGGTGATCGACACTGCGCTGACCCAAGTGAAACTTTGGAAGATGTGCGGACTGGACATCCCGGTCAGCGTCAATGTCGGTGCCCACCAGCTGCAGCAGGCGGACTTTGCCCCGCGCCTGTTGGCTATTTTGGCGAAGCACCCCGACATCAGGCCGGGTGACCTCGAACTGGAAGTGCTGGAAACGAGCGCCCTGGAAGATTTGGCGCATGTATTCGCGGTCATCGAGGCTTGCCAGCGCATCGGTGTGAGTTTTGCCCTGGATGACTTCGGCACCGGCTATTCCTCGCTGACCTACCTGAAACGCCTGCCGGTAACCCTGCTCAAGATCGACCAGAGCTTCGTGCGCGATATGCTCCACGACCCGGATGACCTGGCCATATTGGAGGGCGTGATTGGCTTGGCCATTGCCTTTGGCCGCCAGGTCATCGCCGAAGGGGTGGAGACCGTGGAACATGGCGCCAAGCTGTTGCAACTTGGCTGTGAACTGGCACAGGGCTATGGCATCGGCCGTCCCATGCCGGCGCACGCCTTGCCTGATTGGGCGGCGGCCTGGCGCCCTGATCCGTGTTGGAATAAATAGAGGATGGGGTAGGGCGCTGAGCTCATGCCGATCGCGTCTGGCCGGTACGCCGATGAAGGTGTGTTACTGGTCTATGAAGTCTTCGGCTGCGGCAGCCGCGCGCCAATCGGGGCTGGCTCGCCCCGGGCCTTGGCCAGCTCCCACTGGCGTTGGCGTTCGCGGGCGCTGTTCTTTTGAGTTTCGCGCGTGGTGGCATGGCATTTGGGGCAACTGACACCAGCCTCGAACAGGGGCGACGCCAGGTCGGCGTTGTCCAGCGGCTGACGACAGGCCCGGCACAGGCCGTGTTGCCCCGGTTTCAGGCCGTGGCCCACCGACACGCGTTCGTCAAACACAAAACACTGGCCTTGCCACAGGCTCTGCGCTTCGGGCACCGTCTCCAGGTATTTCAGGATGCCGCCTTCGAGGTGGTAGACCTCGTCAAAGCCTTGCGCGCGCAAATAAGCGGTGGACTTTTCGCAGCGGATGCCGCCGGTGCAAAACATGGCCACCCGGGGCTTCTTGCCCGATACGGCTTGCAGCGCGGGGGCATTTCCAATCCACTCGGGCAGCTTGGCAAAACTCTTGATGTCCGGGTTGATGGCGCGGGCAAAAGTGCCGATGCCGACCTCGTAGTCGTTGCGTGTATCGATCAGCACCACGTCGGGGTCGGCAATCAGTGCGTTCCAGTCCTGCGGCTTGACATAGGTACCTGCCATCAGGGTGGGGCTGATGCCCGGCACGCCCAAGGTGACGATTTCGCGCTTGAGGCGCACCTTCATCCGGTAAAACGGCGACTTGGCGGACCAGGCTTCCTTGTGTTGCAGGTCTGCCAGCCGCGGATCGCGCCTGAGATGCGCCAGCACCGCCCGCACGCCGTCAGCTGGTCCGGCAATGGTGCTGTTGATGCCCTCGGTCGCCAGCAGGATGATGCCTTTGACGTCGTTTTGTTCGCAGCAGGCGAGCAAGGGCGCTTTGAGCGCCGCGAAATCAGGCAGCTCGACGAACTTGTAAAACGCGGCGGTCAGGAAGTTAGTCATGACCCCATTTTCGCTTCACTTCGAAGAGGCGCTCTGTTGCAGCTGCATCAAACGAACGCACCAAACAGCTTGCCGACACCTGCTGTGATTGCCATCGCGAGCGCACCCCAGAAGGTGACCCGCCATGCGCCAATCAGAACGCCTGCGCCGCCAACCCGGGCGGCGACGGCGCCCAAGATGGCCAGGAAGGCCAGCGATGTCCCGGAGACCCAGGCGGTCAGACCGGTCTCGGGCGCCAATGCCGTCACTGCCAGCGGCAGCACCGCACCAACCGCGAAGCTGGCGGCCGACGCCAAAGCGGCCTGAATCGGCCGGGCGCTCAGGGTCTCGGAGATGCCGAGCTCGTCGCGTGCATGGGCGCCGAGGGCGTCGTGTTTCATCAGTTGCTCGGCCACTTGCTGCGCCAGGCCGGGCTCAAGCCCCCGTGCGACATAGATGGTCGCCAGCTCACGCCGTTCCGCGGCAGGATCCGTCTCGAGCTCGGCGCGCTCACGCAACAGGTCGGCGGTCTCGGTATCTGCCTGCGAGTGCACCGAGACATATTCACCCGCGGCCATCGACATGGCGCCAGCCACCAGCCCCGCGATGCCGGTCACCAGAATGTTGCCGTGGCTGGCACTGGCAGCCGCCACGCCGACCACCAGACTGGCGGTCGAAACGATGCCGTCGTTGGCGCCGAGCACGGCGGCGCGCAGCCAGCCAATGCGGTCGGTTCGGTGGCGTTCAGTGTGGCGGCGAAAGGGTTTCACGGTGCCGTGCTGTCGTGGACCAATGGGAGTTCAAGAGTTCCAGCGATTATCGGGGTGAGGCAAGCAACACTTGGTACGCGAGCGCACATACCGCGGAGGATTCGTGTCTCAGTCTTCAGTCTCACGCCGCGGGTTGTCTCATCAGCTGGAACCGTTTGAGGTAAGGGGCGCGTAGTCGGCTTGCCGGCGGAACGTCCTTCTTGGCCGAGAGGTTAGACCTTGGCACCGACCAACCTTTCGCAGTGTTGAAGGAGTTTCACCCAAAACTCTAAGCCACCAACCTGTTCTGGTTTGACACCATCGCCGTCAAACGTTGTGGCATTGAATGTGAACGTTGAGCCGTCATCGAGGGTGATGGGATAGACATCTTGATATTTGGGAAACACTAGCCATTTCGGTCGCCAAGGGTTGTGCGCAAATCAACGGGCGTGCCGGCAACTCGAATGCCGACATCAACAGGTTTTATTCGAATGTCTGGGCAGAAGTCGCTCTTCTTAGGTAGGCATTGCGTGTCAGCCGGACCCGGATTTGGCTTATAGACGCTATCCGGACGCTGCCCTTCTACACGTATGCCAATTTCGGGCGCCGTTGAGTCAGTGTTCGTTGCAGGGTCGTAAGGAATTCCTGTGCAACCAGTTATCAACGCGCTAGCCGTTGCCGTTGTAGTCATCGATTTCAAAAAGCTCATTTCGTGCTTCCTATGAAAAAACAGTACAGGAACAAAGGGGATGAAGGCACCAAGAATAGCCCAAGCCAAATTTAGGCGCGCCCGGCGACGAACGCGCGCTCCGTCACCTCGACCCAAACGCTTTCGCCGTTCTTGCGCTTCAGTTTGAGGACGGCGTTGCGTGCCAGACCGCTGATGTGGCGCGTAACGACGTCCATGACCCAGCCGTGGGTAACGACGAGTACCCGAGCACCGCAATGGCGCGCGCCGATTTCGACGAACGCATCGTACGAGCGATCGGCGAATTCGTCCATCGACTCTCCTCCCACGAACTCGGCAGCCGGATTGCGCCGCAGGATCTGCTCGAGCATGGCCGGATTCAGTTCGGCCAGTTCGCTCTTCGGAATGCCCTGGATCGCACCGAAATGCCTCTCCCTGA
>NZ_DHXT01000209.1:0-4519 GCF_002413825.1 Rhodoferax sp. UBA5149
GTGGCGATCTGCGCTTCAAAACCGGCCTGGTCACCGGCAAACAAGGCGCGGCTGGCTTCTTCAAAGCCCGGCTCATGGCCCGCGATGGTGGCCATGAATTTGTAGCCTATGGCGCTGGCTTGGCGCACGCGGTCTTTGACTTCAGAGGCACGCCGTGCCACTTCCACCAGTTTGCGCAGCGCCACCGAGGCACCGCCGGACTGGCTGCCCAGCCATTCCCAGTGGCGCGGCAGCAGGGTGACCTCGCGTGCCACCACGCCCAGCTTGGGGCGACCGGGGCCGCGTGCGGCGTCGGGGACGGTTGCGGTGTCGCTTGGCTCCGTGCCATTCGTAGTCGCCAGGCGGGCGTGTTCCTGCGCCAGCAGATCAAATCGGCGCTGAAAGTCGCTCACCGAGCCGCGCCAGTCCTGCTCGATGACCTCGCTGGTGGCGTCGTTGAAAATCAACACCGGCTGCGGTGTGCCGCTGTCAGGCCATTTATCAACGGCGGTTTTTGCCAGTAAAGCCACTACCTTGAGCTCGCCACTGGCGATGCAGCGGCTGCCTTCAAAGGCGGTGCATGGGGTGTTTGTCCAGTCGTTCATTTTTTGAATTCCTTCCATTTCGATATCGAATGAATGGATTATATCCGGGTAAAAATAAGATGTCAATATTACCCGGATAAAATAAAATGAGGTGAAAAAAACCAACAAAACTTCAGCCTCAAACCACAGATCACGCGTTCCGCAGAGCGTGTCTCCGGCACAGGGGAGTGCGGTATGCTGGTACCCATGCAAATTGAAAACTTTATCCCAGGCAAAGACGCCTCGCTCGAATTCACTATCAATACCCTGCAAACCAAGCTGCAGTTACTCGGTTTTCATATTGAGGAGCGAAGCTGGCTGAACCCGGTGGACGGCATCTGGTCGGTACATATCCGGGATCGTGATTGCCCGCTCTTGTTCACCAACGGCAAGGGCGCAACGCGGCTGGCCTGCCTGGCCAGTGCCTTGGGCGAGTTTTTTGAGCGCCTCTCCACCAACTATTTCTGGACGCACTATTACCTGGGCCCCAAAGTGGCCGATCGACACTACGTGCACTACCCGCAGGAGCGCTGGTTTGAGCCGGGGGAAGACGGCAGTTGGCCGGTTGATTTGTTGAACCCCGGGCTGCACAAGTTCTACAACCCGGAAGGAAGCGTGGACGCCAGCAGCTTGGTGGAGTTCAATTCCGGCAACGTCGAGCGCGGCATCTGTGCCATTCCGTACGTGCGCGAGCGCGATGGCGTCACCACCTATTTTCCGGTCAACATCATCGGCAACCTGTATGTGAGCAACGGCATGTCGGCCGGCAACACCCAGGCCGAGGCGCGCACCCAGGCTTTATCGGAGATCTTTGAGCGGCACATCAAGGGCCGCATCATCAGCGAAGGCCTGTGTCTGCCGGACGTGCCGGAGGCAGTGATTGCGCGTTACCCGCGCATTGCCGCTGGCATCAAAGCCCTGCGCGCGGCGGGTTTTGGCATTCTGGTCAAGGACGCCTCTCTGGGTGGCCAGTACCCGGTGATGAACGTGACGCTTCTGCACCCCGAAGACCAAGGCTGTTTTGCCAGCTTTGGTGCGCACCCGCGCTTCGAGATTGCGCTGGAGCGCGCATTGACCGAATTGTTGCAAGGTCGCGCACTGGATTCGTTGGCCGGTTTTCCTGCGCCCGTATTTGATCTGGAGGAGGCCGCCAGCGCCACCAATATTGAGATCCATTTTGTGGACTCCAGCGGCGTGATTCACTGGAAGTTTTTGGGCGGTGCGCCCGACTACGTGTTTTGCGATTGGAACTTCAGCAATAGCACCGCCGAAGACTATGCCTGGGCGGTGGACCGTATTCACCGCGATGGACGCGAAATCTACGTTGCCGACTTCACCCATCTGGGTGTCTATGCGTGTCGCATTCTGGTGCCTGGCATGTCCGAGATTTACCCGGTGGACGACCTGGAGTTCGAGAACAACAGCGTGGGCAACAGCATCCGCGAAGCCATCCTGAACCTGCCCGACCTGGACAACGAAGAATGCTCCGAGCTGCTGGAGACCCTGAATGAGTCTGCCTTGGCCGACCAGCGCCCGGTGGCGGCGGTGATTGGCATGGCGGCCGATGCGGGCTCATTCTGGAGCGACCTGCGCGTGGGCGAGCTCAAGACCCTGCTGGCCCTGGCCATTGGCGACGAAGCCGCCACGCTGGAGGGTTGTGACTGGATCCGGCATTTTGACCAGCTCAACCCGCAGCGCCGCCGTGTGTACGCCTGCATTGAAAGCCTCATCAACCTGGCCGACATGGGGGACACCGGGCCCTACCTGGATGCCTTGCGCCAGCTTTACGGCGCGGGCGCCGTGGCGCAGGCGCATGCGCTCATCATGCAAACCGATCGTTTCATGGGCCTCACCGCGCCCGGCCTGATGCTGATGGGCTGCGAAATGCACCACAAACTGCTGGTGGCCTACGACAAGGTTCACGTGCGCGCCGCTTAAGCGGCACTGGGTTCGGGCCGCATCGCCATGCAGACCCTGAGGAAGATTCTTCGAAAAATACTCTTTCCGCTGATCGCGGGGCTGTTGCTCTTTGAGGAGTGGGGCTGGGTGCCGCTGGCAGCGGTGTTTGCCCGGCTCGCTCGTTTGCCGCTGTGGGCCTGGCTGGAGCGAAAAATTTCACAATTGCCGCCGGGCGGGGCGCTGCTGGCGTTTGGCGTGCCGATGTTGAGTTTGCTGCCCGTCAAGTTGCTGGCGCTTTACCTGTTTGGCAAAGGCCAGACCACGCTGGGACTGGTCTTGTTGCTCAGCGCCAAGATCGGTGGCACCGCGGTGATGGCGCGGCTGTTCCAGTTGACCCAGCCCGCCCTCATGCGCTTGCACTGGTTCGCCAGGTGGTATCCGCACTGGAAGGCCTGGAAAGATGGTGTGCTGGCCGAGGTGCGTCGCTCCGCCGCCTGGCAAGCGGGGCACCGGATCAAGTGCCGCGCCAAGGCTTGGTGGAGTGATTTGCGGGCCTGAATCGGCGCTCCTCGACACACCGCAACAACGAAGACTGAAAAGACCCCTCATGAATCCTGATTGGCTGATCCCGAACTGGCCGGCACCGCGCCATGTGCACGCCGTGTGCACGACGCGTGCCGGTGGCCGGTCGGCCGCGCCCTATGACTTGCTGAACCTGGGCGACTACGTCGGCGATCGCCCGCTGGACGTCCGTGCCAATCGCGCCATTCTTTGCCAGGCGCTTGATGCGCAGCCCGTGTTTTTGTCGCAGGTGCATGGCACGCACGCCGTCTGGCTGTCTGACAAAACCGAGCCGGGTACGCAAGCCGACGGCTGCGTCACCGAGCAGCCCGGCGTGGCCTGCACCATCATGGTGGCTGATTGCCTGCCGGTGCTGTTGACCAACGAGCAGGGCAGCGTGGTGGCTGCTGCACATGCCGGCTGGCGTGGTCTGGCAGGGGCGGGGGGGGGCGGGATTCTTGACGCTGTTATTGAATGTTTTAGTGCTCAAGCCCCCGTGGATAAAGCGTGGACTGCTTCAAAAATAATAGCATGGCTGGGTCCCTGCATCGGGCCTGAAACGTTCGAAGTGGGCGACGATGTGCGCGACGTATTCGTGGCGCAAGACCCGGCGGCCCGGGCGATGTTCACGCCCAAAGCTGGCGACTCAACGGGGACTAAGTGGCTGGCAAATCTGCAGGGCCTGGCACGCCTGCGCCTGGCCGCCTTGGGTGTGACCCAAATCTACGGCAACGATGGCACGCCATCCTGGTGCACGGTCAGCCAGCCGTCACGGTTCTTTTCGCACCGGCGTGACCGCGTCAGCGGCCGCATGGCGGCCTGCATCTGGCTGGACTGAAAGGGCGTCCGCCAGCTCGGCGGCTTCCCGGGCCTTGATGGCGCGGCGTCGGGCTGGCGCGCCCATCAGGTAAACCACCAAGGCGACGGGTCCGGCGCCATAGAGGAAGAAGGTGATGACCGCACCCAGGACGGTGCCATTTGAATTGGTGGCTTCGGCCACCGCCATCATGAGCGCAACATACAACCAGGCAATGGGCACAATGTACATAGAGGCGTGAATAAGTAGGCGTAAAAATGAGTGTCAGTTTTTCGAAGGGCGAGACCTGAGATACTCGGGTTTCTACCGATAAGCAACTAAAAAGAGAACACAGCATGACACAAAATTCTCCGGAATTTTGGGCGCAGTCGGCCCAGCAGTTTCAACAGACTCTGAGTGAGAGCTTAAGTAAAACCTTTCAGTCCTTTCAGAATATGGACTTGGGCGCAGCGGTGACCCGTGGCGCAGCCCCCGTCCCCCAGCAGCCACAGATCAGCTTTTCACCGGAGAAGTTGCAGGAATTGCAGCAGGCCTACCTCAAGGAGGCCGCCGGACTCTTTACGCAAACGCCTGAGGCGAACGACAAGCGCTTTGCTGCGCAGGCCTGGAGTGCCAGCCCGGTGGCGGCCTTTTCGGCAGCCGCCTACCTGCTCAACGCCCGCGCCCTGATGGGCATGGC
>NZ_DHXT01000209.1:4758-11882 GCF_002413825.1 Rhodoferax sp. UBA5149
TGACGGCGGCAGCCGCTCCGAGCAATTTCATGGCGCTCAATGCCGAGGCCCAAAAGAAGGCGATTGAGACCCAGGGCGAGAGCATTGCCAAAGGCATTCAAAACCTGCTGCATGACCTGCGCCAGGGCCATGTGTCCATGACGGACGAGAGCCTGTTTGAAGTGGGCAAAAACGTGGCCACCACCGAGGGCGCCGTGGTGTTTGAGAACGAGTTGTTCCAGCTGATCGAATACAAGCCGCTGACAGCCAAGGTGTATGAAAAGCCTTTTCTCCTCATTCCGCCCTGCATCAACAAGTTCTACATCCTGGACCTGCAGCCGGAAAACTCGCTCATTCGCTATGCCGTGGCGCAGGGCCACCGCACCTTCGTGGTCAGCTGGCGCAACCCCGACGCCTCGCTGGCCGACAAGACCTGGGATGATTACATTGAAGACGCTGCTATCAAATCAATAGCTGTAACGCAAGATATCACGGGGGCCAAGAGCATAAATGCCTTGGGCTTCTGCGTCGGCGGCACGATGTTGGGCACGGCCTTGGCGGTGCTGGCAGCAC
This sequence comes from Rhodoferax sp. UBA5149, assembly GCF_002413825.1. Lineage (GTDB taxonomy): Bacteria > Pseudomonadota > Gammaproteobacteria > Burkholderiales > Burkholderiaceae_C > Rhodoferax. The sequence goes on from NZ_DHXT01000209.1 coordinate 5,311, forward strand.
GTGGTGAAAAGCCGGTGGCCAGTGCCACCTTTCTCACGTCTTTCCTTGATTTCACCGATACCGGCATTCTGGATGTCTTTATTGATGAATCCTTTGTCAAATACCGCGAGCAGGAAATGGGCAAGGGCGGTTTGATGAAGGGGCAGGATCTATCCAGCACCTTCTCCTTTTTGCGGCCCAATGACCTGGTGTGGAACTACGTGGTGGGCAACTACCTCAAGGGCGAAACGCCGCCCCCGTTCGACCTGCTGTACTGGAACAGCGACGCCACCAACCTGCCCGGTCCGTTTTACGCCTGGTATCTGCGCAATACCTACCTTGAAAACAATCTGGTCAAACCCGGCAAGGCCATCGTGTGTGGCGAATCGGTGGATTTGCGCACGGTGGATATGCCGGTTTACATCTACGGCTCGCGCGAGGACCACATTGTGCCGATTGGCGGTGCCTATGCGTCCACCCAAGTCTTGCCCGGTAAAAAACGCTTTGTGATGGGGGCCTCCGGCCACATTGCGGGTGTCATCAACCCACCGGCCAAGAACAAACGCAGCCACTGGATCCGTGAGGACGGCAAGTTGCCCAAAACCCACGCCGAATGGCTGGCGGGGGCCACCGAGCACCCCGGCAGCTGGTGGACCGATTGGTCCCAGTGGCTCAGCGCGCAGGCCGGCAAACAGATACCCGCGCCCAAGTCCTACGGCAAAGGAAAATACAAGTCCATCGAAGCAGCCCCCGGCCGCTACGTGAAGGCAAAAGCTTAATTACCACCCTGGAGAGAAGAAATGGAAGATATCGTTATCGTTTCAGCCGTTCGCACCGCCGTCGGCAAATTCGGCGGAACGCTCGCCAAATCCCCCGCGACCGAACTCGGTGCGGCTGTCATCAAAGAATTGCTGGCCCGCACGGGTTTAGGCATGGACCAGATCGGTGAAGTCATCATGGGTCAGGTGCTGGCGGCAGGTGCCGGCCAGAATCCGGCGCGCCAAGCGCTGATCAAGAGTGGTCTGGCGAAGGAAACGCCGGCGCTCACCATCAACGCCGTGTGCGGCTCGGGTCTTAAGGCTGTGATGCTGGCGGCGCAAGCGGTGGCCTGGGGCGACAGCGAGATCGTTATTGCCGGTGGTCAGGAGAACATGAGTGCCTCGCCCCACGTCTTGCTCGGCTCGCGCGACGGCCAGCGCATGGGGGACTGGAAGATGATCGACTCCATGATCGTCGACGGCCTGTGGGACGTGTACAACCAGTACCACATGGGCATCACGGCCGAGAACGTGGCCAAACAATACGGCATCACGCGCGACATGCAGGACGCACTGGCACTTGCCAGCCAGCAAAAAGCCGCTGCGGCGCAGGACGCCGGCAAGTTCAAGGACGAAATCGTGCCCTTCAGCATCGCTCAGAAAAAGGGTGAGCCAATCATCTTTGCCGCTGACGAGTTCCTCAATCGCAAGACCAATGCTGAAGCCCTGGCCGGTCTGCGCCCCGCTTTTGACAAAGCCGGTGGCGTGACAGCGGGCAATGCGTCCGGCATCAACGACGGCGCTGCCGCCGTGATGGTGATGACCGCCAAGAAAGCCGCTGCTTTGGGGCTCAAGCCCATGGGCCGGATTGCCAGCTTTGCCACCAGCGGTGTGGACCCGGCACTGATGGGCATGGGCCCGGTGCCGGCATCGCAAAAGGCGCTGGCTCGCGCCGGCTGGAAGGCGGCTGACCTCGAACTGCTGGAAATCAACGAAGCGTTCGCGGCCCAAGCCTGTGCCGTCAATCAGCAAATGGGCTGGGACACCTCCAAAGTCAACGTCAACGGTGGCGCCATTGCCATCGGCCACCCGATCGGCGCGTCCGGTTGCCGCATTCTGGTCACGCTGCTGCATGAAATGCAGCGTCGCGATGCCAAGAAGGGCATTGCCTCGCTGTGCATCGGCGGCGGCATGGGCGTGGCGCTGACGATCGAGCGATAGGGGAGAAGACGCTGCCCGTTTTTCCTTCGCACTGAGCCAGTCGACATGTCGTTCAGAGTCCGCAAGATCCTCTGGGTGGCTTGGGCGCCGACAGTCGCCCATCGACATCGTGGCGCCGGTCAAACACAAGCTGGCGGCGCTGGACTTTCACTACCTTGCCGCACCTTTGAGAATCGCCAACGACGGGCACACGGCGCGCGTGCGTTTTGCCAACCGCAGCCGTTTGCTCGTGGCCAAAGAGACTTACACGCTGCAGCAGTTTCACGTGCCACCGCCGATGCCAGCCAGTTGCTGCCCGCCAGCCGTGCCTATTACCGTTATGAAGGCTCACTCACCGCCTCCCCGTGCGCCGAGGGTGTGAGCTGGCTGGGGACGAAGCAGCCGCTGGAATTGTCGGCTGAGCAGTTGGCCTATTGGCGAGCGCGGTTTACCGACAACATCCGAGCGCCCTAGCCCATGCATGGCCGCGTCGTCTTGGAAAGTCCGTAGCGGTTTGTGCCCGCATTGCGGTCAGGATTGAGTCAGATGCGGCAACGAGGATATGAACTTTTCCCCGGACGGCAAGCAGCTGGCGGTGAGCGAGGAAGACAACTTCGACGTGCCTATCGTCGATTACGAGCAAAAGGCGATCACCTGGACCTATGGCACGCCCGATGTGCGGGGCAAGGCGCCCGGTCTTTTGAACTAATTTGTTCTACCCGGACGGCTTCGACATCGACGTATTTCGGGACTGGAAGAAGGCTCTCGGAAAACCTTGAATCCAACCTGAATCGCGACGCCTTGTCGGCTTCAAGACCCTAGGGAAATCCCCCCTGAAAATTGCGCTGATCTCGGTGTTTTCCGCAAGGCGGATGACACGATTAGTCGCTATAGTGAGCTCTTGCATATTCATTCGTCAATTTAAAGGGAGCAGAGCAATGAGTCAAAAAGTAGCATACGTCACGGGAGGCATGGGTGGCATCGGAACCGCCATTTGCCAGCGCCTGCACAAGGAAGGCTTCAAGGTCATTGCCGGCTCTGGCCCAACACGTGACCACGGCAAGTGGCTGGACGAGCAGAAGGCTCTGGGTTTCACGTTCTACGCCTCGGTGGGTAATGTCGGTAGCTGGGATTCCACCGTTGAAGCCTTCACCAAGGCCAAGGCTGAGCATGGCAGCATCGATGTGCTGGTGAACAACGCCGGCATCACGCGTGATCGCATGTTCATCAAGATGTCACGTGACGACTGGGATGCCGTGATCGAAACCAATCTGAACTCCATGTTCAATGTCACCAAGCAGGTGGTGGCCGACATGGTGGATAAAGGCTGGGGCCGCATCATCAACATTTCATCCGTGAATGGCGAAAAGGGCCAGGCAGGCCAGACCAACTATTCCGCCGCCAAGGCCGGCATGCACGGCTTTACCATGGCGCTGGCGCAGGAACTGGCCACCAAGGGCGTCACGGTCAACACCGTGGCCCCAGGCTACATCGGCACCGACATGGTGAAGGCCATCCGCCAGGACGTACTCGACAAGATCATTGCGACCGTGCCCGTCAAGCGTCTGGGCGAGCCTAGCGAAATTGCCTCGATCATTGCCTGGCTGGCGTCTGACGAAGGCGGCTACTCCACCGGCGCTGAATTCTCGGTGAACGGCGGTTTGCACATGGGTTGATGCCGGGCTGCAGGCTCTCCAAAAAACCCGCTCAAGGCGGGTTTTTTGTTGTCTAGTCTTTGTAGCGAATGTGGGTTTCCACAATAGCCATCGCAAATTCTCCGGCTTAAAGTGACGTGCGTCCATTCACTAACTTAACCGGCCCTGACCATGACACCCAACCCCGCGACGAAAAAGCGTCCCCTGTATAAATCCCTTTATTTTCTGGTGCTGACGGCGGTGGTCTGCGGCGTCTTGCTCGGGCACTTCTACCCGCAAATCGGCACCGACATGAAGCCCCTGGGTGACGGCTTCATCAAACTGATCAAGATGATCATTGCCCCCATCATTTTCTGCACCGTCGTCATCGGCATTGCCGGCATGGAAGACATGAAAAAAGTGGGTAAGACCGGTGGTCTGGCCTTGCTTTATTTTGAGGTGGTCAGCACGCTGGCGCTGATTGTGGGACTGATCATCGTCAACCTGATCGAACCCGGCGCCGGCATGAACGTCAATGTGGCCGCGCTCGACACCAAGGGCATTGCCGCTTACACCGGTCCCGGCAAGATGGTGGGCACGGTTGATTTTTTGTTGAGCATTATTCCTGTTTCGGTGGTGGATGCCTTCGCCAAAGGCGAAATTCTGCAGGTCTTGCTGTTCTCGGTGCTGTTTGGTTTTGCCCTGCACAAATTCGGTGGTCGCGGCACCCTGGTTTTTGATTTGATCGAGAAGATGTCGCACGTGTTGTTTGACATCGTCGGCATCATCATGAAGGTGGCGCCGGTCGGGGCCTTTGGTGCGATGGCCTTTACCATTGGCAAGTACGGTATCGGCTCCCTGTTTTCGCTGGGCAAGCTGATGGGCACGTTTTATCTGACATGTTTTATCTTCGTCTTTGTCGTGCTGGGCACGATCTCCAAGCTGCACGGTTTCAGCATCTGGAAGTTTGTCAAATACATCAAGGAAGAATTGCTGATTGTGTTGGGAACATCCTCCTCCGAGTCGGTGCTGCCGCGCATGATGGAGAAGATGGAAAACCTGGGCGCCAAGAAAACCTGTGTCGGCCTGGTGATCCCCACCGGCTATTCCTTCAACCTGGACGGCACCTCCATTTACCTGACCATGGCCGCAGTCTTCATTGCCCAAGCGACCAACACGCCCATGACGTTGATACAGGAAGTCACCCTGCTGGCCGTGCTGCTGCTCACCTCCAAAGGCGCTGCGGGCGTCACGGGCAGCGGTTTCATTGTGCTGGCCGCCACCTTGTCAGCGGTCGGTACCGTTCCCGTCGCAGGCCTGGCGCTGATTCTGGGGATTGACCGTTTCATGTCCGAGGCGCGCGCCCTGACCAACCTGGTGGGCAATGGGGTCGCCACTCTGGTGGTTGCCAAGTGGACCGGTGAACTCAACACCGAGCGCCTGCACGCTGGTTTGAACAACGAAACCTGGATCGAGGCCGAGGCGCCCGAAGTGTTGCTGGACCAAAAAGTACTGCACATGGCCGCCAGCAAAAGAGCGTGAGCTCACGGGGGTGTCCGCGACATTGACGTTAAAGCAAGTGACAGGGGCAGGGTCCATGCTAAGCTGATGTTCCACCAAAGCCTATTGATTCAACGAAAAACCGGAGCCTTCATGCCAGGACTTTTGCCCCAGATCGACCCGGATGGGTTGCTCGAGTTTTCAGTCGTTTACACCGACCGTGCCTTGAACCATATGTCGCAGCGCTTTCAGGGCGTGATGAAGGATATTGCCAGCATTTTGAAAGAGGTGTACCACGCCAAGTCGGCGGTCCTGGTGCCGGGCAGCGGTACCTTTGGCATGGAAGCCGTGGCGCGCCAGTTTGCCACCGACAAGAAGGTGCTGGTCATTCGCAATGGCTGGTTCAGCTACCGCTGGACGCAGATTTTCGACATGGGCCGCATCCCGGCGGAATCCACCGTGCTCAAGGCGCGTCGCGTCGGCAGTGCCAGGCAGGCGCCGTGGATTCCTTGCCCGCTGGAAGAGGTGGTGGCCACCATCCGCGAAAAAAAGCCCGATGTGGTGTTTGCGCCGCATGTGGAAACCGCTTCCGGCATGATGCTGCCTGACGCCTACCTGCGCAGCGTGGCCGATGCGGTGCACGAGGTCGGTGGTCTGATGGTGCTGGATTGCATTGCCTCCGGCGCGATGTGGGTCAACATGGAAGCCACCGGCGTGGACGTGTTGATCAGTGCCCCGCAAAAAGGCTGGAGCAGCTCACCGTGCTGCGCCATGGTGATGTTGAGCGAGCGGGCCCGCGCCGCGATTGACGGCACCACCAGCACCAGTTTTGCTTGCGACCTCAAAAAATGGCTGCAAATCATGGAGGCGTTTGAAGCCGGTGGCCATGCCTATCACGCCACCATGCCGACCGATGCATTGAGCCGCTTGCGCGACGTGATGCAGGAAACCCGCGCCTATGGTTTTGAAAAGGTGCGCGCCGAGCAGATCGAACTGGGCGCCAAGGTGCGAGCGTTGTTCGAGCGCCGCGGTATTCTGAGTGTGGCCGCCGACGGCTTCAAGGCGCCGGGCGTCGTGGTCAGTTACACCGAAGACCCCGACATCCAGTCCAGCAAGAAGTTTCTGGGCCAGGGCTTGCAGACTGCCGGTGGCGTGCCGCTGCAGTGCGACGAACCTGCTGATTTCATGAGCTTTCGCGTCGGCCTGTTTGGCCTTGAAAAGCTGCACAACGTGGACCGCACCGTGACCCACCTGGCGGCCGCGCTGGATCAGATTCTCTGACCGGTCAAACCGACTGGGCTTCCATCTGACCGGACACCGTCAGCCATTGTTCTTCGAGGCTTTGCAGCTCGTCGTTGACGGTTTTCAGGCGCTTGCCGAATTCGGCAATCTCGGTCGGATGATGGGACTTGCTCAGATGGCCTTCCAGAGAAGCCCCTTCTGCGTTGAGCACCGCCATGCGCGCCTCGACTTCTTCCAGTTTGCGCTTGAGCCCGGTTGA
>NZ_DHXT01000209.1:12042-12530 GCF_002413825.1 Rhodoferax sp. UBA5149
CCATCAAACGGCGCCACACCGCCGCGCGAGACCATCCAGAACTCGTCGCACACGGCGCGCAGCAGGGCGCGGTCATGGCTGACCAGCATGACGGTGCCTTCAAATTCATTGAGCGCCATGGCGAGTGCCTCACGCGTCGCCAAATCCAGGTGGTTGGTAGGCTCATCAAGCAGCAGCAGATTGGGGCGCTGCCAGACGATCATGCACAGGACCAGACGGGCTTTTTCACCGCCACTCATGCTGCCGACGGCCTGCTTGACCATGTCGCCGCCAAAGTTGAAGGTGCCCAGAAAACTGCGCAAGTCTTGCTCGCGGGTTGCCTGGCCGGCAATCTTGCCGGCGGCGGTCATGTCCTTGACCAGGCGAATCATGTGTTCCAGCGGGGTGTCGGCCGGGCGCAGCACGTCGAGCTCCTGCTGGGCGAAGTAGCCAATGTTGAGGCCCTTGCCTTCGGTCAGCTCGCCGCCGATCGGCTGCAAATCACGGGC
>NZ_DHXT01000209.1:12796-13286 GCF_002413825.1 Rhodoferax sp. UBA5149
CCGGCCAGCACCGAGCGGCTGACGTTGTTCACGATCACGGTGGGCGGTGTGCCCTCGGGCGAGCCTTCGGGCGCCGGGTAGCCAAAGCTCACGCCGGTCATTGACAGCATCGGGTTGGGCAGGTTGGCCGGTTCCTTGAATTCAAAGGTGAAGTCCGCGTCCGCCAGCAGCGGCGCGATTTTCTCCATGCGGTCCAGCGCCTTGACCCGGCTCTGCGCCTGCTTGGCCTTGCTGGCCTTGGCCTTGAAGCGGGCAATGAACTTTTGCAGGTGGGCAATCTTGTCCTGTTGCTTGGAAAAGGCGTTTTGCTGCAGCGTCATCTGCTCGGCGCGCATGTCTTCAAACTTGCTGTAGTTGCCGCCGTAGCGCACCAGCTTGCCGGCATCGATGTGCAGGGTGACGTTGGTCACCGCATCCAGAAATTCGCGGTCATGGCTGATGACAACCATCGTGCCTTCATACTTCTTGAGCCAGGCCTCCAGCCACACCA
>NZ_DHXT01000209.1:13548-17248 GCF_002413825.1 Rhodoferax sp. UBA5149
CTGCAGGCGCATGCGCCAGCCGCCGGAGAAGCTGTTGACCGGGTTGTTCAACTCGGTGGTTTTGAAACCCAAGCCCAAAATCAGCGCCTGGGCACGGGCCGGCGCATCGTGCGCCCCGGCGTCCTGCAGCGCCATGTAGGCGTGCGCCATGCGGTCGTAGTCGTCGGTGGCTTCCGAGGCCGTGACTTCGTTTTGCGCCGCCAGCAGCGAGGTGTCGCCATCCACCACATAGTCGGTGGCGCTTTGCTCGGTCTCGGGCATGTCCTGGGCCACCTGGCCCATGCGCCATTGGCTGGGAATGAAATACTCGCCGCCGTCTTCGTGCAGCGTGCCGTTGAGCAGGGCAAACAGCGAGGACTTGCCGGCTCCGTTGCGCCCCACCAGGCCCACGTTTTCGCCCGGGTTGATGGTGACGGTGGCGTTGTCGAGCAACAGCTTGGCACCGCGGCGCAGTATGACGTTTTTAAGAGTGATCACGGGAATCGTTTCAGTTTAAGTTGGGTGTATCAAGGTGCTTCTGTCTATTCGTCATTGCCGCGCTGCGCTCGCAATGACGACCACGGACCGTGGCTTCGCGATGACGGAAATTTGGATCTATAGACGTAGTAGCGCGTCGCGGGTCAGCAGCAGCACCTGGTCTTCACCGGCACTGGTTTCCAGCCAGACGGTCTCCAGTTGGGGGAAGGCGGCTTCAAAGTTGGCTTGTTCGTTGCCGATTTCCAGCACCAGCACGGCGTGCTCGCTCATGTGCGCAGGCGCGTCCCGCAGGAGCGTGCGGATGAAGTCCATGCCATCGCTGCCGCCCCGTGTGTTGCCGTCCAGCGCCAGAGCCGGCTCGGCATGGTATTCAGGGGGCAGGGCGGCCATGCTTTGCGCATTGACGTAAGGCGGGTTGCACAGAATCAGGTCGTAAGGGCCGTGCACGCTGGCCAGCCCATCGGACGTCAACAAGCTTATGCGGTCCTGCAGGCCGTGCTTGTCGATGTTGATGCGGGCCACCGCCAGGGCGTCAGTCGAGATGTCGGAGGCGTCGACGCTCACTTCCGGGTAGCTCAGGGCCGCCAGCACCGCCAGACTGCCGTTACCGGTACACAGGTCCAGCACCCGGCGGGTGGATTCGGTGAGCCAGTAGTCAATGCCGCCACCCACCAGCAATTCGGCAATCAAGGAGCGCGGCACGATGGCGCGTTCGTCCACGTAAAACGCCACGCCCTGCAGCCAGGCTTCCTGCGTCAGGTAGGCGGCCGGTTTGCGGGATGTGATTCTTGCTATTAAAAGTGTAGCTACCTGCGCTTGTTTCTCGGGGGATACAGCCTGATTAGCTATAGAGTCCGGGCCTTCCAGCGGGGTATCGAGCGGCAGGTCGAGCTGCCACAGAACCAGCCACGCCGCTTCGTCAAAGGCGTTGGTGGTGCCGTGGCCAAACGCGACTCCCGCGTCGGTAAGCTGCTGGGCGCTTGCTTTGATCAGTTCCAGAATGGTCATTGAGTCACGCGCGCGTTCAGATTTTCCAGCACACGCCGGTAAATGTTTTTGAGCGGTTCAATGTCTGCCAGCTGCAGGTATTCGTCAATTTTGTGGATGGTGGCGTTGGGCGGGCCTAATTCAATCACCTGGGGGCAGATCTTGGCAATGAAACGGCCGTCGCTGGTGCCGCCGGTGGTCGATAGCACGGTATCAATGCCTGTTTCTGATTTGATGGCGGCGCAAACCGCCTCCACCAGCGTGCCGGGCGTGGTGAGAAAAGGCAGGCCGCCCACGGTCCAGGCCAACTCGTAGTCAAGTCCGTGTTGGTTCAGCACCGCTTGCAGACGCGTTTGCAGCGCCTCCGGCGTGGACTCGGTGGAAAAGCGGAAATTGAAATCAATCACCGCGGTGCCGGGGATCACATTGCTGGCGCCGGTGCCGCCGTGGATGTTGCTGACCTGCCAGGAGGTGGGCGGGAAAAAATCGTTGCCCTGGTCCCATTCGATGCCGACCAGCTCGGCCAGGGCCGGTGCCACCAGATGAATGGGGTTTTTGGCCAGCTGCGGGTAAGCGATGTGGCCCTGCACGCCTTTGACCGTGAGCTTGCCGCTCATGGTGCCACGGCGGCCGTTCTTGATCATGTCGCCGGTTCGTTCCAGCGAGGTGGGTTCGCCGACGATGCAGTAATCCAGACGTTCACCCCGCGCTTGCAGGGCTTCGCACACGATGACCGTACCGTCGGTGGCCGGGCCTTCTTCGTCGCTGGTCAGCAAAAACCCGATCGACAGGGCGGTGTCGGGCTGCGCCGCGACAAACTCTTCAACGGCGACGACAAACGCCGCCAGCGAGGTCTTCATGTCGCTGGCGCCGCGGCCATACAACTTGCCGTCGCGCTGCGTGGGCGTGAACGGGTCGCTCTGCCACTGGTCCAGCGGGCCGGTCGGCACGACATCGGTGTGGCCGGCAAATACTATCAATTCAGGAGCGGCCGGCGCTTGTTTGGCGAGGGCTCCAGCTCGTTTTGCCCATAAGTTGGTGACGCGGAAGTGGTCCGGGCCGCTGGCCATGGTTTCACAAACAAAGCCCAGCGGGGCCAGGCGCGCGGCGATGATGTCCTGGCAGCCGGCGTCATCGGGCGTCAGAGAAGCGCAGGCAATCAGCTGTTCAGCAAGGCAGAGGGTGTGTGACATCAGTGGGTTACGTCGAGCGTGATTTCGGTGAACGAGGGATGGTCGTCCGGGTCTTCGAACTGTTCTTCGGGCTTGGCGCGGGCGCTGAAGTCGTTTTGCAGGCGCCACAGCAAATTGGTGGGCGAGTCGGAATTGGCCAGGCCTTCTTTGCGATCCACCGTGCCGTCCACAATCAGCCGGGCAATGTCTTGTTCAAAAGTCTGACCGCCTTCGGCGATGGATTTTTCCATGGCGTCCTTGACGCCCGCGAAATCACCTTTTGCAATCATCTCGGCCACCAGGCTGGTGTTGAGCATGATCTCCACGGCAGGAATGCGTGCGCCTGTGGTCGTGCGCAAAAGACGTTGCGACACAATCGCCTTCGTGGCGGCGGCGAGGTCGCCCAGCATGGTCTGGCGCACTTCGATCGGATAAAAACTCAGGATGCGGTTGAGCGCCTGGTAGCTGTTGTTGGCGTGCAGGGTGGCCAGACACAAGTGGCCTGTCTGGGCGTAGGCAATGGCCGCGGACATGGTCTCGCGGTCACGAATTTCGCCAATCAGGATCACGTCGGGCGCCTGGCGCAAGGCGTTCTTGAGGGCCAGCTGGATGGATTGTGTATCGGTGCCGACCTCGCGCTGGTTGACCACCGAGCGTTTGTTCTTGAACAAAAACTCAATCGGATCTTCAATCGTGAGGATGTGGCCGGCTGCATTCTGGTTACGGTGATCCACGATGGAAGCCATGGTCGTACTTTTGCCGGCACCGGTGGCGCCCACCATCAGCAGCAAGCCCCGTTTTTCCATGACCAGCTCACCCAAAATCAGGGGTACGGACAAGGTGGCCAGCGCCGGAATGTCCATCGAGATGAAGCGGATCACGGCGGCAATCGAGCCGCGCTGGCGCATCGCGCTGATACGGAAACGGCCAACACCTGACACGGCCCAACCCATGTTCAGCTCGTTCATTTCTTCCAGCTCTTCGATGCGCTCAGGCGGCAATATTTCGGCCAGCAAATTAAGCGGTGCATCGGGCGGGAGAATCTGGCTGTTGATGGGCACGCA
>NZ_DHXT01000209.1:17506-23941 GCF_002413825.1 Rhodoferax sp. UBA5149
CGAAGAATGCGCTCCATCGTGCCCGAGGTGCCTGCCATGCCCGTTGTTCCAGCCGTTGCCATGCTTTAGCCCTTGTTGATGTTTTTGTGTTCCGGGAAAAGGATCAGTCGCGCAGCAAGTCGTTCAGGCTGGTGGTTGCGCGTGTTTTTGCATCTACTTTTTTCACGATGATGGCCGCATACAGGCTGTATTTACCCCCGTTTCTGGGCAGATTGCCACTGACGACGACGGAGCCGGCGGGTATGCGGCCGTAGCTGACGGTGTCGGTGGCGCGGTCGTAAATGCGGGTACTTTGGCCGATGTAGACACCCATGGAAATGACCGAGTTTTCTTCCACGATCACGCCCTCGACGATTTCCGAGCGGGCGCCGATAAAGCAGTTGTCTTCGATGATGGTGGGGTTGGCCTGCATCGGCTCCAACACCCCGCCAATGCCGACGCCGCCGCTCAAATGCACATTCTTGCCAATCTGCGCGCACGAGCCGACAGCGGCCCAGGTGTCGACCATCGTGCCCTCGTCGACGTAAGCACCAATGTTGACGAAGGAGGGCATCAGGATCACGCCCTTGGCCAGATAGCTGCCGCGGCGCGCCACGGCAGGGGGCACCACGCGAACGCCGGTGGCCTTCAGGCTTTCCTCGTCCAGGTGGGAAAATTTGGTCTGTACCTTGTCGTAAAAAGCCAGCTCGCCGGCTTTCATGAGCACGTTGTCTTTGAGGCGAAAGCTCAGCAGCACCGCTTTTTTGATCCACTGGTGGGTGGTCCATTGGCCCACGCCCTCACGGGTGGCAACGCGCAAGTGCCCCGAGTTGAGCTGGGAAATGACGTGCTCGACGGCGTCGGCGACCTCCTTGGAGGCCGATTTGACGGAAACGTTGGCGCGGTCTTCCCACGCGGCGTCGATGATGTTTTGGAGTTGTTGGGTCATGGCAAAGCTTCTTTCAGATTCGGGTTCAAGTTCTGGATTTGACAAATTGCACAATGCGTTGTGCTGCTTCAACACATTCGGCGGTTTCGGCCACCAGGGCCATGCGGATCCGCTGTGCGCCCGGGTTCACACCTTGGCCATCACGGGCCAGAAAAGTGCCGGGCAAAACCGTCACATTGTAAAGACTGAATAGTTCACGCGCGAAATCCGTGTCGTTGCCCTTCACTTTGGCCCACAAATAGAAGCCGGCGTCCGGCAGCGCCACCTCCAGCACCTCGGCCAGCAGGGGCGTGACCTGGGCAAACTTGCTGCGGTACAGGGCGCGGTTCTCGATGACGTGCTGCTCATCGCTCCACGCGGCCAGGCTGGCGGCCTGCACCACCGGACTCATGGCGCTACCGTGGTAGGTGCGGTAGAGCAAAAACTGCTTGATGAGGGCGGCGTCGCCCGCCACGAAGCCGCTGCGCATGCCCGGCACATTGCTGCGCTTGGACAGGCTGGTGAACGAGATCAGGTTTTTGAAGTCAGATCGGCCCAGTTTGGCGGCGGCTTCCATGCCACCCAGGGGTGGCTCGTCGCGGAAGTATATTTCGCTGTAGCACTCATCCGAGGCGATCACGACGCCGTGTCGATCGCTTAAGGAGAACAGCTTTTCCCATTCTGACAGCGGCATCACCGCGCCGGTGGGATTGCCCGGCGAACAGACAATCAGCAGCTGGGTGCGGGCCCATACCTGCTCCGGCACGCTGTCCCAGTCCGGTGCGAAATTGCGCGCCGCGTCGCTCGGCACAAAGTAGGGCTGGGCGCCCGCCAGCAGCGCCGCGCCTTCGTAGATTTGGTAGAACGGGTTGGGGCAGACCACGATCGGTGCCTGATCGGCATTTGCGTCGGCAGCCCCCGGCCCTGGATTCACAATGGTTTGCGTCAAGGCAAACAGGGCTTCGCGCGAGCCGTTCACGGGCAGTACCTGGGTCGCAGGGTTGACGTCCAGGCCGTAGCGGCGCTTGAGCCAGCGGGCAAAGGCCTCGCGCAGTTGGGGCTCGCCGGCGGTCGCCGGGTAAGCCGCCAAGCCACTGGGCGTGCGCACGATGGCATCGATCATCGCTTGTTGGATGAAAGCGGGTGTGGGGTGTTTGGGCTCACCCATGCCCAGGCTGATGGCGCGCAGGGCCGAGTTGGGGGTGACCGTGGAAAAAAGTTGGCGCAGCCGCTCGAAAGGATAGGGCTGAAGAAGGGAAAGCAGAGGATTCATAGCCAGCGATTATCCCGCGTGGCGACGGGGTCGCCGTCTGGCTGATGGGCGCGCGCCTGGCGGCGGGCTATTTTTTTGCTTTTTTACGGGCTGGTGCGGACTTTTTGGCGGCCATCGGCTTGTCTTTTTCCTCTTTGGCTTTGGGCATGTCACCGATCAGGCTTTTGACGGGGCAGATTTTGAAGACCGGGCATTTCTGGCAGCCGACGGCAAGGGCGATGGGGCAAAGTGTCATGGGGTTTTCCGGTTGTCATGCTGGGCGCACGGGAGGACCAGTATGCGCTCTCGCCCGCCCTGATCCCAGAAGTTTGGAAGGGGAAAGTCCCTAAAGTTTTGATCGCCAATCCGCTGATGGCGCCGTCAAATCGACAGCGACTCAACCGGGCAGGCAAGACCCAGCCAATGATGGGCGGCACGCTGCAGGCTGGCGCGCTCACCGGTGGTGAGTAGCAGGCACTGGCCCGCGACTTCACTTGGCGACAAGGTTTTCAGCTTGCGGCGCGTCTGGCGCGCAACAGGTTCGCCGGTGTCGACCAGGCGGACTGTGGGCCCCACCAGCTGGGTCAGGTGAACGCTGGCGAACGGGTAGTGCGTGCAGCCCAGCACGAGCGTGTCGATCCCCCCATCATTTATGCCAAATTGGCCCATAGCCCCCGTGTAATGTGCGCAGAGTGCTATTATTTTTGTAGTGTCTTGGTGTTCGATGGCATCGGCCAGGCCGTCGCAGGGCTGGCAAATGAAGTCGGCCTGGCCGGCCAGCGAGTCGACCAGAGTGCGAAATTTGGCGCGGCCCAAGGTGCCGCGGGTGGCCATGACACCAATGCGCCGGGTTTGGCTCAGGGCCACCGCGGGTTTGAGCGCTGGTTCAACGCCAATGATCGCAAGCGCCGGGTGTTCCTCACGCAGCACCTGAATGGCCGCCGCCGTGGCGGTGTTGCAGGCGATGACGAGCGCCTTGATGCCGTATGCGGCCAGCAGCTGCTGCGTGATCGCGCGGGAACGCCCGATCACATGGGCGTCGTCGCGCTCGCCGTAGGGCGCGTGAGCACTGTCGGCGACATAAACGAAGTTCTCATGGGGCAGCTCGGCACGCAAAGCCCTCAGAATGCTCAGGCCCCCGATGCCGCTGTCGAAAACGCCGATCGGGGACGAATGGGGGTCAGAACCCAATTTCGATCACGCGGCAGCGACGGCAATGCCCTTGAACTCCCCGGTCGCAATGCGTTTTTGCCATTCGGCAGGTCCCGTGATGTGGGCGCTGGTGCCGCCGGAATCCACCGCCACGGTGACCGGCATGTCGACCACGTCAAACTCGTAAATGGCTTCCATGCCGAGGTCGGCAAAGCCCACGACCTTGGCGTGCTTGATCGCCTTGCTGACGAGGTAGGCGGCGCCGCCCACGGCCATCAGGTAGGCGCTCTTGTGTTTCTTGATGGCCGCAATCGCCACCGGGCCGCGTTCGGCCTTGCCGATCATGGAGATCAGGCCGGTCTCAGCCAGCATCATCTCGGTGAAGTCGTCCATGCGGGTGGCGGTGGTGGGGCCGGCCGGTCCCACCGCTTCGCCCTTGACCGGGTCGACTGGGCCAACGTAGTAAATCACGCGGTTGGTGAAGTCCACCGGCAGCTTTTCGCCCTTGGCGAGCATGTCTTTGATACGCTTGTGGGCGGCGTCGCGGCCGGTCAGCATCTTGCCGTTCAGCAGCAAAGTGTCGCCCGGCTTCCAGCTGGCCACTTCTTCCTTGCTCAGGGTGTTGAGGTCGACTTTTTTGCTTTTGACGTAGTCGGGCGTCCACTGGACGTCGGGCCACAAGTCCAGGCTTGGGGGGTCCAGGTAGACCGGGCCGCTGCCGTCCATCACAAAGTGGGCGTGGCGGGTGGCGGCGCAATTGGGGATCATCGCAATCGGTTTGCTGGCGGCATGGGTCGGGTACATCTTGATCTTGATGTCGAGCACGGTGGTCAGGCCGCCCAGGCCTTGCGCGCCAATGCCCAGGGCATTGACTTTTTCAAACAGCTCAAGACGCAGCGCTTCGGTCTTGGTGAGCTCAGCGCCGCTGGCGGATTTGGCCTGCAGCTCGTACATGTCCAGGTCGTCCATCAGGCTTTCCTTGGCCATCAGCACCGCTTTTTCGGCGGTGCCGCCAATGCCAATGCCCAGCATGCCAGGCGGGCACCAGCCGGCGCCCATGGTGGGCACCGTCTTAAGCACCCAGTCCACCACCGAGTCGCCGGGGTTGAGCATGTACATCTTGCTCTTGTTCTCGCTGCCGCCGCCTTTGGCCGCCACCGTCACTTCCAGCGTGTTGCCGGGCACGATTTCAGTGAAGATCACGGCCGGCGTGTTGTCTTTGGTGTTCTTGCGGTCAAACTGCGGATCAGTCACCACGCTGGCGCGCAGGGTGTTGTCGGGGTGGTTGTAGGCGCGGCGCACGCCTTCGTTGATGGCATCGTCCAGACTGCGGGGCTTGCCATCGACGCCCGCATCGAAGCCGTCCCAGCGCACGTCCATGCCGACTTTAAGGAACACATTGACGATGCCGGTGTCCTGGCAAATCGGGCGGTGGCCGATGGCGCTCATCTTGCTGTTGGTCAGAATTTGTGCGATGGCGTCTTTCGCCGCCGGGCTTTGTTCGCGCTCGTAGGCGCGCGCCAGATGGGCGATGTAGTCGGCGGGATGGTAATAGCTGATGTATTGAAGGGCGGCGGCAACGGACTCGATCAGGTCGGCCTGGCGGATGGTGGTCATGGTGATGCGAAACCTTAAGAGTTCAGGGAGTAACTAATTGGTGACAATGGGCTGAAGTTTAACCATCCCCGCCCACAGGCCACTGAGGGCATGGCGCCGACCCAAATGTTCAAGTTCATCGCACGCAACGTCAACCAGTTCATCACCTCACAGTCCGCGGGTGGCGTGCTGCTGGCTCTGGCCGCATTGGTGGCGCTGGTCGTCAGCAATTCGCCGTGGCATGGGGCTTACCAGCAGTTTTTGCAGATGCCGGGCGAGTTGCGCTTGGGCTCGAGTTGGCTGCTG
Source organism: Rhodoferax sp. UBA5149 (assembly GCF_002413825.1). Taxonomy (GTDB): domain Bacteria; phylum Pseudomonadota; class Gammaproteobacteria; order Burkholderiales; family Burkholderiaceae_C; genus Rhodoferax. Next base: position 22,720 of record NZ_DHXT01000209.1, read on the forward strand.
CTGTCCAAACCCCTGATCGTCTGGGTCAACGATCTGTGGATGGCCGTGTTCTTTTTTCTGGTGGGGCTGGAGATCAAGCGCGAGTTGCTGGAGGGTGAGCTAGCGTCGCCCGCGCAGGCCTTGCTGCCCGCCATTGCGGCCCTGGGCGGCATGCTGGTGCCCGCGCTGATTTATGCCGCCATCAACTGGGGCGACCCCGTGGGCCTGCGCGGTTGGGGTATTCCGATGGCGACGGACATTGCTTTTGCCCTGGGTATCTTGGTGCTGCTCGGCAGCCGGGTGCCGCCTTCGCTCAAAGTGTTCTTGACGGCGGTGGCCATCATTGACGACCTGGGTGCGATTCTGGTGATTGCGGTTTTCTACACCGCCGAGCTGTCCCCCACCATGCTGCTGGCCGCCGCCGCTGGTGTTGTGGTCTTGCTGGGTTTGAACCGGCTCCGGGTGACGGCGATAGCACCCTATGCCATCGTGGGTCTGGGTGTTTGGTTTTTCGTTCTCAAGTCCGGCATTCATCCGACGCTGGCCGGTGTGGTGACCGCGCTGGCGATTCCGCTGTCTGACGGCAAAGGCGGCTCGCCGCTGAACAAAGCGGAGCATGCTTTGCACCCCTGGGTCGCCTATCTGATATTGCCCATGTTCGCGTTTGCCAATGCCGGCGTATCGCTGCAGGGAGTGACCCTGGGCACCTTGGCGCAGTCGGTTCCGCTGGGCATTGCTGGTGGTCTGCTGTTGGGCAAGGCGATCGGCGTTTTTGGCGCCTCCTGGTTATTGATCCGCTTGGGTGGTGCCAGGCTGCCGACGCAGGCCAGCTGGAGTCAGTTCTGGGGCGTGTGCGTGCTGTGCGGCGTCGGCTTCACCATGAGTCTTTTCATTGGCACGCTGGCGTTTGCAGGGGCCGATGCCCTGTATGAATCGCAGCTGAAGCTGGGCGTGTTGCTGGGCTCGCTGCTCAGCGGTGTGGCCGCCACCGTGCTGCTGTTGACAAGCCGGGTAGAGAAGCAATAGCCTCAACTTTTAGGCCAGTCAGTGGCTTGTAAGTGCGAACGCCGACAGTCGCGTCCAGTTTTGATTAATTAGAGGAGACCTACCCATGAATGCACCGTTGTCCGCCATCGAATCAACCCTGGTTGAAAACCGCGTTTTCCCGCCGAGCGAGGCGGTCATGAAAGCCGCACGCGTTTCCGGCATGGACGGCTACAACGCGCTGTGCGCCGAAGCCGAG
>NZ_DHXT01000209.1:24108-46400 GCF_002413825.1 Rhodoferax sp. UBA5149
AAGCCCTTTACCAAGACGCTGGACGAGTCAGCGGCGCCGTTTTACAAGTGGTTCGAGGACGGCGAACTGAACGCGTCGGCCAACTGCCTGGACAAGCACATGGGCACGCCGGTCGAGAACAAAACAGCCGTTATTTTTGAAGCTGACGATGGCACCGTGACCAAGACCAGCTACAAAGAGTTGCTGGCCAAGGTCAGTCAGTTTGCCAACGCCCTCAAGGCGCATGGCATCCAAAAGGGCGATCGGGTCCTGATCTACATGCCCATGACCTTGGAGGGCGTCATCGCGATGCAGGCCTGCGCGCGCATTGGCGCCACGCACAGCGTGGTGTTTGGTGGCTTCTCGGCCAAGGCGCTGCAGGAACGCATCATTGACGCCGGCGCCGTGGCGGTGATCACGGCCAATTTCCAGATGCGCGGTGGCAAGGAGTTGCCGTTGAAATCGATCGTGGACGAGGGCCTGGCCTTGGGCGGCTGCGAGTCCATCAAGACCGTCTTCGTTTACCAGCGCACCGCGTCCGCCTGCAATATGGTCGCGGGCCGCGACGTCACCTTTACTGAGGCGTTGGCGGGTCAAAGCACCGAATGTGCGCCGGTGTCGGTGGGTGCCGAGCATCCGCTGTTCATTCTTTTCACATCCGGCTCTACCGGCAAACCCAAAGGTGTGCAGCATTCCACCGGGGGCTTCCTGCTGTGGGCCAAGCTGACCATGGACTGGACGTTTGACCTTCAACCCTCCGATGTTTTCTGGTGCACGGCGGACATTGGCTGGATTACCGGCCATGCCTATGTGGCCTACGGACCCTTGGCAGCAGGCGCCACCCAGATCATTTTTGAAGGCATACCGACCTACCCGAACGCCGGTCGTTTCTGGCAAATGATCGAGCGCCACAAGTGCACCATTTTCTATACCGCGCCTACCGCCATCCGTTCACTGATCAAGTCGGCCGAGGGCGATGCCACGGTCCATCCTGGCCGCTCGGACCTGAGCAGTCTGCGTATCCTGGGCACGGTGGGCGAGCCTATCAATCCTGAAGCCTGGATGTGGTACTACAAGCATGTGGGTGGCGAGCGTTGCCCGATCGTGGACACCTTCTGGCAGACCGAAACCGGTGGTCACATGATCACGCCGCTGCCGGGCGCCACGCCACTGGTCCCTGGCAGCTGCACCTTGCCGCTGCCCGGCATCATGGCCGCCATCGTGGACGAAGCGGGCAATGACGTGCCCAATGGGTCCGGCGGCTTGCTGGTCATCAAACGGCCATGGCCCTCCATGATTCGCAACATCTGGAACGACCCTGAGCGTTTCAAGAAAAGCTATTTCCCGGAAGAGATGGGTGGCACGTATTACCTGGCGGGTGACGGCGCGGTGCGCAGCGCCGACCGCGGTTACTTCCGCATCACCGGCCGTATCGACGACGTGCTCAATGTGTCGGGTCACCGCATGGGCACGATGGAAATCGAGTCGGCGCTGGTGGCCAAGTCCGACTTGGTGGCCGAGGCCGCCGTGGTGGGGCGCCCGGATGACCTGACGGGCGAGGCTATTTGCGCCTTTGTGGTGCTCAAGCGCTCCTGCCCGACGGGCGACGAGGCCAAAGCGATTGCCAAGGAACTGCGTGACTGGGTAGCCAAGGAGATTGGCCCGATTGCCAAACCCAAAGACATCCGTTTTGGCGAAAATTTGCCCAAAACCCGTTCCGGCAAGATCATGCGCCGCCTGCTGCGCTCGCTGGCCAAGGGTGAGTCCATTACGCAGGATACGTCGACACTGGAAAACCCCGCGATTCTGGACCAGTTGGGACAAACCTATTGACGCTACGAAAACAATAGCTGGCGGCGCCCATTTAACGGGGGCTATCGGCTAAAATTATCAAGAAAAAACGGCTAAAAAAAAGCCCGCAATATGCGGGCTTTTTTTGCTATCTGAAAAGCGAACGATGCAGCTTACTTGAGGCTCAGAACCCAGGTGACCAGTTTCCTGGCCTCGGCCTCATTGACTTGCGTATTGGCGGGCATGGGCACGGGGCCCCAAACGCCAGCGCCGCCTTTCATGACCTTGGCGGTCAGCTTGTCCACGGCATCTTTTTGGCCGGCGTATTTCTTGGCGACGTCTTTGTAGGCTGGCCCCACCACTTTTTTGTCAACGGCATGGCACGCCAGGCAATTCTTGGACGTCGCAAGCGCCAGATCAGCAAACGCGGGCGCAGTGACAGTGGCTGCGGCGACTAGAGCAAAGAGAACACGTTTCATCAATTTTTTCCTTATGGGTTGGTTTACAGTCGAATAACGCAGGGCCAATGATAGTCGTTGACACACATCACAGGTTTACAGTGTAAAAAATGTTAGGAGAATGAAATGTATTTATTGGGACTTGGACTGGTCTTACTGGTCCTGAAGTATCTTGAAATCGGCCCGGTGGCCACTTGGGACTGGTGGGTTATTGCAGTGCCATTTGGTTTGGCGGTGCTCTGGTGGGCCTGGGCAGATTCATCGGGGTATACCAAAAAGAAAGCGATGGAGCGTGACAATGCGCGTCGGCAAGACCGTATTGACAGAAACCGCGAGGCTCTGGGCACCTTGCCCAAAAAGAAGCAGCGTTGACGAGACATCAAAAAAAAGCCCGCTTAAGCCAAGTTGCGCGGGCTTTGTTGATCAGGTCGCGGTGGCCGCGGTTGTTCAGTAGTTGTCGAGCACGGCACCCTTGCTGGCGGTTGACGCGTTGAACGCAAACTTGGCCTGCACGCCGCGGGTATAGCGTGGCTTGGGTGCCGTCCATGCGGCGCGCCGTTTGGCGATTTCCTCGTCGCTGACATTGAGTTGCAGCAGCAACTGATGCGCATCGATGGTGATGGAGTCACCTTCATGGATGAAGGCGATCGTGCCACCGACTGCCGCTTCGGGCGCCACGTGGCCGACCACCATGCCCCAGGTGCCGCCGGAGAAGCGGCCATCGGTGATCAGGCCGACCGACTCGCCCAGGCCTTGCCCGACCAGGGCACCGGTGGGGGCCAGCATTTCGGGCATGCCGGGGCCGCCTTTGGGGCCGAGGTAACGCAGCACCATCACGTCGCCGGCCACGATCTGGTTCGCCAGAATAGCGGCCAGGGCAGACTGTTCATCGTCAAACACGCGGGCCGGGCCGGTCATCACCGGGTTTTTCAGGCCGGTGATCTTGGCCACGCAGCCCTCGGGTGACAGATTGCCTTTCAGAATCGCCAGATGGCCTTGTGCGTACATCGGGTTGCTCAAGGGGCGAATCACGTCCTGGTCGGCGCGTGGCGCATCGGGCACATCTTTCAACACCTCCGCAATGGTCTGGCCGGTGATGGTGATGCAGTCGCCGTGCAGCAGACCGGCCGACAGCAAGGTTTTCATGACTTGCGGAATGCCGCCGGCCCGGTGCAGGTCGACCGCCAGGTATTGGCCGCTGGGCTTGAGGTCGCACAGCACCGGCGTTTTTTGGCGCACGCGCTCAAAGTCGTCAATCGTCCACTCGACCCCGGCGGCATGCGCAATCGCCAAAAAGTGCAGCACGGCGTTGGTGGAGCCGCCAGTGGCCATGATGACTGCGACGGCATTTTCGATCGACTTGCGGGTCACGATGTCGCGCGGTTTGAGGTCTTTTTTGACGGCCTCGATCAGCACCTTGGCGGACTCACGGGCCGAGTTCACCTTCTCGTCGTGCGGGTTCGCCATGGTGCTGGAGTAGGCCAGCGAGATGCCCAGCGCTTCAAAGGCGGACGACATGGTGTTGGCCGTGTACATGCCGCCGCACGAGCCGGTGCCGGGGATGGCGCGACGCTCGATCTCCAGCAGGTCTTCGTCGCTCATGCGCCCGGCCGCGTTCTCGCCGACGGCTTCAAACACGCTCACGATGTTGAGGTCTTTGCCCTTGTAATGGCCGGGCAGGATGGTGCCGCCGTAGACAAAAATGGCGGGCACATTGGCGCGCAGCATGCCCATCAGGCCGCCCGGCATGTTCTTGTCGCAACCGCCCACGACCAGCACGCCGTCCATCCACTGGCCTTGCACGCAAGTCTCGATGCAGTCGGAAATCACCTCTCTAGAGACCAGCGAGTACTTCATGCCTTCGGTGCCCATCGCCATGCCATCGGAAATGGTCGGGGTGCCGAACACCTGGGCGTTGCCGCCCGCCTCTTCAATCGCGGCAATCGCGGCATCGGCCAGCTTTTGCAGGCCGCTGTTGCATGGCGTGATGGTGCTGTGGCCGTTGGCCACGCCGATCATCGGTTTCTTGAAGTCATCGGCCTCGTAGCCCATGGCGTAGTACATGGAGCGGTTGGGCGCGCGCGACTTGCCCTCGGTGATGTTTTTGCTGCGGGGGTTCAGGATGACGGGTTGGGTGGCCATAAGAGCTCTCTCGTGAAATGGGTTGCAGTTTTCAGGCCAGAGTATGCGCCGGACTATTATGTTGTTCCAATATATTTTTAAGTAATTATTAATATGCACAGCATATGAATGAAAGCCTCAATCAGTCCGTCAGCCCGTCATTGAGCGCGCACCTCATCGAACTCCGGCTGTGGCGCCAGTTCGTGGCCGTGGCCGAGGAGCTGCATTTTGGTCACGCCGCCACGCGCCTGCACATGACCCAACCGCCCTTGACGCAAGCGATTGCCCAGTTGGAAAAATTGTTGGGCATGCGTTTGTTTGACCGTACCAAGCGCAGCGTGCAGCTGACCGCCACCGGCCAGGCCTTGCTGCCGGCCGTGCTGGATCTGCTGGCGCGCGCCCAAGCCTTGCCGGCGCAGGCCCGGGCGGCGGCGGCGGGCGAAGTCGGGCGCCTGCGCCTGGCTTTCGTCTCCACCGTCGGCTTTGCGTTGCTGCCGCAGTGGGTGCGGGCGTTTCGGGCGCTCTATCCCAAAGTGCAGCTGGAGCTGCTGGAAGCCACGGGTGATGTGCAGTTGCAGGGCCTTGAGCGCGGCGACATGGATGCCGGCTTTATGCTGCATGCGCCGGGTTTTGCCCCGTCGGGCCTGGCGCGTTGGCTGATCACCCAGGAGCCGTTGGTGCTGGCGCTGCCTGAGCACCATTCGCTGGCGAATCGACCCGCGCTGGCGTTGAATGAGGTGCTGGCCGAGCCGCTGGTCATCTTTCCGCGGCGCATCGTGCCTTCTTTGTACGACGCCATTTTTGCGCTGTACCACGCCGCGGCTTGCCTGCCCGTTGTGGCCCAGGAAGCGATTCAGATGCAGACCATTGTCAACCTGGTGTCGGCCGGACTCGGCGTCGCCTGGGTGCCAGACAGCGTGCGCCAGTTCCAGCGCTCCGGCGTCGTGTACCGCGAGGTGCTGGCAGGCAAAAATGTCTCTGGAAGGAACGTCGGCGCCATGCCGGGCTGCGAGACCAGCCTGGTCTGGAAGCACGAGGGCGTCAGCCCCACGCTGGAACGTTTTGTGGCGTTTGCCAAGTCGCAACTCGCGTAACGCGCGGCAAGCTTTCGCGGGTCGGCGCCAGCCGCTATGGAATGGACTTGCGCTTGCGTGCACAATGCCGTCCATGCTGATCCATCCACAAATCAATCCGATCGCCCTGCAACTAGGTCCTTTTTCCATCCACTGGTATGGACTGACCTACCTGGCCGCTTTTGCCTTGTTCATGTTTCTGGGTATCCGGCGCTTGCGGCATGAGCCGTTTGCGTCCATCAAAGGGGCCGGTGCCTGGTCGCGCAAAGACGTGGAAGACATCCTGTTCATGGGGGTGATGGGCGTGGTGCTGGGCGGGCGCATCGGCTATTGCCTGTTTTACAAGCCTGCCTATTACCTGGCGCACCCGCTGGAGGTTTTCGCGGTGTGGCAGGGCGGCATGAGCTTTCATGGCGGCATGCTGGGTGTCATTGCCGCCATGATCTGGTTTGCCGTGTCACGCGGCAAGCCCTGGCTGCAGGTGGCTGATTTTGTGGCGCCGTGTGTGCCGACGGGCTTGGCGGCGGGGCGGGTCGGCAACTTCATCAACGGCGAGTTGTGGGGCCGTTTGAGCCCCCCGGACCTGCCTTGGGGCATGGTGTTTCGCGGCGCTGGGGACTTGCCGCGTCACCCGTCGCAGGTGTACCAGTTCTTGGGCGAGGGGCTGCTTCTGTTCGTGCTGTTGTGGCTGTATGCGCGCAAGGAGCGCAAACAGGGTCAGGTGGCGGCCGCCTTCTTGCTGGGTTATGGGCTGTTTCGTTTTGCGGCCGAATTTTTCCGCGAACCCGATGCGTTCCTTGGCATTCTGTCGCTGGGCATGAGCATGGGGCAATGGCTGTGTGTGCCGATGATCGTCGGCGGCGTCGGCTTGTGGTGGTGGGCGCAGAGACGCAGCGCACGCTGATCTTTGTCGCGGACCACGGGTTTTTACCGAGGTAGAACATGTTTCCCCCGCCTCAAGACTTTTGCCATGTTGTCGCCGATCCCGGGCTTTCGCGCCTTGCTGGGCAAGAACGCCGCCGCCCTGCTGGACAAACTTGATGACAAGGCGCGGGCCGAGCTCGCGCGCGCTGGACCGAATTAAAGGAGTTGTTCAGGTATGCATGGATCTATCCGGTTTAAGCAGCAGGCGGGCGTGGCGCGGGTCACCATCAGCCACCCACCCCGGTTCAATGCCATGTCGCGCGTCATGTGGCGCGAGCTGCGCTCTGTTTTTGAGAACATCCAGCGCAGCAGCGACGTGCGCTGCGTGGTGATTGCGGGTGAGGGCGGAAATTTTTGCGCAGGCGGTGATATCTCGGAATATGCCGACTTCCGGTTTCAGGAAGCGACGCTGCGCGACTTCCACGAACACGATGTCTGGGGTGGTTTGCAGGCCATGCTGGACTGCGACGTACCCATCGTCGCCCGGATTGAAGGCAACTGCATGGGCGCGGGGATGGAGATGGCCAGTTGTTGTGATATTCGCCTGAGTTGCGAATCCGCCCGCTTTGGGGCGCCCATCGCCAAGCTCGGTTTTCCCATGGCGCCGCGCGAAGCCGCCTTGGTGGCGCGCGAAGCAGGCCTTGGCACCGCGCGCCAAATGTTGCTGGCGGCGACGATTTTCAGCGCGGCCGAGATGAAGGCTTGCGGCTTCCTCAGCCGGGTGCTGGCGGACGATCAGCTGGCCGCCGAGACGGGGGACGCAGCGCATCGGATTTCCAAACTGGCACCGCAGGCGGCGAGACTCAACAAGCAGACGATTCGTGCATTAAATAGCGCTCCAGCCCCCGCCGATATTGCACAATCAGCCACAAATATGATAGCAGTCGACAGCCAGCAAGCCTACGCTTACGCCGACAGCGCCGAACACAGGGAAGGTATTCAGGCCTTTCTGGAGAAGCGAAAACCCGCGTTTTGACGCCCTTGGCACCCCCTGGGCCTGCCGTCACGCAACACGCAAGCTGACCGAGCCCAAGCCTCCACCCACCCTTGATATGCAAAAGCAGAACATTCCCCTGGCCGGTAACGGCAACCTCTTCGCCGCACTTCGCGCCGCCTTCCCCAAAGACCTGGACGGCGTCGCGATTGAGACCGACAACGGCCTGTTTTACAGCTGGCGCGACCTGGATCGCGCCACCGCCATGATGGCCAACCTGCTGGCGTCGCTGGACCTGCCCGCGGGCTCCCGCATCGCCGTGCAGGTGGAAAAATCGGTCGAGGCAATGGTCTTGTACCTGGCGACCTTGCGTGCTGGTTTTGTGTTTTTGCCGCTCAACACGGCGTATCAAAGCGCCGAGATCGAGTATTTCATCGGCAACGCCGAACCCGCCGTGGTGGTCTGCAGTAGCAAAAACTTTGGCTGGGTCAGCAAGATTGCATTCAAGGCGGGCACCCAGTACGTGTTCACGCTCAATGACGACCGCACCGGCTCCCTGCTGGACCGCACCGCCAATGCTTCGGACCAGCACGTGGTGGCCGTTCGACAAGCGGATGACCTGGCCGCCATTTTGTACACCAGCGGCACCACGGGTCGTTCCAAAGGGGCGATGCTGAGCCACGGCAATCTGCTGAGCAACGCGCAGGTGCTCAAAACTTACTGGGGTTGGCGAACGGCAGAAGAGGGCGGCGATGTGCTGATTCATGCCTTGCCGATCTTCCATGTGCACGGTTTGTTTGTCGCTATTCACGGTGCGCTGCTCAACGGCAGCAAGATGATCTGGCTGGGCAAATTTGACCCCAAACTGGTCATTCAAAAAATGCCCGAGGCGACCGTGTTCATGGGCGTTCCCACGCTCTATGTGCGCCTGCTGGCCGAGCCGGAATTGACGGTCGATGTGGCACGCCACATGCGGCTCTTCATTTCGGGGTCCGCGCCTTTGTTGATTGAAACCTTCAACGACTGGAAGTCCAGAACCGGCCACACCCTTTTGGAGCGTTACGGCATGAGCGAGACCGCGATGCTGGCCTCCAACCCGTACGACGAGACCGAAGGTGAGCGGCGTGGCGGCACGGTTGGTTTCCCGCTGCCGGGCGTCAGTCTGCGCGTGCAGGATGACCAAGGCCAGCCCGTGGCGGCGGGCGAGATCGGCGGCATCCAGGTCCGGGGGCCCAATGTGTTCCAGGGCTATTGGCGCATGCCCGAGAAAACCGCTGAAGAATTCACGGCCGACGGCTACTTCAAAACGGGTGATGTCGGCAAGATTGACGCGCTGGGCTATGTGACCATCGTGGGCCGCAGCAAAGACCTCATCATCAGTGGCGGCTACAACGTCTATCCGGCCGAAATTGAAAGCTTCATCAACGAGTTGCCCGGCGTGGCCGAGAGCGCCGTGATTGGCATCCCGCATGCGGATTTTGGTGAAGTCGGCGTCGCCATCGTCATCGCGAAGGCGGGTGCCAAGCTCGACCCCAGCCAGATCATTGCCAGTCTGAAATCACAACTGGCCAATTTCAAAGTGCCCAAGCAATGTTTTGTGGTCGATGCCTTGCCGCGCAACACCATGGGCAAGGTTCAAAAAAATGTTTTACGCGCGCAATACGGAGTTGGATGAAGACCGCTCAGCCATCAATTAGCTATTAAATTTATAGCTGAACACGTATATTCGACGAGGGTTACACGTTTATTTAACGTAACACGAGAACTGGAATGTGAGAGTGCGTCAGCACCAGCTGGGTTTCACTGCCCAGCAACAGGCGTTTGATGCCGCGCCGCCCATGGGATGCCATCACGATCAGATCGCATTTGTGTTTTTTGGCCGCTGCAATGATGGCCTCCGACACCAGGTCTGACTTGGCCGTGATGGCCTTGGTTTTGACACCTTTTGCCAATGCGGTTTTCTGAACCGCGTCGACAATGGACTGTCCGTCCTCTGCCCATTGCTTCTCAACCCGGCTGACCTCAGCCGCCTGCAAGGCCAGGCCGCCCTCAAAGTAGCTCTGTGGGTAACGCGGAATTACTTTCAAGGCCACCAACTCTGCCCCTGTCAGCGCGGCCAACGCAATGGCGCTGTTCACTGCTTTTTTTGACAAGGTGGAACCGTCGGTGGCGACAAGAATTCTTTGGTACATGAATTGCTCCTATTGAGTGAATACCGCCAGCTTACTCTGCTCGTCCTGTGCCTTCTTGATGGTCGTCAAGTAAACTGCGCGCATCGCCGGACACCCTTGAACCTTATGTCAACTGCAAGTCCTGCCGTCTCTGTCACGGCGTCAGAAAACCTTCTTGAAGATCGCGACCAGGTTCATGCGGATTCATCAGATGCCGCTGCGACCGCGGACGTCTTGCGTCTCCTCGATGACCCGCTGGAGTGGTCGGCCTTCAGTCGCCCTGATGCCCGTCGCGCCAATTTTTGGGAGTCGAATCTTCTGATCGAAGGCATGCATTGCGCGGCCTGTGCCCTGACGCTCGAAGACGCCCTGCTGCGCGTGCCCGGTGTGGTGACGGCCGAGGTGAGTGCCGGCAGCCACCGTGCGCGCGTCGTCTGGTCGTCTGATGCGGTCCGGCCTTCAGACTGGATGCGGGCGGTTCAAACCGCCGGCTACCGCGCCGTGCCGGCCAATGATGCGTTTACCCGTGAACGCCGCAAGAGTGAAGCACGCAAGGCGCTTTGGCGCTTGATGGTGGCCGGGCTGTGCATGATGCAGGTGATGATGTACGCCTATCCAGCCTACATCGCGGCGCCTGGGGATTTGACGGCCGAGATGGAGCAACTGCTGCGCTGGGCCTCCTGGGTGCTGACCCTGCCGGTGATTCTGTTCTCCTGCGGGCCGTTTTTTGGCAGTGCCTGGCGGGATGTGTTACAGCGTCGCGTGAGCATGGATTTGCCAGTGGCTTTGGGCATGCTGATTACCTTTGCCGTCAGCACCGCCGGCACTTTTGATCCGCATGGCATCTTTGGTCGCGAAGTCTATTTTGACTCGCTCACCATGTTTGTTTTCTTTCTGTTGTCGGGGCGCTGGCTGGAGTTGCGTCTGCGCGATCGAACGGCCGGCGCGCTGGAAGTGCTGATGAACCGGCTGCCCGACAGCGTGGCGCGGCTGCGCCAGGACGGCACTTATGAACGCGTGCCGGTGCGCCGCCTGCTGCCCGCGGATGTCATTCGGATCTTGCCGGGGGAGACCTTTCCGGCCGATGGGGTGCTGCTGCAAGGCGACACGTTGGTCGATGAGGCACTGCTCACGGGCGAGTCGCGTCCGGTAGCACGCGGTGTCGGTGGCCTGGTTATTGCCGGCAGCCACAACCTCTCCACGGTGGTCCAGGTTCGCGTGGAACGCACCGGCGAGCAAACCCGTTTTGCCGAGATCGTGGCGCTAATGGAAAGTGCCTCAACCACCAAACCGCGTTTGGCCCGCTTGGCCGATCGCATTGCCAAACCGTTCCTGATGGGGGTGCTGCTGGCGGCCGGGCTGGCCTGCGCTTTTTGGTGGGGACGAGACCCCGGCCGTGCGCTAATGGTCGCAGTCGCCGTGCTGGTCGTGACCTGTCCCTGCGCGCTGTCGCTGGCAACACCGGCCGCCATGCTGGCCGTCGCCGGAACGCTCGCACGACGCGGCGTTTTGGTGCGTCGGCTGGAGGCTTTGGAAGCCATGGCGGCCGTCGATACGGTGATGTTCGACAAAACCGGAACCCTGACGCGGGACGCCATGGTGTTGGGCTCGACCCAAGTGCGGGACGGCGTCCCGGCGGCCCAGGCGCTGGCGATGGCCGCGGCTTTGGCACAATATTCGCTCCACCCGGTATCCAGAGCGCTGGTGGCCGCCGCGGGCCGGATCGGCACTTTCCCGCTGTGGACGGCGGACACCGTGAACGAGGTCGCCGGGCGCGGGGTGGCGGGCCGGGCGTGGTGCGGCAACGCAACGCTAACTGCGACCGCGACCGAGCTGCGCCTGGGTTCTGCCGATTTTTGCGGCCTTGAACGATCACGATCCAGAAAGGATGCGCTGCAGACTTTTTTAAGCGACGAGCGGGGCTGGCTGGCCACGTTTGAGCTGCATGAAGACGTGCGAGCTGATGCGCGGGATACGGTGGCCGCACTGCAACGAGAGGGTATCGCGGTGCATTTGTTGTCCGGGGACAGCGTTCAGGCGGCGGCGCGGGTGGCCGCACAGGTGGGCATACTTGAATTTCAGGGAGGGTGTGCACCGCAGGACAAGCTCGCCTTCTTGCGCGGTGCTCAACAAAGTGGCCACAAGGTGGCGGTGGTGGGAGACGGGCTCAACGACGGCCCGGTACTGGCCGGCGCCCACGTGTCGTTTGCCTTTGGTCAAGCGGTGCCTTTGGCGCAGGCACAGGCAGATTTTGTGGTGTTGGGCGATCAGCTCGACGCGGTTGTGAGAACGCTGCGTCTGGCCCGTCGAACCTTGCGCGTGGTGCGTCAGAATCTGTGGTGGGCGGCTATTTATAACGCGGTGTGCGTGCCTCTGGCCGTGGCGGGATGGCTTCCGGCCTGGCTGGCGGGTTTGGGTATGGGCTTAAGCTCCCTGCTGGTCGTGCTCAATGCCTTGCGGCTGTCGAACAACGCCAAACCATTGAAAAAAATGTGATGGATATTCTTTATTTATTAATACCACTGTCGGTTATTCTTGTTTTTTTCATTCTCGGGGGACTGTGGTGGGCGATCTACCGCGGCCAATTTGAGGACATTGAGTCTGAAGCTGAACGAATTCTTAAGGACTCATAAAAATTCCTTTGAAATACTGATGTAGATCAATAGGTATTGCGATGGCGCCTTGAAAAACCATGAGAAACTGATCTCAAACAAACTCAGAAGAGGTGAAGATGATATTTCCCAATGCGCAGGCCACTACCTACAACGACAAAGTCGTCAGGCAGTTTGCCATCATGACCGTGGTCTGGGGCGTGGTCGGTATGCTGGTCGGCGTGATCATCGCCGCCCAGCTGACCTGGCCCGAACTCAATATGGGCATTCCCTGGTTGACTTACGGTCGCTTGCGTCCGCTGCACACCAATGCCGTTATTTTTGCCTTTGGTGGCTGCGGTTTGTTTGCGGCCTCCTACTATGTGGCACAACGCACCTGCCACGTCAGACTGTTTGGCGACAAGTTGGCGGCGTTTACGTTTTGGGGCTGGCAACTGGTCATTGTGGCGGCCGCCATTTCTTTGCCGTTGGGCTACACCCAGGGCAAGGAATACGCGGAGCTGGAGTGGCCCATCGACATTCTGATCACGCTGGTCTGGGTGTCGTATGCCATCGTGTTTTTTGGCACCATCGGCACGCGAAAAGTTCGTCATATCTACGTGGCCAACTGGTTTTTTGGCGCTTTCATCATTGCCGTGGCTTTGTTGCACATCGTTAACAGTGCCGCCATTCCTGCTGGTTACATGAAGTCCTACTCGGCCTACGCTGGCGTGCAGGATGCCATGGTGCAGTGGTGGTATGGCCACAATGCCGTGGGCTTTTTTCTGACGGCCGGCTTCCTGGGCATGATGTACTACTTCATCCCCAAGCAGGCTGAGCGGCCGGTGTATTCCTACCGTCTGTCCATCGTTCACTTCTGGGCGCTGATCTTCACCTATATGTGGGCTGGCCCGCACCACCTGCACTACACCGCACTGCCTGACTGGACGCAATCGGTCGGCATGGTGTTCTCCCTGATTTTGCTGGCACCGAGCTGGGGCGGCATGATCAACGGCATCATGACCTTGTCAGGCGCCTGGCACAAATTGCGCGATGACCCTATCCTGCGTTTCCTGATCGTGTCGCTTTCCTTCTATGGCATGTCCACCTTTGAGGGTCCGATGATGTCGATCAAGACGGTCAACGCGCTGTCTCACTACACCGACTGGACCATTGGTCACGTTCATTCTGGCGCTCTGGGCTGGGTCGGTCTGGTGACGATGGGCAGCATGTACTACCTGATTCCACGCCTGTTTGGTCAGAAGCAGATGTACAGCGTCAAGGCGATTGAGGTGCACTTCTGGACGGCCACGATCGGCATTGTTATTTACATTGCCGCAATGTGGATCGCCGGTGTGATGCAGGGTCTGATGTGGCGCGCCATCAACGCCGACGGCACTTTGACCTACACCTTCGTAGAGTCCGTCAAAGCCACCTTCCCGTTTTATGTGCTGCGTTTGTTGGGGGGCCTGCTATACCTCACTGGCATGTTGATCATGCTCTGGAACACACTTAAAACCGTGACCAACGGCCGCTCCGTCACCGTGACCATCCCGGCCGCCGCTGCCCACGCCTGAGAAGGAAAACACCATGGCAAACAACAACGCAAGCGGCGGACTGTCGCATGAAAAAATCGAAACCAACAACTTCCTGATGATCGTTTTGATCCTGCTGGTGTTGCTGGTCGGTGGGATGGTGGAAATTGTTCCGCTGTTTTTCCAGAAGTCCACCACGGAGCCGGTCAAGGGTCTGATGCCCTACACCGCTTTGCAACTGGCGGGGCGTGACATCTATACCCGCGAGGGTTGCTACAACTGCCATTCGCAGATGATCCGGCCGTTCCGCGCCGAGACGCTGCGCTACGGCCACTATTCCGTGGCGGGTGAGTTTGTCTATGACCATCCGTTCCAGTGGGGCAGCAAGCGCACCGGACCTGACCTGCACCGCGTGGGTGGCAAGTACAGCGATCAGTGGCATCGTGACCACCTGAACAACCCGCGCGACTTGGTGCCCGAATCCAATATGCCGGCCTATCCATGGCTGCTCAAGGACACCGTGGACTCCGAATCCATGCCAGCGCACATGCGGGCTTTGCGGCGCGTGGGCGTGCCCTATACCGATGAGCAGATTGCCAAGTCGTCGGAAGAGATCAAGGGCAAGAAAGAAATCGAAGCCGTCATTGCCTATCTGCAGGTCTTGGGGACCTTGGTCAAGTAAGCGGGAGATGTCTTATATGGAACTCGATATCAACACACTTCGTTCGTTGGCCACGGTGGTCAGCTTCATCACGTTCATCGGAATCATGGTGTGGACGTATTCCCGCCGAAATTCTGATTTCGAAGAGGCCGCCAACCTGCCTTTCGATCAAGACTGACGAACCGCAATAAAAGGGAAAAAATGAGCGACTTCACAAGTAACTTCTGGGCGATATACGTCTCCGGGATCACCATCGTCAGCATTCTGGCCTGTCTTTTGCTGCTGTGGTTCAGTGGCAAGGCCAAAGCCATGACGGCCAGCGACAACACCACCGGGCACGTGTGGGATGGCGACTTGCGCGAGATGAACAACCCCTTGCCACGCTGGTGGGCGTGGTTGTTCGTCATCACGATCGTCTTTGCCTTTGTCTATCTGGCCCTGTATCCGGGGCTGGGCAGTTACCCCGGAAAATTGGGTTGGACGTCCTCCGGTCAGCACCAGGCTGAGGTGGAAAAAGGCAATGCGGAGGTCGCGCCTCTGTACGCCAAGTTCTCGGCCATGAAGCCCGAAGACGTGGCCAATGACGCTCAGGCCATGGCGATTGGAGAGCGCTTGTTCATGAACACCTGCGCTCAATGCCATGGCTCTGATGCCCGGGGCAACAAGGGCTTTCCCAACTTGACTGACAAGGACTGGTTGGGTGCCGGTACTCCAGAATATATTAAAGAGACCATAACTAAAGGCCGCATTGGCATGATGCCGCCGATGGCTGCGGCAGTGGGTACGGCGGAAGATGTCAAGAACGTAGCACAGTATGTTTTGAGCCTGTCCGGCAGCCCTCATGACTCGGTGCAAGCCGCTTTGGGGAAACCAAAATTTATGGCCTGCGCTGCCTGTCACGGTATGGACGGCAAGGGCATCTCGGCGATTGGTTCCGCGAACCTGACAGATGACATCTGGTTGCACGGTTATGGCGAGGCTGCCATCATCGCCATGATCAATGGTGGCAAGGTCAACCAGATGCCAGCCCAGGCGGACAAGCTGACGCAAGCGCAGATTCATGTTCTGGCATCTTATGTGTGGGGACTTTCAAACAAGGGTGGCGCCACGGCCAAGTAAGTTACCTACCATCTGAGCCACTGATCCTAGAAAGAGAAAATTTGAACAGCAAGGAACCTGTGACCCGAAAGGTCATCCCCATCGTCCCCGAGGAGGGGTATGGCCCGCTGCTGCCGGAAGATTCACAAGGTGTGATGGTTTCCCTGTACGCGTCGCACGAGAAAATCTATCCGCGTAGTGTTTCGGGCTTGTTTTCGAACTGGCGATGGGCGACGGTTTTTCTGACCCAACTGGTGTTTTACGGCGTGCCGTGGCTGGAGTGGGGGCAGCGGCAGGCGGTGTTGTTTGATCTGGGGACAAGGCGCTTCTACATCTTCGGACTGCTGCTGTATCCCCAGGACTTCATTTATCTGGCGGGGCTGCTGGTCATTTCAGCGCTATCGCTGTTTCTTTTTACGGCAGTGGCAGGGCGCCTATGGTGTGGTTATGCTTGCCCGCAAACGGTATACACCGAAATCTTCCTCTGGATAGAAAAGAAAGTTGAGGGGGATCGCTCGGCCCGCATGCGCAGGGACGCTCAGCCCTGGTCCTTTGAAAAAGTGACGCGCAAAGGCGCCAAACACTTCTTGTGGCTTGCTGTGTCGCTGTGGACCGGATTTACCTTTGTGGGCTATTTCACGCCCATTAAAGAGCTGGGGATTGAGTTCTTGCAGTTGAGCATGAGCTCATGGGAAGTCTTCTGGACCTTCTTTTACGGCTTCGCAACTTACGGTAACGCGGGTTTCATGCGCGAGCAGGTGTGCAAGCATATGTGTCCGTATGCGCGCTTCCAAAGCGCCATGTTTGACAAAGACACACTGGTCGTGACCTACGACTCTGAACGAGGCGAGCCACGGGGTGCCAGGTCACGCAAAGCGGATCCCGTGGCGCTGAACCTTGGCGCGTGTGTGGACTGCACGCTGTGCGTCCAGGTGTGTCCCACCGGCATTGATATTCGCAAAGGGTTGCAGTACGAGTGCATTGGCTGTGGCGCATGCGCCGATGTGTGCGATACCGTGATGGACAAGATGGGTTACGCGCGGGGTCTGGTCAAGTACACGACCGAGAACGCCATGAGTCAGCACTGGACCAAATCGCAGACCTGGCGCCATGTGCTGCGGCCGCGTGTTCTGGTCTATACGGCAATTCTGGTGGCTGTGGTGCTGGCCATGCTGGTCAGTCTGACCTTGCGCGCGCCATTCAAGGTCGATGTGGTTCGCGATCGCGGCGTCATGGCACGTATTGTTTCAGGCGGCAACATCGAGAACGTTTACCGGCTGCAGGTCATGAACGCCACCGAGTCGCTCCAGCGCTACAAAATCGCCGCGATGGGCCTGCCAGGCCTGCAAGTGAAGTCTGAGAATGTCGTGCTGGTGGAGTCTACGCAATCGCGCTGGGTGACTGTGCGGGTGCAGTTGCCTTTTGATGCAGCGACACCGGGCTCGCATGCGATTCAGTTTGAAATAGACTCGCTGGATTCTTCAGGTCACTTGACTGAAAAATCGGTTTTTTTGGTTCCACGATAAGGAAAAGCTTATGCCGCAAAACACGTTTGACTCGACCGTTCCCTGGTGGAAATTTGGACACGTCTGGCTGGTCGTGGCAGGTCCTGCCATCGTCGTCGTCGCTAGTTTTGTAACCTTGTATCTCGCGGTAACGAGGCCTGATCCGCTTGTTACCGAAGACTATTACCGCAAGGGTATTGAAATCAACAAGACTCTGGAACTTGACGCCCATGCCGCCAGTCTGGCACCCGCAGTGCAGGCCCGCAATCACGCTGCGACTGGCATGGTACCTACGGCAAATGCCGTCAATAAACCGTAAGTCCCATAACCTTTAACACGCAGGAGGCTCAAGCATGTTGTCACAACGAATGATGTGGATCGCCTGGCCCGCTTTTATGGTGGCTGGCGTCCTTGAGGTGCTGGTATTTGCGATGGTTGATCCGCAAGACCTGCGCTGGTTTGGTCATCCCATTGAGCTGTCGCGTCAAGGCGTTTATACCGTGGCATTCTTTGTGTTTTGGGGCATCACCATGGTGTCCAGCGGCTTGACTACTTTGCTGGCGATGTCTCCGTTTGAAGTCAACCGCTGCCCCTTGCCAGCGGACGATCGCCCCGATGGTTGCCCCAAGCAAGGGCCGTGCTAGGTCGACTTTTTGACGCTGCTCAAGTGCAGGATTTGGGATTGACGATGTCCTTTAGCATGTCGGTATTGAGAATGCGGACATGACGCTGCTTGACTTCGACGATGCCTTCTTCCACAAATTTTGAAAATGTCCGGCTCACGGTTTCCAGTTTCAAGCCCAGAAAACTGCCAATTTCTTCACGCGTCATTCGAAGGATCAACTCTGACTGGGAGAATCCGCGGGCATGCAGCCGTTGAACCAGATTCAGCAGGAAGGTGGCGAGACGTTCCTCTGCCCGCATGCTACCCAGCAGCAGCATCACACCGTGTTCCCGCACGATCTCACGACTCATTATTTTGTGAACGTGGCGTTGCAGCGAGTTCACTTCGCGTGACAGTTCTTCAATGCGGTCAAATGGCATCACACAGACCTCGGCGTCTTCCAACGCGATGGCGTCGCAGGTATGGTGATCGTTCACAATGCCGTCCAGACCGATGACTTCGCCAGCCATTTGAAACCCTGTGACTTGATCCCGACCGTCTTCTGACGCCACACAGGTCTTGAAAAACCCGGTACGAATGGCAAAGAGACTGGTGAACTTCTCGCCATTGCGAAAGAGCGCCGTGCCACGCTTGATGGTGCGCCGGGCCGCGACCACATTGTCAATGAGATCCAGCTCTTCCCGGCTCAGGCCTATTGGCATGCACAGTTCCCGCAAGTTGCAGTTGGAACAAGCGACTTTGATGGTGTGAGGGTTCATGTTCCTCATTTTGGCACTAATTTGCCGTCCTTCCTGATGTGGGTCAAATATGTCAGGCTTGGATATTGTATTTTTTGATCTGAATCAAGAAATTATTTTGCCCTTTAAGGCATATTCCTCAGGCTTGCCAAGGAGTATTCATGAAAGCAGCTGTTGCTGAGCCCGTTTCCGAAGACCTGTTGCGTCGCTTCGACGTGTCTGGGCCGCGCTATACCTCTTACCCCACGGCGGATCGGTTTGTTGAAGCGTTTTCGGTTGAAGATTACACCCAGGCGTTGAAGCTGAGGCGCTCCGGTGCGGCCGCCATGAGCTTGCCTCTGTCTTTGTATGTTCATATCCCTTTTTGTGAATCCTTGTGCTACTACTGCGCCTGCAACAAGATCATCACCAAGCACCATGATCGCGCCACGTCTTATCTGCGCTATCTGAGTCGCGAAGTGGAATTGCACACCGAGCAACTGGGTGTCGGACAAACCGTGGCGCAATTGCATCTGGGTGGCGGGACACCTACTTTTCTGTCAGACGACGAACTGCGCGAACTGATGGCCATGTTGCGCCGCAACTTCACACTGGCCACCGGTGGCGAGTATTCCATCGAAGTCGATCCGCGCACCATCGACGCCTCACGGCTGGACACGCTGGCGGAGCTGGGATTCAATCGTTTGAGCTTTGGGGTCCAGGATTTTGACCCCGAGGTGCAAAAAGCGGTGCACCGCGTGCAACCGGCCGAGCAGGTTTTTGCGCTGGTGGAAGCGGCACGCCAGCGCAATTTTGATTCGATCAACATCGATTTGATTTATGGCTTGCCGCGTCAAAGCCCTGAGTCATTTGACCGTACTTTGGCGCAGGTGACCGAGTTGCGTCCAGATCGCATTGCACTGTATGCCTACGCCCACTTGCCGGAGCGATTCAAACCGCAGCGGCGCATTTCCGCCGTGGAGTTGCCGGGTGGCCCGGCCAAGGTGTCCATGCTGGCGCGCTCCATGGCGGCGTTCATGGAAGCCGGCTATGTCTACGTGGGGATGGACCACTTTGCACTTCCCGCCGATGCGCTGGCGGTTGCCAAACGGCAAGGACGCTTGCATCGCAATTTTCAGGGTTACAGCACCCAACCGGATTGCGATCTGATCGGCCTGGGCGTTTCATCCATTGGCAAGATCGGGGCCACCTACAGCCAGAACGCCAAGACGCTGGAAGAGTATTACGATTTCCTGGACCATGGGCGTTTTCCCGTTGTGCGCGGCCTGGCGCTGTCGCGCGACGATCTGGTTCGTCGGGCCGTGATCATGGCCCTGATGTGCCAGGGAGAAGTCCTGTTCGAGTCCATCGAGCTGGCCTATCTGGTGGACTTTCGCAATTACTTTGCCTCTGAAATCGAGGCCTTGCACGATCTGGCCGAACAAGGGCTGGTCACGCTGGACGAAACCGGCATCCAAGTGACCACCATGGGCTGGTTTTTTGTACGTGCCGTCGCCATGGTGTTTGATCGCTATTTGCAGACTGACCGCACGCGCGCCCGGTTTTCAAAGATCATTTAGCATCGGCGGATGCAATCTTCTCTCGCGTTGACGGCGCTTCTGATGGGCTTGGCCGGAGGGCCGCACTGCGTCGTCATGTGCGGCGCTGCCTGTGCCGGCATTGGACAGGCCGCAGGCCCAAGTAAAAATACCGCGATGTGGAGTTTTCAGGCAGGGCGGGTATTGGGTTACGCCGCTTTGGGCGCGCTGGCGGCGGCCTCCATGCAGGGTTTGGGCTGGCTGACGGTTCAATCGGCGGCGCTGCGTCCGGTGTGGACACTTTTCCATGTGGCGACGGCGGTACTTGGCATATTGTTGCTGTGGAAGGCACAGCAACCGGTGTGGGTGGAGCAGGCCGGCAGAAAAATCTGGTCAGGCGCGCGCGCACTGGCCGCCGGGCGGGGCAGGAGCGCGCCGTTAGTCATCGGGGCGCTGTGGACTTTTTTGCCGTGCGGGCTGCTCTACTCGGCCCTGCTCGTCGCCGCCTTGACAGGCAAGGTGCTCGAAGGCGCGATGGTCATGGCTCTGTTTGCTTTGGGTACCAGCGTATCCATGATGGCCGGACCTTGGGTTTGGCTGCGTTTGCGGGGCAAAGGCACGGGTGAATGGGGTGTGCGGCTGGCGGGTCTGGCATTGGCTGCCAGTTCCGTCTGGGCTTTGTGGATGGGGTTTGCCCATGACGCGGCGCCTTGGTGCGTGGCCCCTTGACCTGAACCATGGGCCTGGGTTCAGCGGGCCTTGACGCGGTCGCCGTCTTTCAGTTTGGTGTCCGGGTAGACGATCACCTGAGTGCCCTTGGTGAGCCCTGACTTGACCCAGGCGTCGACACCGTTGCGTGCTGCCACTTCAATCTCGCGCAGGCGTGCGTGGCCCTTGTCCAGTACAAAAAGCGCTGAACGCGCACCAAGCGGAAACAGCGCGCTGACCGGCACCTTGACGGCGTTTTCCACCACCTGGACCAGCACCCGCACATCGACCTTGAAACCGTCACTCAGCGTTTGCCACTTTTCCGGTGCTGAGGTGATGTCAATAATCGCATTGACGCGCTGCTCTTCCACCCCCAAAGCGGAGACTTTGGTAAATGCCGCAGGCTCAATCAGTCGTACCCGGCCTGCAAGGACGTCGGGCCCACCCCAATTGGCGAGTTGCACCATTGTTCCTGGTTTGATCTGCGCGGCATCTTCGGTCAGGATATCCACCACCACTTCAAGCTGGGTCGGGTCACCCAGTTCCATCAGTGGCGTCCCAGCCGCCACGACGCCTTCGCTTTGCTGCGGCACCTTCAGAACCTTGCCGGAGACGGGCGCCTTGATCTCGTAGGCTCGCTGCTGCGCGTCTTGCGGAGATTGCGAGAACTGTTGCAATACGATGCGCGACTGGTCCAGTTCATGGCGCGCGGCGGCCTCTTCCTGGCGCGCACTTTCCAGCTCTTTCTCGCGCAGACGGACATTGAGTCGTCCGGTCTCATTCTGAGTGGGTGAAACAAAACCCTGTTGGGCAAGCGTCTCGCTGCGTTTGAGTTCGGCACGCGCCTGCTCAAGCGCCGCGCCAGCTCGCCCCACATTGGCCTGTGCCCGCGCCACCGATGCCTGCATCGCGCCAATGCGTGCACCTTGTTCGGCGCGGGCACGCGCGTCCAGCAGCGCTGGCGAAACCGGCCAGAGCGTGGCGACGGTGGCGTTGCGTTCCACTGTATCGCCTTGTTTCAAATTAATGCGGGCCACGCGGCCCGTCAACGGTGTCGAGACGACGTATCGGTCGCGCAAGCGTGTTTTGCCATCTTCCTGCACAGCACGTTCAAACCGCCCCTGGGTTACCGCGGCAATTTCGACTTCTGTTGGCGTCGGCATAAAGGCCCACCCCAGCAGAGCCAGCATCAACAGGCTGACGATGCCAATCCATAATTTTCTTTTCATTTATTTCTCCAGTTTTCCTATTCGCGTGTCTTGAGTACACCGACCAGATCCAGCGTATCCACCCGGCGGCGCACAATCAGCGCGCTGACCACGCCGGCTGCAAGCACACACAAGGCCGCATACGCATAAGTGGCGGGTTGGATCACAAAGGGAAAGTAAAACTCATCGGTTTTGATCAGGCTGACAATGGTCGACGCCAGAAAGTAGCCCAGCACCATGCCCAGTGGTATCGCCAGCGCAATTTCAATGGCCAGTTCGCCGAGCAGGAAGGCCGAGACCTCGCCACGAGTGAACCCCAGCACGCGCAGACTGGCCAGTTCCCAAGCGCGCTCCGCCAGCGCGATGCGGGCGTTGTTGTAGACCACGCCGATGGCGATGATGGCGGCAAATGCGGTCAGAATGCCGCTGAAGACCATCACGTTGCGGGCGGTGACCTCCTCGATGTTTCGTTTCATGACGGACTTGCTGACGGCAACCGCTACCCGTGGCAGCTCTTTGAGCTCATTCAACAGGGCCGCTTCATGGCCACGGTCGACGGCGACGGTGACCTGGTTGACAATATCGCCCTCGCGAAGAATGGTATTCAGCGCGCGTCGTTCGATATAGGCGTTCATGCCCAGCATCTCGGTCACGAC
>NZ_DHXT01000209.1:46639-48376 GCF_002413825.1 Rhodoferax sp. UBA5149
TGTCGCCCGGCTTGACTTGGAGCCGATCGGCCAGTCGGTCGGTCAGGAGTAGTCCGTTGTGCGGCGGTTTGAAAACCTGGTGTTCCAGACCGACGATGCGGTGCAATTCGGGCTGTTCAGCTTTTCCCTGGATGGCGCCGCGCCAGCTGTGATTGGCGTTGACAAGCCGTGCGGAAACACTTCGCGCTCCTTCCACTGCCGTGACGTGCGGCAGTTTGGCCATTTCATGCTGGATGCGGGCCGGCGTGGCTTCAATGAACCCGATGGAAACGTCGCCGCGCAGCACCTGGTTGAACTGCGTGTCCATCAAGACCGCGATAGAGTCACGCCAGAACGCACCGGTGATCACGATCGCCATCGCCACGGCAATGCCGAAAATGGTCAGCCCGGTACGCAGCGGTCGGCGTTCCATGGTGCGCAAAATCATGCGAAGCGCAGGGGAGAACCAGTGCTGCAAGCCCCAGCGCTCAATCAGCATCGGTTTGTACAGACCGGGAGCGGGAGGGCGCATGGCTTCGGCGGGGGCCAGTTGCACGGTGGCCCGAATAGCGTTGAGCGTAGCCAGCACGGCCGCCGACATGGCAACGCCGACCGCCGCCAGAATCAGCACCGGTTTGACGCGGTAGCGCAACTCCGGAAAGCGGAACACATCGGCATAAATCCCCACGAACCAGTGCCCCAGCGTGGCCCCCAAGGCCAGACCCAAGGCCAGTCCCAACACCACAATGACCAGCACCAGTTTCAAATAGTGCAGACCAATGGCCCGGTTCTCGTAGCCCAGCGCCTTCAGGGCGGCGATTTGTTCACGCTGCGTCGCAATCTGCCGGCTGAGCACGACATTGAGCAGAAACCCGGCCACGGCCAGGAAAATGCTGGGCAGCACCGTGCCCAGCACCCGTTGCTCCTTGATCTCGGAGTTGAGAATCATGTGCGACATCTGTTGATCGCGGCCATGGGCGCTAGTCCCGCCGTAGGGTGTGAGTAAGCGGTCCAGATGGTCGATGACGGGCCCCTCGGTGGCACCGGGGCCAAGGCGCACTGCCACCTGGTTGAATGCGCCCTCCATGTTGTAGGCGGCAGCCAGCGCCTGCCGGTCGACCCAGAAGACGCCGAAGCCGCGTTGATCGGGCGAACCCGCCATGCCCGCGAAGATGTACTCGGGCGAGAGTGCAATCCCCACAATCAGCAGTTCCTCGCGTCGGCCGTTGATCAGCGCGCCAATCCGGTCACCGGGTTTGAGCTGGCGACCGACGGCAAAGCCTTCGGACACCAGCGCTTCGATGGCCCCCGTGTGATGCCCCTCGATCATGCGCCCGCTGCGCAGGTTTACCTTGTTCAGGCGCTGGGGTGCCCGCGCGTCAAGCCCAATCAGGCGACCAATGATGGGATCCGCCACGTTCGGTATGGTGATCGGCACCACCTCGCTCAACGAGGTCTCCACGTGGGCTGCGCCGGGAATGCTCTCAAACTGGCGTTCCAGCGCGAGCGGCGCCCGTTTGAGCGTGGCAAACACATCGGCAAAACGGGCATCGGCGTAATACAGATCGCGCGACCACGACAACGACTCAAAAGCGCTGAAACTGGTAATGAAGCCCGCCACGCTGCTGGCGACCACCAGCGCGATGGTCAGGGCCTGGCTCCACATCAAGCGCAGATCGCGCAGCAGCTTGCGGTCAAGCGCTTTAAACGGGAATCCTTTACCAAGACAGCTCCGACGGTTTGAGCTTATGGGCGTTT
>NZ_DHXT01000159.1:0-1205 GCF_002413825.1 Rhodoferax sp. UBA5149
TCATGGCGGCGACCGGCGTCTTTGCCGTGACCGGCGACGACAGCCACAACCTCATGGTGTCGCTGTCGGTCAAGCTGCTGAACCCCAAGGCGCGGGTGGTGGCGCGCATGCATGACGTTCGCAACACCAATAAGGCGCGCCGCGCCGGGGCCGATGAAGTGGTGTCACCCGACTTCGCTGGCGGCATGCGCATCGCCTCGGCCATGCTGCGCCCGCATGCCGTCAATTTCATGGACCAGATGCTGCGCACCGATGACGAACTGCGCGTGGAAGAAGTGATTGTGCCGGCCCACTTTGCGGCCACACCCGTGGTCGAGCTGATTCCCAAGTCAAGGGACTACATCCTCATGGCCACGCACGAGGACGGCAATTGGGTGTTCAACCCAGCCGACGATCATCTGGTCAAGGCCGGTGCCGCGCTGGTTTTGATGGCCAGCCCGGTGGGACGCGCCCATCTGGAAAAGTTGCTCAAAGTCTGAGAGCGACCCGACTCGATGTGACCTAATGTGATTAAAGAGGGATTGATGCTGTGAAACTCGCCACCTGGAACGTGAACTCTCTGACCGTGCGGCTGCCGCAAGTGCTGGATTGGCTTGGCACCCGTCCGGTCGATGTACTGGTGTTGCAGGAACTCAAGATGACGGACGACAAGTTTCCGGTCGCGGCCTTCACGCAAGCAGGCTACCACGCGCAATACTTCGGCCAGAAGACCTACAACGGCGTCGCGCTGTTGTCACGCACGGCGGCCACCGACGTGGTGAAAAACATTCCGGGGTTTTCGGACGACATGGCCCGCGTCATCAGCGCCACGGTGGATGGCGTGCGTGTCATCGGTGCCTATTTCCCCAATGGGCAGGAACCAGGTTCCGACAAATTTGAATACAAGATGAGCTGGCTCAAGGGCCTGCGCGACTGGCTGCGCGAGGAACTGGTCAAACATCCCAAACTGGTGTTGATGGGTGACTACAACATTACCTTTGACGACGCCGACGTCTGGGACCCGGTGGGACTGAAGGACACCATCCACTGCACCGAAGAGGAGCGCTACCAGCTGCGCGCCTTGATCGCCCTGGGTTTGCATGACGCGCACCGCCTGTTCCCGCAGCCCGCCAAAAGCTACTCTTGGTGGGACTACCGCAACGCCGCCTTTCGCCGCAACCAGGGCCTGCGCATTGACCACATTCTGGTCAGCAACGCGCTCAAGC
>NZ_DHXT01000159.1:1439-14717 GCF_002413825.1 Rhodoferax sp. UBA5149
AGCGACCATGCACCGGTCGTCATTGAGCTGCTTCCGTCCTGACGATAAAAGCTATTATTTTCATAGCATGCTACGATTTATTGACGGGGGCTGGCGCTATTTTTACTCCAGACCCAGTTCCTGAATCTTGCGTGTGATGGTGTTGCGGCCAATGCCCAGCTTCTGGGCCGCCTCGATGCGCCGACCCTTGGTGTTGACCAGCGCGGTGCGGATCAGTCGGGACTCGAAGCGGTGCGTGAGTTCATCCCACACATCATGCCGACCACTGGCCAGCAGGGCCATGGCCTCGGCTTCCAGGCCCTCTTCCCAAGAGAACGAGCCGGTGAACAGCGAAGCCGTCGCGTCGCCCGTCATGCCCGCGTGACCCGGCAGATCCCGGGCATGGGTCAGGCCCGACGCCGCGTCGGATGAGGCCGCGCTGTCATCGCCAAGACCCTCGACGGTCGGGGCCAGAGCGCTCAGATCCCCTGGCACGCTTGGCACGGCCGCGTTGAACAGGGACGGCGCCGAGCCGACCCCGACCTCAGGTGGCAAATCCTTCGGCTCGATCACCTGCGCGGGCGCCATCACGGTGAGCCAGTGACAGATGTTCTCCAATTGGCGCACGTTGCCGGGAAAAGCAAAGTTGCTCAGCCACACCAAGGCCGCATCCGAGATGCGCTTGGACTCCACGCCCAGTTGCTGGGCGCTGATGTGCAAAAAGTGGCGCGTCAGCATGGCGATGTCTTCGCGGCGCTCGCGTAGCGCCGGCAGCCGCAGGCGGATGACGTTGAGGCGGTGAAACAAGTCCTCGCGGAACGCGCCGTCCTTGACGCGCTGCTCCAGATTCTGGTGCGTGGCGGCAATCACGCGCACATTCGTTTTCACGGCACTGTGACCGCCCACCCGGTAGAAATGGCCATCGCTCAAGACCCGCAACAAACGGGTTTGCAAGTCAAACGGCATATCGCCGATTTCGTCCAGAAACAGCGTGCCGCCATCGGCCTGCTCGAAGCGGCCGCGGCGCATGGTCTGCGCGCCGGTAAAGGCGCCGCGCTCATGGCCGAACAATTCCGACTCCAGCAGGTCCTTGGGAATGGCCGCCGTGTTGATCGCCACAAACGGGCCGTTGGCGCGCGGCGAGTGCTTGTGCAAGGCACGCGCCACCAGTTCCTTGCCGGAGCCAGATTCACCAGTGATCATCACCGTAACGTTGCTTTGGCTCAAGCGTCCGATGGCCCGAAACACATCCTGCATGGCGGGGGCCTGGCCCAGCATCTCAGGCGCCGCCGTGGTGCGCTCTTCAGCCACTTGCTCACGCTGGCTTTCTTCCAGCGCACGGCGAATCAGCGCCACCGCCTTGGGCACATCGAACGGCTTGGGCAGGTACTCAAACGCGCCGCCCTGAAACGCGGAGACCGCGCTGTCCAGATCGGAGTAGGCCGTCATGATGATGACGGGCAGGCCGGGGCACTTTTGCTTGACCTTGTCGAGCAGCTCCAGGCCTGATCCGCCGGGCATGCGGATGTCGCTCACCAGAACCTGGGGAAAGTTGTCATCGGTGCAGGCATCCAGGGCCACCAGCACATCGCGCGGATTGGTGAAGCTACGCGTAGGCAGGTTCTCACGCAGCAGTGCCTTCTCAAGTACGAAGCGGATGGACTGGTCATCCTCTACGATCCAAATCGACTTCATATTTTTTGTCACCTCAGATCAATAATTAAAAGGCATTGCGGGACAGACCGCAGCTACACGAAGTGAGCCAGCTCTGTCCCCAACTGTTTAAGGAAGGGGAATCAATATCTTGAAATCCGTGTGGCCCGGCACACTGTCGCACTCGATCAAGCCGTGGTGCTGCTGCACAAAGGTTTGCGCCAATGTCAGTCCCAGCCCCGAACCACCTTCTCGCCCGGACACCAGCGGATAGAAAATTCGGTCCTTGATCGAGTCTGGTACACCAGGCCCGTTGTCGATGACATGCAATTCCAGTGCCAACCGGTAGCGTTGTTTGCCAAATGTGGTCTGGCGCGCGATTCGGGTGCGAAAAGTCAGGCACGCCTGCCCTTGCGTTATCTGCTCCACCAAGGCCTGGCAGGCGTTGTGCGCAATGTTGAGCACGGTCTGGATGAGCTGCTCGCGGTCACCACGAAACTCCGGAATCGAGGTGTCATAGTCACGCACCACTTTGAGGCCCTTGGGAAACTCGGCCAGTATCAGCGAGCGCACCCGCTCGCACACCTCGTGAATATTGACGTCACCCACCAGATGGGGGCGCCGGTGCGGCGCCAGCAGCCGGTCCACCAGCGTTTGCAGGCGGTCCGCTTCATGAATGATGACCTGCGTGTACTCGATGAGTTCGCGCGATTCCATCTCCATCTCCAGCAACTGGGCCGCGCCACGGATGCCGCCCAGCGGATTTTTGATCTCGTGCGCCAGGTTGCGAATCAGTTCCTTGTTGGACTGCGCCTGCTCTGACAGGCGTTCCTCCCGGTCCTGGCGGGCCTGCTGCTCCAGCGGCAACAGCTCCACAATGATTTCATCCGCTCTTTCGGTCTGTGTCACGATCACATGCACGGGCAGTGCTTCGTGGTTCAAACGCTTCAGCCAGGCGTCGTAACGCAGGGCCGCGAATTGATTGCCGCCCGCTCCCTGCAAACCATTTTGCAGATGGGCCGGTTCGGTAAAACTGTCGGGGAAATGGGAGCCCACAATCGCCCGGCGCGATATGCCCAGGGCATCTTCCAGTGCCGCATTGGCAAACAAGACCGCGCCATTGCCGTGCACCACAGCCACCAAGGTAGCCAGCAGATCAAACGACTGAAAACGCACGGCCGCCGACGCGGCAGGAGCGGCCGCAGAGGCCATGGCGGGGAGTGCAGACTTCTTCAAGCCGCCTATTTTGCCGCAGAGGCGGCCGGCACGCGCCCGAGTTCGCGGCGAATACCGGCAATATCGCTTTCATTGCGTGCCAGATTGGCCTTGAGCTCGGCAACACGGTCCAGATACTTCTGGTAGTTGCGCGCCTCACCGCCCTGCTTTTCCGGCTCGCCGTTGTTGTACTCCTTGAGCAACTCGGCCTGGCGGGCCTCCGCTTTCTTGAGTTCGGATTCCAGAATCTGGCGGGTATCCGAGTCGCGCGACTTCTGCTCACCGGTGTTGACCCGCTGCCCGCCGACAGGCGCCGCTGCCGCCATACGTGCGGGCACGGACGCCCCGGGGCGGGTGCCCTGCACCACGGTCACATTGCCACCTTCCACGAGCTTGCAGCCGCGCGTCTGGGCATCGGGCACCGTGTTGGTGTATTCATTGCCGCACCGGTAAATGCGTTGCTGGGAAAAACTGTTTGCTATGAAAACCGCAGCAAACAAGGGAATCAATAAAGCATATTTCATACGTTTTCCACGCATCAACAAGAGGCAGGGATGAGTTTGTCAGTATGCGCCAATTGAACGCAGAACATAAAAAATCATGGCTTCCAAAATAAAAAAGGACGGCGCAGGCCGTCCTTTTTTGCCACAAACTGTAACGAATTACAGCGAATAGTACATATCGAATTCGATCGGGTGGGTCGCCATGCGCAAGCGCGTGACTTCACCCATTTTGAGTTCAATGTAGGCATCCAGCATGCTGTCGGTGAACACGCCACCCTTGGTCAGGAAACCGCGGTCGGCGTCCAGGCAGTCCAGCGCCTGATCCAGGCTGTGGCACACGGTCGGGATCTTTGCATCTTCCTCGGGCGGCAGATGGTACAGATCCTTGGTGGCGGCTTCGCCCGGGTGAATCTTGTTTTCCACGCCGTCCAGACCCGCCATCATCAGGGCGGCAAAACCCAGGTACGGATTCATCAGCGGATCGGGGAATCGTGCCTCAATGCGGCGACCCTTGGGGTTGGCCACAAACGGAATGCGGATGGAGGCAGAACGGTTCTTGGCGGAGTAAGCCAATTTCACCGGAGCTTCGTAGCCGGGCACCAGACGCTTGTAGCTGTTGGTACCGGGATTGGTGATGGCGTTCAAGGCACGGGCGTGCTTGATGATGCCACCCACGTAGTACAGCGCAAAGTCCGACAGGCCGGCGTAGCCGTCGCCGGCAAACAGGTTTTTGCCGTCTTTCCAGATCGACTGGTGCACGTGCATGCCGCTGCCGTTGTCGCCAACGATGGGCTTGGGCATGAAGGTCGCGGTTTTGCCATAGGCATTGGCCACGTTTTGCACCACGTACTTGAGGATCTGCGTCCAGTCAGCGCGCTGCACCAGCGTGCTGAAGCGGGTGCCGATTTCGTTCTGGCCAGCGCCGGCCACTTCGTGGTGGAACACTTCAACCGGTACGCCCATGCCCTCCAGAATCAGCGACATTTCAGCGCGCATGTCTTGCGTGCTGTCCACTGGGGGCACGGGGAAGTAACCGCCCTTGACTGTGGGACGATGGCCGCGGTTGCCGCCTTCGATCTTCTTGCCCGAATTCCAGGGCGCTTCGTATTCGTCGATCTTGAAGAAGGTGCCCGACATGTCGGTGTTCCAGCGCACGTCATCAAAGATGAAAAATTCTGGCTCCGGACCGAAGAAGGCGGTATCGCCCATGCCGGAGGCCTTGAGATAGGCTTCCGCACGCTTGGCGATGGAGCGCGGATCGCGGTCATAGGCCTTGCCATCGCTGGGCTCGACCACGTCGCAGCTCATGAACATCGTCGTTTCTTCAAAAAACGGGTCGATGTTGGCCGTGTTGGGGTCCGGCATCAGCTGCATGTCGGAAGCTTCAATGCCTTTCCAGCCGGCGACGGAGGAGCCGTCAAACGCGTGGCCCGAGCTGAACTTGTCTTCGTCAAAATGGGAAACAGGCACGGTCACGTGCTGCTCTTTGCCACGGGTATCGGTGAAGCGGAAGTCAACAAACTTGACTTCGTTTTCTTTCACCATCTTCATGACGTCTGCGACGGTCTTGGCCATCAAATACTCCTGGTTGGATCGTTGTTGAAAAAGTTACGTATCAGCGAATGCAGTTTTTGTGCCAACACCGGCGACTGGACAAATCCGCCAGCCCTCTATTTTGCCCTGAGTTTGAGCCAGTTTCGGCACGCGCCCAAGGAACATGGCAGAGCAGGCAAAATTTAATGCACTAATTTAGTGCTAATGCATTTGGCACCAAATTAGAGCCTCTATTTTTGCACCAATTCAGGGCCAAGTTTGGCGTTAAAGCCATGCAACCCAGCCAGAAGAGCCGGATAGGCTTGCCCCACCAAATCAGGCGCCCCCTTGACGCCGAGCTCGATGTGGCGCCCGTATTCAGAGTGATCCACACTGGGAAGGCTGAACACCTTGACGCCTGCATAGACCCGTTCGATCTCTTCCATCAGGGGCGTCAGCGTGGCCTCCATGGCGCCAAAGACGATGACGGACTTTTCGATCCAGGCAGAGCTTCGATGCAGGTGCGGGTAATGCGTGTCCAGCACCCATTCGATCATGGGCCAGGCCATGACTGGAAACCCGGGCACGAAATAGATACCCCCACGCTTCCCCACTTCGTGTGGGTCGCTGCCCCCCGAGGGGACTAATTCTCCTTGGGGCGGCCCGGCGGAGAATTGCCCGTCTTCCACTGACGCATCGCCCATGCAGAAAAAACCGGGTATCTTGTTGAATGGGTTGGGAATAAGCTGCGCCCCCGCCGGAAACATGCCCATGTTCAGCCGGTGAATGTTGTCAGGCCGATCGGCCTCATAGACCGTGCCCTGTTCCTTCGCCAGCTCTTGCATGCGCTGGCGAATCAGGGCCTCGGCCTGGGGGTGCAGCATCAACTCCCGCCCCAAAGCCCTGGCCGCGCACTGGCGGGTATGGTCGTCCGGCGTGGCGCCAATGCCGCCGCATGAAAACACCACGTCGTTTGAGGCAAAGGCGCGCTTCAGCGTGGCGGTAATCCGCTCCGGCGAGTCGCCCACGTAGTCGGCGTAGTCGAGTTGCAAGCCACGCGCCTTGAGCAGCTCGATGACCTTGGGCAGGTGCTTGTCGGCACGTTTGCCCGACAGAATTTCGTCCCCGATGATGATCAGACCGAAACGGGGCGCAGCGCTAACTTTCACGTTAACGGGATGAGTTGGAGCCGGGAGTTGTGTCATTCGGCCATGTTACCGCCTGCACATCGATCGCCGCAGGCGCCAGCGGGACAAGCGTGGCCACAGGCAAAGCGGCCTCGGCGCGCAAGGCCTGCAATGCCGCCAGACAGTAATGCGCAAACCACAGCGAAGAAAACGCGAACACCAGCGTGTAGATCCAGATCGCCAGTGGCACCAAAATCACAAACATCGTCGCGAACAGGGCTCCCGAGGCCCAAATCAAGCTCGGCGCCGCCCCCAGATACCCGCATAACACGCCGATGCCCAGCAGCCGACCCCGATGTCGGCGAAAAATCTCACGCCGTTCCTCTAGGCTGGCATGTTCGGCCAACGCATCAAACGCCATCACCCGGTAGGTCAGCCAGCCCCAGATCAGCGGCGGCAGCAACAAAATCAAGGGCGGCACCAGCCACAGCGGGATTGAAATAATGATGGCAATCAAGGCCAGCAGGGTCGAGCCCAGGGACCACAAGATGCTGGCCAGCAGCGAGCCGCCGCGCTTGCGCTCCAGTTGAGGAAAACGCCGCTCGGCCACCAGCAGCGTCAAGGCCGGCGTCATCAGAACCGCGACCAGCAGCAGCGACAGCACCACAATGACCGGCGTCACCGCAAAAATCACAATCAGGGGCGCCAGCACCACCTTGAGGCTGCCCGCGCCAACGCTCTGCAACCAGGCCCAGACTTGGTTGATGATCGACGAGGCCTCCAGCGCCCCGCGCACCCAGTCCATCGCGCTTTCCCAATAGAAATAGCCCAAACCCAACGCCAGCGCCACCATCAGCACCAGTGGCAAGAATGACAGGGCAATCACGCGTGGGCGCAGGCAGTACGCCAGTGCGCGCCAGAAAGAATCAAGGAACAGGTTCATCGCGCGATTGTGCCGCAGCCACCCACGTGGCGTCTGACCGTGCCGGTGCGCTGTGCCCAGCGCTCAGGCGCGACCCGCCAGCCGCTTGAAGCCGAGCCACTGCTGGGCCCAAAAACCGCAGCCATAATCGCGCCCCTGCTCCACCTGGTCACGCACGCCGGTCGGGTCATAACGCAGCTCGAAATTGGCGGTGCCAAACAGCATGTCCCACCACGGCAGCAGTACCCCAAAATTGTGTCCGCCGAGGGTATTCTTGCCGGCCGACTCATGGCCAAAGCCAACACTGTGGTGCAGCCGGTGAAAGCGCGGGCTGATCCACAAGCGCTCACCGACGCGGCCAAACCAGATGCGCACGTTGGCGTGTTGAAAACTTTCACTGAGCTGGGTAAACGCCACGATGGCCACGAACTGGCTGGGTGCCACGCCGATCAGTTGCGCCACCACGACCACGATCACGTCCCGAATCACGTCGTCCAGCAGGTGGTTGCGGTTGTCGGTCCACATCGTCATCTGGCGTTGTGAGTGGTGCAATGCATGCAGTTTCCACCACCAGCCAAACTGGTGCTGGCCACGGTGCACCCAGTAGTTGACGAAATCGATGGCCAGCAGATAAATCACCAGACTGACCAGCGCCAGGTCGGTCACGCCCGGCCACAAGGCATCCAGATGAAAGGTACTGAACCCGGCCACGCGCAGCGTGCCAAACAAGTCATCAAACCAGGAACTCAGTGAGAAAAACAGCACCAGGCGAAACAGCCCGAGCCGGTGGATGACGGTGTACAAGATGTCGATGCGCACCGCCGCACGGTCCGTCACCGGCTCCACCGGGCGCCAGTGCTGCAGCGGCCCGATCACGGCAACCAGGACTGAGAGCTGGAGCAAGCCGACCAGCAGCCAGCCGGTGGCGTCATAGCCATCGGCCAGCAGATTGCCCAGGCCAAGCGCAAACATCGCCGGCTGAATCAGGGACTCAAACAACCGCTGCTGGGCGCCTGAGAATGCGTCGGCAAAAAAATCCATCGGTGGCCGCTGTCTGGTTGGTGCCCTGACTATCGGCCCGCAGCCGTCACCCAGGCGCTGTAGGCGGGGTGGTCGCGCAGGGTGGCAAAGCAAAAGCCCTTGTCCTTGAGGCCCATGATGAGCGGCTCCAGTACGCTCGGAGCCCACGGGTCTTTGCGCGACCAGATGCCCAGGTGGGCCATCAGGATGTCGCCCTTTTTGATATCGCGCAGCGCCTTCTTGAGCAAGGCCTGGTTGCTGAACTTCTCACTGGGCAACTCGTCGCCCAAAAACCCCGCCGCCGCCCAGCCGACGTGCTCAAACCCGCACGCTTTGGCCACGGCGAGCAGCCGCGGCGATGTCTTGCCACCGGGCGCGCGAAACAGGGGCAGTGGTTTTTTCCCGGTGAGGTTCTGCAGGCGCTCGTTCGCATCGGCCAGCTCTTCACAGTATTTTTTGGCGTCCCAGGTGAACTCGCGGCCCTCCAGGGCACCGGCCGTGGGCAACATGCGAAATTTGGGCTCCACCCCGGGCAAATCGCCACGCCAGTAAACGTGGTCGTAGGTGTGCGAGGCAAATTCATGGCCCTCGGCCGCCCGCGCCTTCCACCAGGGCGCCCAATGGTTGCCCAGACTGCCGTCGCCGACCCGGGTGCGCTCATTGGCGGCGAAAAAAGTGACTTTGACGTTTTGCCGCTTGAGCACTTCCGCCACAAACGGGGCGATGTCCATGTGGCCGGTGTCAAACGTCAGGTACACCGGCTTATCACAGGTATTCTCAGCGCTAGCCCCCGTGGAATATGCGCAAGCAGCTATCACAACAATAGCAATTCTGCGCCCGGCCGACAGCTTATTGACGCGGTACATGGTCCAGCGTCCAGACCCCATGCGGGGACTTGCCGACTTTGACTTGACGCACCACCTGGTGCGACTGGGTGTCGATCACGCTCAGCTTCTTGGCCCACCTCGACGCCACGTAGATATAACGCCCATCGGCCGACAGGTCCATGTCATCCGGCCCACTCGGTGCGGGGTAGCGTTCCACCACGGTCATGGTCTGGTAATCGATCTTGCTGATGGTGTTGGCGACCCGGTTGCTGACAAACACATGGCGCTTGTCGCCCGCACTGCGAAAAGAATGCGCCCCCTGCCCGGTCTTGAGGGTGTTGACCAGCCGGGGTTCGCCCCCGCTGACGTCATAGACCTCCACGCCTTCACCGCCGGTCAGTCCAATCAGTAAAAACTTGTCATCGGGCGTGCCAAACACATCGGCCGGCAGGGCGCCGGTCTTGCTGCGCCACTTCAGGGTCTGGCTGACGAGATCGATCGCCACCAGTTCGTCACTGCCCTGCATGGTGGAATAAATGGTGCTGCTTTTGCTGTCGATCCAGAGGTGGCTGGGGGTCTTGCCAGTGGCAATGCGTTTGGCCAGCGTCAGATTGGCGCCGTCCCAGTGGTAGATGTCGATGTGGTTGAGCCGGTTGGCCGCCGTCACGAACCATTTCATGTCGGGCGAAAAGCGCAACTGGTAGGGGTCGAGAATGCCACGCACGGTGCGTTGCACCGCCGCCGTTTTTGGGTCCAGGAACATCAAGGAATCGCTCAAGGCATTGGCAACAATGAGCGATTTTTCATCGGGTGTGAGGTACAGGTGGTGCGGTTCTTTGCCGGTGGGAATGCGGCGCGTCTCTTTCCAGCTCGCGGGGTTCACCACGCTCACGCTGGCCTCCAGCGAATTCATCACAAAAATGGGGTTGACGGCAAGCGCACCCAAGGGCGCCAGGGAGGCCCATAACAAGGCCAAAACACCCGCTAGACGGGCAGCGAAACGAACAGGAAACGTCACAAAAACACTCTCTCAGGTAAGCGTCAAGTGTAACGGGCCGCTCGCATCACGCAGCGATGAGGGCCAAATCGGCCTGGCTCAACCAGCGCCACTGGCCCGGCGCCAGGTCATCGGGCAGGCGCAAGCCGCCAATCTGCGAGCGGTGCAAGGCCTCGACCCGGTTGCTCACCGCCGCCACCATGCGCTTGACCTGGTGATACTTGCCCTCGGTCAGGGTCAGGCGCAGATGGTGGCTGGACACCGCCTCACAGGCCGCCGCCCGCACCGGTTTCGGATCATCGTCCAGCACCACGCCGGTCAGCAGCTTATGCACCTGGGCCTCGTCCAGCGGATGTTTGACCGTGACTTCATAGACCTTGGGCACATGGTGGCGCGGCGAACTCATGCGGTGAATGAACTTGCCGTCATCGGTCAACAGCAGCAGCCCGGTGGTGTCCTGATCGAGTCGCCCGACCGCCTGCACCCCCTGCACCGCACCCTTTTGCGGCCGCAAGCGCAACGGCGACGGCAGCAGGGTGTAGATACTGGGGTGGGTCGAAGGTTTCTGTGAGCATTCGGTGGCCGTGGGCTTGTTCAGCATCACATAGGCTTTTTCATGGTAGGGCCAATCCACCCCCTGGACCCGAAAGCGCAACCCGTCTGCTACAAATTCAGTAGCTGATTGCGCACAGGGGACGGGGGCTAGCGCCTCATTTGACTCATAAACCTGAACCAGGCCCTGCTGCACCAGGCCGGCGCAGACGCGCCGGGTGCCGAAGCCTTGGGAATAAAGAATGTCTTGTAACTGCATGCCTTGAGTATCGCAAAGCCCCGGCAGCGCATCAAATCAGGCGCGCCGCCTCCTGCGCGGCCACACGACCTTCATCGGTCGGCACGACCCAGACCTGCACCCGGCTGGCCGGCTTGTGGATGGCCAGAACCGCGTCGCCGCTGGCCTGCTGGTTCAGCGCCGGGTCCAGCGCCACGCCCATCCAGGCCAGGCGTTCACAGACCTGGGCCCGCAGCACGACGTCATGTTCGCCAATGCCGCCGCTGAAGCTCAGCACGTCGAGCCCGCCCAGGCAAGCGACCAGCGCACCCGATTC
Source organism: Rhodoferax sp. UBA5149 (assembly GCF_002413825.1). Classification (GTDB taxonomy): domain Bacteria; phylum Pseudomonadota; class Gammaproteobacteria; order Burkholderiales; family Burkholderiaceae_C; genus Rhodoferax. Next base: position 12,322 of record NZ_DHXT01000159.1, read on the forward strand.
GCATACCACCCGGTGGGTAAACAGATCGATCGCCCGCTGCGCCGCCGCGCTGCCATCCAGACGCAGCCGGCGCATGTCGGCGGAAATACCCGACACGCCGAGTAAGCCGCTTTGTTTGTAAAGCATGGTTTGCAGCCGGTCATGGTCCCAGCCCTGCTCCAGCAGGTACAACAGCACGCCGGCGTCCAGCGAACCGCCGCGGGTGCCCATCACCAGGCCTTCCAAAGCCGAAAACCCCATGGTGGTGGCGCAACTGCGCCCCTCAATGGCGGCACACAGGCTGGCCCCGTTCCCCAAATGCGCCATCAGGACGCGGCCGCCGGCCCGCGCACTGCGTTGCTGCAGCACGCCCATGACGTACTGGTAAGACAGGCCATGAAAGCCGTAGCGGCGCACGCCCTGCTCGGTCAGCGCCTGCGGCAGGGCATAGCTGTAATCAAGTTCGGTCAGCGTCGCGTGGTAGGCGGTGTCAAAACAAGCCACCTGGGGCGTCGCAGGAAACGCTTTTTGAAAGGCCCGGATGCCCTGCAGGTTGTGCGGCTGGTGCAGCGGCGCCATGGAAGTGAGGCGGCTCAGCCGGGTCAGCACCTCCTCGGTGACCCGCACGCTGGCGGAATAATCCTGCCCGCCATGCACCACGCGGTGCGCTATGGCGTCGATCGCCGGAATGGCAGGGTCGCCCGCCAGCAGTTCGCCCAGGCTGCGCAGCGCTTCACCGAAGGAATTGGCGCCGGGTGTGAGCTGGCGGGTTTGCTGACGCCCCTGAAAGGTCCAGCCCAGCACCGGCACGCCACCGGGCTCCAGCCCTTCGAAGCTGCCGGTGAGCACGCTGGACTGCACTTGGCCGCCCTGCAGCGGATAGATGGAAAATTTGAGCGTGGACGAGCCTGCATTGACGGCAAGAATGGACATGGGCCGCGCCTTACCAGGCTTGCCGCGGCTGGTCGCGGCGGGCGTTATGCGCCGCCAGCTGGGCCAGCAAGGCCGAAGCCACACGGTTCATCGGGCCGTCGGCCCGGCTGGTGAGGGCAATCGGCACCCGCGCGCCCAGTACCAGACCGGCGCCGCTGGCGCCCGCCAGGTACTCCAGTTGCTTGGCCAGCATATTGCCCGATTCCAGATCCGGCACGGCCAGGATATCGGCGTCACCGGCCACCACCGACTCGATGTGCTTGATGCGGGCGGCCTGGGCCGAAATGGCGTTGTCAAAAGCCAGCGGGCCTTCGAGCAAACCGCCGTTGATCTGGCCCCGGTCGGCCATCTTGCACAGGGCGGCGGCGTCCAGCGTGGACGGGATATTGGGGTTGACGGTTTCCACCGCTGACAAAATCGCGACCTTGGGGGTTTGCACGCCCATGACTCGCGCAAAATCGATGGCGTTCTGGATGATGTCGACCTTTTCCTGCAGCGTGGGGCGAATGTTGAGCGCCGCGTCGGTGATCAGCAGCGGCTTGCTGTACAGCGGCACATCGAAGCGGAACACATGCGACATGCGCCGCCCGGTGCGCAAGGCCGGGCGGGCCAACACCGAGTGAATCAGCTCGTCGGTGTGCAAGCTGCCCTTCATCAGGATATCGACATCCCCCTTGGCGGCCATGTCGGCCGCCATTTCGGCCGCGGCATGGCTGTGCGGCGCCGAGATGATCTCGATGCCGCCCAGGTCAATATCGGCCTCTTGCGCCAGATGACGGATGCGCGCCTCGGGGCCAATCAGCACCGGCACGATCAAGCCGTAGCGGGCCGAGTCCATGGCGCCACTGAGCGAGCCGGCATCGCAGGGGTGCACGACGGCACAACGCACCGCCGCCATGCCGGCACTGCGCGCCAACAATTCATTGAAACGGGCTTCCGGATCAAACAACTGGATTTGCGGCCCATTGACGCGCGCCAGGCGCACTTTTTTCGTCGGCGCCAGCACCCGGGCGGTACCGTGCAGCACGCGGTCGCCCTTCTGGTTGAGCACCTGGCAATCCAGTTCGACACTCCGGTTGGCGTCGTCCTTGCTCACCACCTTGACCGTCACGGTCAGCGTGTCCCCAATGCGAACCGGCTTCACGAAGTGCAACATCTGATCCAGGTAAATAGTGCCGGGGCCGGGGAACTGCGTGCCCAGCAAGGCCGAGATCAGGGCGCCGCCCCACATGCCGTGGGCAATCACACCGTGAAACAAGGTGTCGTTGGCGTATTCGGCGTTCAGGTGGGCCGGGTTGGTGTCGCCCGACACGGCGGCAAAGGCCTGGATGTCGGCCAGCGTCAGGGTGCGCAGCAAGCGCGCGCTTTGGCCCAGGGTAATTTCGTCGTAGGTGACGTTTTCAATCAGATCGGTGTTTAGGGTGAAATTCATGGTGGTTTTTTAAGCTGGCAAAGCCAGGGTCACGGCGGGGTCACGGCGGGGT
>NZ_DHXT01000159.1:14957-17498 GCF_002413825.1 Rhodoferax sp. UBA5149
ATGCCGTCAGCGCCTGGCTTGAAACCTTCACGCGCCAGATGCGCTTCGGCCTCGACCATGATCTGGCGCGTGGCGTCGACACCCACCTCGTCCACATAGCGTGTTTCGACACCATAACGCAGCACCAGCAGGCCTCGCAACTCTTCCCACTGGTGGGTCAAGCGGCGGTCCGTGTCTGAGCCCACGCGGGAGGGCAGGCGACGCTCCAGGCTCACCCGGCGCTCAAGCGACACCGCCACCACGTGCTGCCGATTCATCACGCGGGCAACCTCGACTTCACTGTTGAGCGACACACCCAAGCCAATCGCCAGGCGGGCAATACGGGCGTTCAGCGCTTCGATCGACGATTCCATGTGGTGCAGACGCTGGGTCTGCGGATCGTCTTCGGTCGGCGGATCAGTCGGCGGATCAGTCAGCATAGCGCACCATCACATTTTCGCCGGGGGCATCGCACAGCACATCGGCCGGATGGATGACCGGAGGCGGCACCCGTGGGCCGGATCGCGCCTGCAGCCAGGCGTGCATGGCTTGCCACCACGAGCCCTCGAACATGGGCGCTTTTGACACCCACTCGTCGGGCTCGGTCCAGGCGTGGCCTTTTGCCACGCTGTCCATCTGGTAACTGCGGTTGGCGTGCCCGGGCTCCGACACGATGCCCGCGTTGTGCCCCCCGGCCGCCAGGATGAAGGTGGTGTGGGTGTCGGTGAGCAGATGGATCTTGTAGACCGACTTCCAGGGCGAGACGTGATCGCGCACCGTGCCGACCACCAGCAGCGGCGCCTTGATGTCCATCAGAGTCACCCCGACGCCGCCGACGCGGTAGTGGCCGGCGGCCAGCGCATTGTTGAGAAACAGCGACGACAGGTACTCGTTGTGCATGCGCTCGGGCAGGCGTGTGAGGTCGGCGTTCCAGCTCATCATGTCGTTGCCCACCTCGTCCTGGCCCAGCAGGTAGCGCCGCGTGTTGCGCGACCAGATCAAGTCGCGCGAATTCAAGAACTGGAACGAGCCGGCCATCTGCCGCCCCGACAGGTAGCCGGTGCGGGCCATGGCCTCGCGCAAAGTGTTGAGCTGGTCGTCGTCGATGAACACGCCCAGTTCGCCGGGTTCGCTGAAATCGGTCGATGCCGCCAGCAGGGTGACGCTGGCGAGTTCGGGCAGCTTGTCCAGGCCGGCCACGTCTTCGTGGCGGCGCCGCGGATTTTTTCCCCGCCCCTGGCTTGGCGCCTGCGGCTCGCCACGCGCCAGCGCGGCGGCCACGATGGCCAGGAAAGTACCACCCAGGCAGTAGCCCAAGGCATGAATGCGGGGCGCGCCGGTGTGCGACTTCACGGCCGCCATGGCCTCCATCACGCCCATTTGCAGGTAGTCCTGCATGCCCAGGTCACGGTCCGAGGCATCCGGGTTGCGCCACGACATCATGAACACCGTGTGCCCCTGCCCCACCAGGTAACGCACCATCGAATTGGCCGGTGACAAGTCCAGGATGTAGTACTTCATGATGCAGGAAGGCACGATCAGCAGCGGCTCGGGGTACACCGTGTCGGTGGTCGGCGTGTACTGGATGAGCTCGATCAGGTGGTTGCGAAATACCACCTTGCCCGGCGTCAGCGCGACGTCCTTGCCGACCTCGAAATCCAGGGGTTTGAGCTTTCCAGGATGGGCGCTGGCACGGCTGCTCCGATAGTCCAGCAGGTCCTTGGCATAACTCTGGTAGCCCTTGAGCCAGCTCTGGCCCATGGACTCTTGGCCCTGTCTGAGGACTTCCGGGTTGGTGACGGCCCAGTTGGACGGCGACAGCGCGTCCAGCCCCTGACGGGTGAAGAAATTCACCATGTGCTGGTGGTGTCTGGACACGCCGTCGACCTCGGTGGACTCGCGCCACCAGGCATCACTGGCCTTGAAGCCTTCCTTCAGGGCGTTGAAGGGCCACTGGCTCCAGCCCGGGTCGCTGAAGCGCGGGTCTTTTTCATGCATAAGCTGGTCGTGGGCCGGGGCGGCAGGCTCGGGCTGCCAGGTGCTGGTCAATGCCTGCTGGGACAGTTCCAAGGCCCGCTGCGCCAGCAGCAGCTGCCGACCGGGGGATGTTGCCAGGTGCAGCGCCCAGTCCGCATAGGCCAAAGCCAGCGCGATGGGTGACAAGCCCATGTTGATCTTGGCCAGTTGTGCATGAAACGCTTCGTCGATAGACCGGGCGATGTCGCCTTGCCGTTCGGACGGTAGCGCGGGCGAAATTGGTTTTTCCATAACAAAACCCTCAAATCCTGTTGGATGTGGACTGCCAAGTATGCACGGGTAAACCCTAGGTCAACCCTGAGAACCTTAGTATGCACCCCAAAACCATGGATCTTGTCGAAAAGGACGCGGCCTCTCCTACCTGCGTTTGCATTGCTGTCATATGCTAGCCCCTGTGAACGCCGCACCTTTCGTGTTCTACCCTCGCGCACATGGAACTCCCGATGAACATCCCAACGCTTGAATTTGTTCGACGCGGCGAAATTGTCGCGCTGCGCCATGTCGCACCGACCCGCACCTTGCTGG
>NZ_DHXT01000159.1:17786-19286 GCF_002413825.1 Rhodoferax sp. UBA5149
CATCACCTACAGCGCGGTCAACAGCTGCATCCGCCTGGCGCATTCGGTCAACGGTCTGGCGCTGTGGACGGTCGAAGACCTGGCCGCCCCGGACGGCACCCTGCACCCCACGCAGCAAGCCCTGGTGCAGAGCCATGCCAGCCAATGCGGATTTTGCACACCCGGTTTCGTCATGAGCCTGTTTGCCATGTACCAGAACCATGTGGTGCAAGGCGAGCCAATCACGCGCGAGCTGGCGCAGGAAGAACTGTCCGGCAATCTGTGCCGCTGCACCGGCTACCGGCCGATTCTGGACGCCGCGCAACACATGGCCCAGCTGCCGCCGGTGCGCCTGGATGAAACTGATTTGCTACAAAAATTGAAGCAGCTTGCGCATAAGGGACGGGGGCTAGAGGCTGATTTGTCATATATGTCGCCACGAACGCTGGCCGCCCTGCTGGCCGCCCGCGCCGCCCACCCCGAGGCCCAACTGGTGGCCGGCTGCACCGACGTCGGGCTCTGGGTCAACAAGCTGCACCTGCGGTTTGGCAAGGTGCTCGATGTGTCCAAAGTGGCGGAACTGCGGCGCATTGAAGACTACCCGCGGCACATCGCCATCGGTGCCGCCGTTACGCTGGCCGACGCCTTTGCCGCACTGTTGATTGATCGTCCGCAACTGCACACCTTTGCCGCCCGCTTTGCCGGCCTGCCGGTGCGCAACGCGGGCACGTTGGGCGGCAATGTAGCCAACGGCTCACCGATTGGCGACTCGATGCCGTTGCTGATGGCGCTGGGCGCCAACGTGGTGCTGATGAGCGAGCGAAACGCACAGGTGGTCCACCGGGAAATGCCTTTGGCGCAGCTCTACACCGGGTATCGAAAGAATGTCATGGCAGCAGACGAAGTGCTGGCCTGGATCAAGGTGCCCAAGGCAACGCCGGGCGAACTGTTTCGCGTTTACAAAATCTCCAAGCGCTTTGACGACGACATCTCGGCCGTCTGCCTGGCGTTGAACCTGCAGCTGGACGGGGAGAAGGTGGCGCGGGTGTCCATCGGCGTCGGCGGCGTGGCCGCGACCCCCGTGCGGGCGCTCCACACCGAAGCCGCCTTAAGGGGCCAGGCCTGGACGCAGGCCACCGTGCAGCGGGCCATCATCACGCTGTGCGGCGAGTTCGCGCCGATCTCGGACAAGCGCGCCTCGGCCGCCTACCGCGTGCAGGTGCTGGGCAATCTGCTGCAGCGCTTCTGGCTGGAGAGCCAAGGTGTGCAGCAGATCAACCTCGAATCTTTCACGCTGGAAGGAGAGTCCGCATGAATGACGGCGGCCAATCTCCGGCACGTGCCAGTACCGGCTCACAGCAGCACGTCAGCGGTCGGTCACAGGCGCACGAGAGCGCTGCGGCTCAGGTGGCAGGCGCGGCCACCTACGTGGACGACATCCCCGAGGTGCGCGGCACGCTCTACGCCGCGCCGATTCTCTCTACGATGGCGCACGGCAAGCTGCGCGGCGTTGACGCCAGC
>NZ_DHXT01000159.1:19571-20824 GCF_002413825.1 Rhodoferax sp. UBA5149
TTTGCCGGCGATGAGCCGGTCTTCGCCATCGACACGGTGCATCACATTGGCCAGGTCATCGGCGTGGTGGTGGCCGACAGCGTGCTGCAGGCGCGGCACGCGGCGCGCCAGGTCAAGCTCGACCTTGAAGCCCTGCCCGCCATCCTCACGATCCAGGACGCGCTGGCGGCGCAAAGCTATGTGCTGCCACCGGTGTTTGTGCAGCGCGGTGACGCCGCACAGGCCTTGTCCCGGGCCGCGCACACTCTGAGCGGAACGCTCGAAGTGGGCGGCCAGGAACATTTTTATCTGGAAGGCCAAGTGGCCTACGTACTGCCGCAGGAGCAGAACCAGTGGCTCGTTCATTCCAGCACGCAACACCCCGGCGAAGTGCAGCACTGGGTGGCACACGCCTTGGGGCTGGACAACCATGCCGTGCGCGTGGAATGCCGCCGCATGGGGGGCGGCTTTGGCGGCAAGGAAACGCAGGCCGGGCACCTGGCGGTGTGGGCGGCGGTGGCGGCGCACAAGCTCAAACGCCCGATCAAACTGCGGCTGGACCGCGACGATGACTTCATGGTCACCGGCAAGCGGCACCCGTTTGCCTACGAGTACACGGCAGGCTTTGACGACACCGGGCGCCTCAGCGGCCTGAAGCTCATGATGGCCGTCAACTGCGGCTTCAGCGCCGACCTGTCCGGCCCGGTGGCCGACCGCGCCATCTTCCACGCCGACAACGCCTACTTCCTGGAAGACGTGGCGATTGCGTCCTACCGCTGCAAGCTCAACACGCAAAGCCATACGGCTTTTCGCGGCTTTGGCGGACCGCAAGGGATGATCGTGATCGAGACCATCCTGGGCGACGTGGCGCGCCATCTCGGACTGGACCCGCTGGATGTGCGGCTGCGCAACCTGTACGGCGATGAACTGGTGAGCCCTTCGACAGGCTCAGGGCGAACGGAAATATCCCCCGTTCGGGCTGAGTACGTCGAAGCCCCGCGCCGCGACACCACCCACTACGGCATGCCGGTGGAAGACAACATCCTGCAGCCTTTGCTATCAAAACTGGAGCTGTCCGCGCAGTATCGACGAAGGCGGGAGGCTATTTTCTTATGGAACGCTGGCCGCCCGGTGATCCAGCGCGGCCTCGCCCTCACGCCCGTCAAGTTCGGCATCTCCTTCACCGCGACGCTGTTCAACCAGGCCGGTGCCTTGGTGCACGTCTATCTGGATGGCAGCATCCAGGTCAACCACGGCGGCACCGAGATGGGCCA
>NZ_DHXT01000159.1:20982-31968 GCF_002413825.1 Rhodoferax sp. UBA5149
CACGGCGGCACCGAGATGGGCCAGGGCCTGAACACCAAGGTGGCGCAAATCGTGGCCGACGAGCTCGGTGTGCCGTTTGAGCGCGTGCTGGCCACCGCCAGCGACACCAGCAAGATCCCCAATGCCTCGGCCACCGCCGCTTCGGCCGGCACCGACCTGAATGGCCGAGCCGCCCAGTTTGCGGCCCGCCACGTGCGCGACAACCTGAGCGCATTCGTCTGCGGTCTGGACGGCTGCGGGGCGGGTGCCATCCGCTTCGAAGGCGGACAGGTGCTGTCCCCCAACACGACGCGCAGCTTTGACGAGGTGGTGAAGCTGGCCCATGCGAACCGCATCCAGCTCTGGAGTGACGGCTTTTACCGCACGCCGAAAATCCACTACGACAAGACCACCTTGACCGGGCGACCGTTTTATTACTTCGCCTACGGCGCCGCCTGCACCGAAGTGGCGATCGACACGCTGACCGGCGAGAGCCGCGTGCTCAGAGTGGACATCCTGCACGACGTCGGCCGCTCCATCAACCCCGCCATCGACATCGGCCAGATCGAAGGCGGCTTTGTGCAAGGCATGGGCTGGCTCACCACCGAGCAACTGGTGTGGAACGACAAGGGGCAATTGAGCACCCACGCCCCCAGCACCTACAAGATTCCCACCGCAGGCGATGTGCCGGAACACTTCAAGGTCGATCTCTGGCCCGAACCGAATCGCGAAGACAATGTGTTCGGCAGCAAGGCCGTCGGCGAGCCGCCGCTGATGCTGGCGATCAGCGTGTACGAGGCGCTGCGCGATGCCATAGCGCAGGCACGCGCAGATGGGCAGGCCGTGCGCTTGACGGCGCCGGCGACGGCGGAGAATGTGTTGCGGGCGCTGGCTGGCTGACGCTGCTGAAACCACCCCTGTGCACGCCGTCGCTTTCGGACCGCAAGAGACTGCAAGCGGCTGTAGAAATTCCAAAAATGCTTGCTTGATACCTGACCTTGCAGGTTGACGGTCGGCAAAGCGGCGGCGATTTCAATGACCGCACCACCCGCACCCGACCAAGAAGAGACGATCGGTATAGCCCATCCACTCAGCCAGAGAAGAGCACGCAACCAACGAGGTCGGTGCCCGAGCCAAAAAGGGACGGCCGACTCGCATTCAACATGGGCGCTATTCACGCCGCCGCCCCCGGAACCAGCCAGCGCGTCAACGTAACTTTCACGGCATCATTGACCACGAGGCAGGCGAACATGGCGTAGGCCAGAAGAACGAGGGTTTGCCACCAAGGCAGTGGCGCCAGGCTTGGCAATCCCACATAGGTCAGCGCGGTGCCGACCAGCGCATCGGCCGCGAGGGCGGCGATGAGGGTAGCGCTGGGCATCGTCGTCCAGAACCAGCGGCGTTCCCGGGCGGAGATGATGGAAAACACCGCCAGATACAGCAGCAAAAGGAAGCTGAACGTGTACAGGGCCTCGTCGTGGACAGCCAGGCCGAAGGGCGACCACGCAAACCACAGCAGTGCCAGTGCCTCGGCAAGCATGCACAGGCCCAGTGCGACCGAGACCGCGACAAAGCCACCGATGTTCCAGGTCTCGGGGTTGCGCGAAGATCGCACATGGTCGGTCGCGAGGGCGATCTTCGCGAAGTCGGTCATGAACGTCAGCAGCAGCATCGCGAAGGCGGACACGACGAACTTGCCCGTCAGCACGTAGGCGATCGCGACAAATGCCGACTTCAGGATTGTGCGACTGATTTTGTTGATGATCCAGGTGAGGATGCGCTGGTAGATGGTGCGTCCCTGCTCAACGAGTGCGACGATGTTGCTCAAGCCGGCCTGCGTCAACACGACGCTGGCGGCGCCCTTGGCGACATCGGTGGCGGTACTGACCGCTATGCCGACCTCGGCCTGACGCAGCGCTGGCGCATCGTTGACGCCGTCGCCGGTCATGCCGGTGACGTGGCCGGCGGCTTGCAGGTGCTGCACCACCGTGTACTTGTCCTGCGGGTACACCTCCGCGAACCCATCCACGGTTGCCAGGGAGTCCGTCTGATCGGTGTTGGTCTTCGCGCTGTCGGCTTTCAGTTCGTCGACCCGCCGGATGTTTGGCAGACCCACGCGCCTGGCGATCTCGATCGCAACCGGCAACGCATCGCCCGTCAGCATTTTCACGCCGATACCAAGACCGCGAAGGTCGGCAATGAGTTTGGCGGCATCGGGGCGAAGCGGATCGATCAGGGTCACCAGTCCGAGCAGGGTCGGCATCGCCGCTTCCGGTCCACGGGCCACCGCCAGGGTTCGGTAGCCTTTACGAGCCGAGTCGCTGACCCGCGCCTCCAGGGCTTCGATCGCGGGTGCAGCCAGGCCGCAAGCCTCGGCGACGGTGCGCACCGCACCCTTCATCACCCGCAGTCGCTGCATGTTCTGGCTGAACACAGCCTCGGTGCGCCGGGTCTTCGCGTCGAAGGGCGCGAATGAAACTGGCGTGACCGGCAACTGACCATCGAAGACTTGGCGCTTCTTGGCGGCGTCAAGAAAGGCCAGATCGATGGGGTCCTGGTCGGCCTCCTGCGACGCCAGGGCACCGGCGCGCAGCACCTCCGATTCGGTCGCATCTTCGAGCGCGATGACGCCCGTGATGGCGAGCTGATTCATCGTGATAGTGCCGGTTTTGTCCACGCACAGCACGTCCATCGTGGCGGCATCCTCGGCTGCACTCAGTCGCGTGACCAGGACGCCGCGCTTGGCGAGTTCGCTGGAACCTACCGCCATGCTCACCGTGAACATGACCGGCAGCGCCACCGGCACGGCGCTCATCAACAGCACCAGCATGAGCGGGATCATCTCGACCAACGAGGCGCCGCGCATGAGAGAGATCACCGTCACTATGCCCAACATCGTGCCGACGATCACGAACAGCCAGCGTACCACCCGGGACACGACCGCTTCAATGTGTAGCTTGGGACGTGCCTGCTGGACCAGTTCGGTGGTGCGGCCGAACAAGGTTCGCGCGCCCGTCAGCAAGACACGGGCACTGCCTTCGCCGCGCCGAACCACCGAGCCTGAAGACAGTTCGTCACCCGCCACCTTATCAATGTCAGTCGACTCGCCGGTGAGGGCCGACTGATCGACACTCATGCTGCCGCTCAAGAGCCTCAAGTCGGCGGGAACTATGTCCCCCGAGCGCACCCGGACGATGTCGCCGGGCACCAGTTCGCGGGCGGCGATGACCTGCCAGCTTGCGTCGCGCAGCACGCGCGCGCTCACCTGCAGGCGTCGCCTCAGCGCCTGCACCACGCCCGCTGCACGGCGCTCCTGCGTAAATCCCAAAACGGCGTTCAGGATCAGCAGCGCGGCCACGATGGCGAGGTCGGAGTACTTTCGCAGCACCGCAGACAAGACCATGATCAGTTCAAGCATCCAGGCGGACAGGCCCCAGAACTTGCCCAAAAATCGCCGCATCGGATGCTCTGGCCGTTCTTCGACTTCGTTGTAGCCATGCTCCAGGATCTGGGCTTTGGCCTCGGCGCTTGTGAGGCCGATGGCGAGGTCCACGTCCGGTGCACTCGCTGTCTCTTCGGCCGGGGAATTTACCGCGTCCAGATGCGGTGCCGCCGGCGGGTACGGGCGCGTCACCATGTGTCTGTCCGCCGCTGGCAGACTGCGGCGCTACGACGGGCGCACATGATCAACTCGATTCGGATGGACCATGGCGGCCCCGTATCAGCAGTACAGGTGCCAGTGCGATCCAGATCAAAGATTCCGCAACGCCGCCGATGAACATCCGACTCAGGCCGCGGCATCCGTGCGTGCGTGCCAATCACAATCAGGTCGGCGCGCCGCGCCTTGGCGTTGCGGGCGATCTCATTGGCGATGCGGTCCCGAAGCGATTGAACCTCAAGCCGGACGGGTTCGGCCTCGACCCCCGCCTTACGTGCTACCGCTGCGGCCTGTTTCAGTACTCTGTCACCGTCTCGTCGACTTGCGTTCTCATACTCCGTGAGTTCATAGGGCGACTCGGCGCTGGGCGGAACGACATCGACCACGAAGACAATGCGCAAGGCAAACTGCTGATCCTTGGCGAGCTTGATGGACTCACGCAAGGCCACTTTGGCCACACTGCTGCCATCAATGGCAACAGCGATACGTTTGAATAGGGCCATGATCGTTCTCCATTCCGACTCGCCTGCTCATGCAGTGAACAGCGCGTTGGTCAATTATCTACCTGCTAAAGCAGAACATCGGGCATCGAGCACACCAATCGTCAAGCAACTGACGCATACTTTCGTAAGTCGGTTTTGGCTGTCAATCGACCCTGGCCAGGCCACGTCTTGAAACTGACCCGCCAGAAAGCAGCCGCTGACCAATACCAGAAAACGCTGCATTGCGAAAATTCAGACCACTTTCTCAAAACACGCATCGCCACAGGTTGGTCAAGAAAATCCGAAATAATCATCAAGGACTTGCAGTCCTGCGCAGTCGTACCCAGACCGTGGCTTCGAACGGAAATTGGTCAATTGCATTCCGTAGCCACAAGGATATGGCACCTCGCATTCGACTGGCGCGACGGACTAACAGAGCAAGACGCGGCATGACGAAACTACGCACTCGGGTCAAACTGGATCGACAACGGGATGTCTTATCCGACGCGATTCAAAGTCCAAGATTGGCTCAGGGCGATGACTGCCGCGGCGCATAGGTCACCACGCGGTTGCGGCCACCGTTCTTGGCTTCGTAAGACGCGCTGGCCATCCCGCCGATCATCCGGTGCTCCAATTCCCGCGCGCGTATTTCGCCGCCAAGGACCGCTGGTACGACGCGCACGACTTTCCCGAACATACCTCCGGCCGTGGTCTGAATCGGTACTGATCGTCATGGCCCGGTCGCCTCGCTATCAGCGTTTGGAGATGATGTTGCGTTGAATCTCCTTGCTGCCGCCATAGATCCAGCCGCCGCTGTTGGTCAAGTGGTCTACGCTCCGTTACGATCAAGCAGGCGCAGCTTGTCCGCAATGGTCTTATACCTCTCATGCTCAGGGAGTGGCGGCTTTTGCGTCGTAATGACGGGCCATTTGCCGCTCGCGGCAATCTCAGCATTGATTTCCAGGAATTGAAGCTGATATCCCGGCAGGTCATCGTCGGCAAAGATGGCCTCCACTGGGCACTCTGGCACGCACACACCACAGTCAATGCAAGCGCTGGGGTCAATCACCAGAAAGTTCGGCCCCTCCATGAAGCAATCGACCGGGCAGACTTGCACGCAGTCGGTGTATTTGCATTTGATGCACGATTCGGCAACGACGAAGGTCATAGACTTTTTTCTTTTTTTTGGTTACTTTTCGACAAAGGCGCGCTCAACCACGTAGCTGCCCTGCTTTTGCATCGACCCTTCATCGAATCCTCGTCGGTGCAGTATTTCCACGAGATCAACCAGCACACCGGGGTTGCCGCAGATCATCACTCGGTCGTGCGATGGATCGATGGCGGGTAGCCCGAGGTCGCGTTCGATATTTCCCGACTCCAGCAAGTCAGTGATACGGCCCTGCTGCACAAACGGCTCCCGCGTCGCGGTGGGGAAGTAGCGAAGCTTTTGCTGAACCGCCTCGCCGAGGTATTCGTGCGTTGGCAAGGTCTCCTTGATGTCATCGTGGTAACCCAGCTCGCTGACGTAACGCACCCCATGGACCAGAACGATGTGCTCATAGGCTTCGTAGTAGTCCGGGTCCCGCACGATGCTCATGAAAGGCGCCAGGCCCGTCCCCGTACTCAGGAGGTAGAGGTTGCGACCCGGGCGCAAGTTGTCTTTGATCAACGTCCCCGTCGGTTTACGTCCCACCAACAGCGTGTCACCCACCTGCAAGTGCTGCAAATGCGAGGTCAGGGGGCCGTCCGGCACCTTGATACTGTAGAACTCCAGATGTTCCTCGTAATGCGGGCTGACGATGCTGTAAGCGCGCAGCAAAGGACGGCCCTGAATCTCCAAACCAATCATCACGAACTGGCCAGACTGGAAGCGCAACGCGGAATTGCGTGTGGTTGTGAAGCTGAAAAGCGTGTCATTCCAATGGTGGACGCTGAGCACTTTCTCTCGAAGGAGTGCGGGACTGCTGCTTGAACTCATGAGGTACTTTGGGTTTCAAATGGCTAAGTTGATCCCCGCGCCGCTTCAATACAGCGCGAGGGGCGGTGACAAATGCAGGATGCGAATGCTTAGGCCGAGACCGGTGCCGACGTGGGAATTCGCTCGATGCGCGCCGGCACCCGTTTGTGCCAAGGTGTTCCGGCAATGGGGTCGCGCTCCGTGACTCCCGTCAGCTCGTTCAGAGGTACGCCTTTGCGCTCGACCACGCCATCGGCGCGGCGGTAATCCAAGCCCAGGCCGTTGGGTAATGAAACATGCCCGGATTGAAGTGCTTCGGACAGCTCCACTTCAGCATCCGCGCTTCCACGACGTGTGGTGACTCGGACCCACTCCCCCGCCTGACAACCTAAGGCGGCCGCATCCTGGGGACACATGCGCAAGGTTCCAAAGGGACCCTTCTTGTGCCAACTGCTGTCCCGGAACGTCGTATTGGAGGTTTCGGTACGGCGTTCGCCTGCGGAGAGTACAAACGGGTACTGCGCATCCACCGCAGGACCACCTTGTGCCAGTTTCTCGATCTCCGGCAGCAACTCCGGAATCCATAGGTTGATTCTTTGACCTGGAAGGCGCACCGCCTTCCAGCTATGGCTGTATTCGGTATCGGCGTAGATCACTCCCGATGGGCTACCCACAATGGCTTTGAACAAGCGGTTCGCCGCCAATATGGGGTGGCCGCCAAAACCGGCGCGGGCAGCCGCCTGTGGTTGCTGGCGAACGTACATCTGGCAAATTCCCCAAAGTGAAGCTCCGGCCGCCATGCCCTTTGGCATATGTGGCCCCAGGGTTCGATAAAGCACCACCGGGGCATTGCGGGCCACTCGCTTGTCGCGCATGGATTTCCACCCAAAAGCCAGGGCGTAAGGCAGCAGTCCCCATCCTGCTGCCTTGCGCAAAAAGCCATATTGCGCAGGTCCCACGGCGCCGAGTGCTTCCACCAAGCGCGCGTGGATTTCTGCTTCGGTCAAAGTGCCCTCCCGCTGCTCGAACAACGGTTGACGCAGATGAAATCCGTTTCTGGGAACTTCAATATTGAAGAAGGTGGCCTCTGCTTTTTCAAAGGCGCTGGAGGCAGGAAGGACGTAGTCGGCCTGCTGGGCAGTTTCCGTCATCGCCACATCAATCACCACGCTCAGCTCCAAGGCGCGCAGGGCTTCGCGCATCTTCTGGCTATCGGCCAGTGAATGCACTGGATTGGAGCTTTCGATGAACATGGCACGGAAGCGCTTTGGATGATCCGTGAGAATTTCTTCCGGAATCACGTTACAGGGGATCAATCCCATGATGACCTTTGAGCCCGTCACCGGACTGGTTCGACCGGCCTTCGGCACGCCAGTTGCAGATTTGGAAGCCTTCTTGGCTTGGTCGCGGCCCGAATAAGAAAAATTGATGAAGGGCACGAAGGCATTATTGGTGCCCGGGCGGCCATAGTGCCCGGTCAACAGCCAAACCAGACGGTTCAGATAACTATTGAGTGTGGAGTGGATGTTCATTTGCACACCCAGGTCTTCCAGCATGGAGACGCTCTTGGCGTGAGCGATACGGCGCGTTGCGCTGCGTAGCAAGGCCTCGTCAACGCCGCAAATTTGAGCATACCGCAAGATGGATATGCGTCGCAGCACAGCGACGATGTCACTGAGCCCGGTGGTGTGCTCTGCATGCCAATCCGCTGGGGCAAGGCCCTCCTGCACGATGATCGCGGCCATGGCAGTAAGACACCAGGCGTCGGTTCCCGGTTTGACCGCCAGGTGGTAGTCCGCCATCGCTGCGGTCTCCGTCTTGCAGGGATCAATGACGATGATGGAACGGTTCGGGTCTTTTTGCATGTCACGCAGAATCACGCGGGATCTTGCAAAGCCGTGCGACTGCCATGGGTTTTTGCCGAGAAAGACCGCAACTTCGGCATGCTCGAAATCACAATGCACACCAGAGCCCATCATCTTGCCCTGCACCCAAGCCTCACCCGTCTTCTCCTGCGCCAGCGCGTTGGAACGGTACTGGATACCCAATGCCTTGGTCGTGCTGTCTGCGTACGTTCCGCCCAAGTGATTGCCCTGGCTACCTCCGCCGTAGTAGAGGATGCTTTCACCACCATGCTTGAATTTGATTGCAGCAAATTTCTCCGCGATTTCACGGATCGCCGTATCCCAGTCAATCGCCTCGTAGCGGCCATCGGCTCGCCTGCGCATGGGGGAAGACAGTCGGTCAGCGCCATTCTGGTAGTAGTCCATGCGTTGCGCTTTTTCGCACAGGTAGCCGTGCGAAATGGGGTGTTCCTTGTCCGCACGGATACGAATGATCCGCGGTCCCTTGGTTTGGACTTCAAGACCGCAATTGAGCGCGCAGATGATGCATGCTGTTTTTTTCCACTCTGCTGACTCAGTACTACTCATATACCACCTCGATTAATTTTGCTTTTTGGATCATGATCGTTATCCTATAAAATAACTTTATTACTGTCAATAGACGTTTTCGCCTAAACTTAAAACTCATATGCGTTACTCGAAGGAACACAAAGAACAGGTGCGGCAACAACTGCTATCTGAGAGCGGGAGCTATGCAAAAAAACATGGCTTCGCGGCGACCGGTGTTGATGCGCTGGCGGGTGCCGCGAGCCTGACAACGGGTTCGCTGTATAAGCACTTTGACAACAAGAACGCTCTTTTCTCTGCGCTTATCGAAGCCGAACTAGATCGAACCGTGCACCGCTTCGCGGACCTGACACCGGGCGACACCGGAGCAATGCTCAAGGCGCTGGCGAGCTATCTCAGCATGCAGCACGTCCGATCACCAGAACACGGGTGTCCACTCCCTTCCTTGACTGCAGAGGTCGCACGGTCCACTGATGAGGTCCGTGCGACATTCGAAGCAGGAATTCTTCAATTCAAAAACGTATTGAAGGAATTGACCGGATCAGACACCACCGCATGGACACTGATCGCCCAAAACGTCGGTGCCGTGATGATTGCGCGTGCCATGTGCCATGATTCCGTCAAGCGCGAAATGATCAATGCCGTTCGGACTGCGGGTGCAAATCTTCTGGTCAATGCGCCTGATAAAAAGTAGTTCACCGACGAATGATGTGAGGCGCGCGTCACGATCCCGGCATCCCGATAGCTACTGTTCCCGAGGATGCGAGGAACGCATCGCGCAGGGCTTTCTTGTGCAGCTTCCCGGTCGGCAGGCGGGGGAAATCATGAACGAGCTGCACGTTTCGCGGCGTCTTGACGGGCCCCAGATGCTCCCGGCACTTTGCCCGTAGTTCTTGTGCCAATTCATTGACGTCGAGTGCAGATTGCTCGCTTACCTGAACGATAGCCTGAATCGCTTCGCCGTACTCGTCATCAGGCACGCCGAACACTGCGGCGTCCAGGACACGGCTATCGCGCAGCAGGAAGTCTTCAATCTCCTGCGGGTAGACATTCACGCCGCCCGAAATAATCACAAAGTCCCGGCGGTCCGTGAGGTACAGATAGCCTTCTTCGTCAACATGGCCAATGTCGCCGTAGGTCCACCACCCTTGCCTGCTTTTGGAGCGTCCCGTCTTGGCACCGTCATTGAAGTATTCGAAGGTCGAGGTACTTTCGAAAAAAACCAGGCCGGTCATACCGCTCGGCAGTTCCTTGTCGTCAGCGTCGAGAATATGAATGATCCCGTCAACGGCCCTTCCAACAGAACCCTTATGTTGCAACCATTCCTGCGAGTCGATCGCACAGGCACCGATCCCTTCGGTTCCTGCATAGTATTCGTACATGATCGGGCCCCACCAGCCGATCATTTGCTCCTTGATATGAACCGGACAGGGTGCCGCACCATGGTACGCCGCTTGATGTCTCGACAAGTCACCGACCGAGTCACGCACTTCCGAAGGAAGCCGGAGAAGCCGGTTGAACATGGTAGGAACCCACACGCTGTGCGTGACGCCGAATCGGGCAATGCATTCCAGCGCCAGTGCGGCATCGAATTTTTCGAGCACAACGCTTGTGCCGCCGATGGCCAGCGTCGCCGCGACACTGCGATAGGGCGCGGCATGGTACAGGGGCGAGGTGCATAAATGGACCATATCCGGTCCGGCGCCGGGTCGCTTATCCGCGCCCGCATTGCGAGAATCCGGATCGTCAAACTTTCCCGTCGGCATCGGCTTGCGGACGCCTTTTGGGCGTCCGGTCGTGCCGGAGGAATACATCATTTCCCGCCCCGGTGTCGGGTTTTCGATTGCAGTGTCCTCAACTTGATTTATCTGGCCTTCCCATCGAACAAATCCAGGGAGATCGCCTTTCAACGACAGTAACCTCACGCCGTCGAGCTCATAAAGAGAAAGCTTCGTTGCGCACTCTACTCTTGCAGACACGATGAGGACTTTCGCTCCGCTATCGCGAACGATATGGTGAAGGTCCTCGGCACCCAAGCGGGTAGATGCCGGTGTGAAGCGGACGCCGATTCGTTGGCAGCCCCAGGCAATTTGCAAAAATTCCGGGGAATTGTCGACGCAGAAAACCACGCCGTCGCCCGGGACTACGCCGAACGGGCGCAATACCCGGGCGGCCTGGTTCGCACCTTGGTCGAGTGCCCCGTACGTGAGTGACACGCCACTCGGGACAAACACCGCAGCAAGCTTTTCTGGCTGCTGCGCGGCATGGATGGACGGATGGGTCATGGCGTCTGCGCAATGGTCAAAACGGTTCCGACCATGGCCGCAATTCCAGTTCATGGGTCCAGGCGCTGCGCTGTTGCAGGTGAACTTGCCAGTAGGTTTCCGCGATGGCGTCGATCGAGAGCAAGCCATCGGGCCCTTTTTCATTTTGACGACCGGGAAACGCCGAGAGCAAACGATCCCCCTCGATGCCACCGTCGATGACGATGTGGGCGAC